>DASSPG010000177.1:0-1038 GCA_035699725.1 Candidatus Limnocylindrales bacterium | reverse complement strand
TCCATGCTGCCCGGGGCCGCCTCGCTGATCGCGTCGGTCGGCCAGGTCGTGATCGACCTCCAGCCGCCCGGGGCGAAGGACCTCGTGGTCGCCCTGTTCGGGACCAACGACAAGCTGGCGCTGGAGCTGTTCGTGAGCGGCTCCGGTGTCGGATTCGGTGCGCTCCTGGGGCTCGTCGCCCGAAGCCGGTTCGCGCTCGCCTCGGCGGGCTTCGGTGCGTTCGGTCTCCTCGGCGTCGCGGCATCGCTCGGCGACCCGGTCGCCAGCCCCGCGATGACCGCGACCTCGGCCGGCCTGGCCGTGCTGCTCGGCGTCCGGACGCTGGGCTGGCTCCTCAAGGCTCGGTCGCGCGAGGCCATCCAGGCCGTGGCGGAGATGCCCGACTGGTCGCGCCGCGTGCTGCTGCGGCGGGTTGCCATCGGTGGCGCGGCTGCCGTGGCGATGGGCGTGGTCGGCCACCTGCTCATCCGCGGGCAGCGGACCGCTCCGGTCGGTTCGACCGGCGATCTCCCGACGGCCGCGGAGCCAGCCCTGTCGCTGCCGCCCGGCACGGATCTCGCGCCGGCGGTCCCCCGGCTGTCGCCGATCGTGACTCCCAACTCGGGGTTCTACCTGATCGACACCGCCCTCCTGACGCCGGCCGTCGACACGGCCACCTGGACGCTGCGGATCCACGGCCTCGTGGAGCGCGAGGCGACGTTGACCTGGGACGAGCTGACGTCGCTGCCCCTGTTCGAGCAGTACGTGACGATCGCCTGCGTCAGCAATGAGGTCGGCGGGGACCTGGTGGGCAACGCCAAGTGGACGGGCGTCCGCCTGCGCGAGGTTCTCGACATCGCCGGCGTGCAGCCGGCTGCGACCCAGCTCGTGGGCCGCTCGGTGGACGGCTGGACGGCCGGCATGCCCACGGCCTGGGTGATGGACCCGTCGCGGGAGCCGATGATCGCGATCGGGATGAACGACGAGCCCCTCCCGGTGCCACATGGCTACCCGGCGCGGCTGATCGTGCCCGGCCTGTACGGCTACGTGTCGGCGACC
>DASSPG010000176.1:0-33668 GCA_035699725.1 Candidatus Limnocylindrales bacterium | reverse complement strand
CGTGCTCCTGATCACGCACTACCAGCGGTTGCTCAACTACATCACGCCGGACTTCGTCCACGTCCTGGCCCAGGGCCGGATCGTGAAGTCGGGCGGCAAGGACCTCGCGATCCGCCTCGAGGACGAGGGCTACGGACCGATCCTGCGCGAGGCCGGGCTCGAGATCAACGTGTCCGACGAGGCGCTCCTCGTGCCCCAGGCGCCGGCCGGCGCCGACGATGCCGAGGCCGCGCACCAGCCGGTGGAGGCCGCCCGCTAGCCGGGCGGAGCCATCGATGGCGATCGAGACCGAGACCGTGGTCGCCGCTTCGTTCGACCCGGCCGTCGTCCGGCGCGACTTCCCGATCCTCGACCAGGAGATCAACGGCCACCCGCTCGTCTACCTCGACTCGGCCTCGACCTCGCAGAAGCCGCAGGTCGTCCTCGACGCGATCGACGCCTACTACCGCGAGTACAACGCGAACGTCCACCGCGGGATCTACACGATCGGCGAAAAGGCGACGGCCGAGTACGAGCGGGCGCGCGCCAAGGTCGCCCGGTTCATCAACGCGCCCGACGCCCATGAGGTCGTCTTCACCCGCAACGCAACCGAGGCGATCAACCTCGTCGCGTATGCGTGGGGACGGAAGAACATCAATCGCGGCGACGCGATCGTGCTGACCGAGATGGAGCACCACGCGAACCTCGTCCCGTGGCAGCTTCTCGTCCAGGAGCGTGACGGCGATCTCGAGTTCATCCCGATCACCGACGACGGAGTCCTCCGCCTCGAGGTGTACGAGGTCCTCCTCAAGCTCCGCCCGAAGCTCGTCGCGTTCACCCACGTCTCGAACACCCTCGGCACGATCAACCCGGTCCGCGAGATGGTCGAGATGGCCCATGCCGCTGGCGCGCTCGTCCTGATCGACGGGGCTCAGGCCGTGCCCCACGTCCCGGTCGACGTCCAGGATCTGGGCGCCGACTTTTACGCGTTCTCCGGCCACAAGATGCTCGCCCCGATGGGCTCCGGCGCGCTGTGGGCGCGGCGCGAGCTGCTCGAGGCGATGCCGCCGTTCCTGTCGGGCGGCGAGATGATCCGCGAGGTCCACCTCCGGAGGTCGGACTTCAACGACATCCCGTGGAAGTTCGAGGCGGGCACGCCGGCCGTCGGCGATGCGATCGGGCTGGGCGTGGCGGCTGAGTACCTCGGCGGGCTCGGGATGGACAACGTCCGAGCGCACGAGCGGGACCTGGTCTCCTACGCCCTCGCTGAGCTGCCGGCTCGTGTGCCAGGGATCGAGCTGTACGGGCCGCTCTCGGCGGACCTGCGCGGTGGCGTCATCCCGTTCAACCTGCCCGGGATCCATCCTCACGACGTCGCCCAGGTCCTCGACCGGTCCGGGATCGCCGTCCGTGCCGGCCACCACTGCACGATGCCGCTCCACGAGCGGCTCGACCTCGCGGCGACCGCGCGGGCCTCGTTCCAGGTCTACTCGACCCGCGCCGACATCGACGCGCTGGCCGCAGGCCTCGTGGAGGTCCAGCGGGTCTTCGGGTAGCCGTACCGGTCTCGGACACGATCGCAGCGTTTGATTTCGGAGGATCCGCTCGGGCTGCTGAGGTCCGGCTTCCGCGGCGGGTCCGAGTTGACAGCGAGGTACGGAATTCCTACCTTGCCGGTATGAAGACCACGGTCAGCGAGAAGGGCCAGATCACCATTCCCAAGCGGCTGCGCGATCGGCTCGGCCTGCGGCCCGGGACCGTGATCGACTTCGAGGAGACCGGCGGTCGGTTGATCGGCCGAAAGCTCGTGCCGGTGGACCAGCTCGACGACCTGTACGGAAGCCTGGAACTTCCTGCTGGCGGGACGGACTCGTTCATCCGCGACGTTCGAGGTCCCGGCCCGGCCGACGAGTCGTGATCACGGCCGTCGATTCCAACGTCCTCATCGACGTTCTCGGTGCGGATCCCACCTTCGGGCTCCGCTCGAAGGCCGCGCTGAGCCGATGTCGGGCCGAGGGCGTGCTGGTCGCCTGCGAGATCGTCTGGTCCGAGGTGATCGCGGCGTTTCCGGATGTGAGGGCCACCGAAGCGGCGCTGGCGCGCCTCTCGATCGACTTCACCGCGACAGGTGCACCCGCCGCCGCGTCTGCCGGGACCGCCTGGCGTGCGTACCGCCAGGCTGGCGGTCCTCGCGAGCGCCTGGTCCCGGACTTCCTGGTCGCTGCCCACGCCGTGCACCACGCGGATCGCCTCCTGACGCGCGATCGCGGGTTCCACCGTCGGGCGTTCGCCGAGCTGGAGATCCTCGACCCGACCGCCTGACTTCAGCCTACGGGGGGCTCGCCCGCCTTGCGTGGTGGATCCTCGCCGCCGTCGAGCAGCGTTCGGCTGCCGAGCGGCTCCGGCAACTCGAACTGGACCTTGAACGGCGCGTTGCCCTGGCAGTCCTGGCCGCCGGGGCGACGCCGGATCGAGAAGGTCACGATCACCTCCGTCGCCGTGAACTCCATCTGCGGAAGCTCGATCCGGCCCTCCGGTGAGTGGCCGCTCGCGCACGCCTCCTCGATGACGACGGCGGCGATCGTCGTGGAGGCCGCCGTGGGTGCTTCGGCGGTCGGGTCCAGCCACCACGCGGCCGGACCCACCCGGGCTTCCACGTCGGTGGTCGGCGGCTCGGCCGACCCGACGGCGGAGCTGCCCTGATCCACCGCTTCGATCGCGATCGCCTGTGCGCCACCCGGCCACCACGCTGCCCACCAGCCGTTGGCGGTCGAGGCGGTGACATCCGTCTCGCTGAACTCGAGCTTGACCCCGAACGGCACCGGCCCGACGCGCCCGAACGCCACCGTCCGGCCACCGTCGCGATCCTCCTCCTGGACGAGCCGCGCGACGGTCACCTTCGTCTCGTCAACCGCCAGAACGGCCGTCTGCGAGAGCCGGAAGACCCCGTCGACGTTCGCCGTCCGGCCGTCGGTGCGGGCGAGGCACTCGATCGCGGACACCTCGTCGGCCAGGATCGCGGTCGCGAACCCCTCGCCGCGGGCATCCACGAGCGCGGTCGGCAGGTCGGCCTCCTCCTCGCCCAGCAGCTCGCGAGCGGCGGCCGCACACGCGTCCGACACGATCGCGATCTGCCCCTCCTCGAGATCGATCGAGTCCGGCCGCCACGCCCCGACGATCTGGTCGATCATCACGGAGCTCGGCTCCGCGATCGGCAGGCTCGGGCCAGGATCCGCGGACTCGCCCGGCGCCGTCGACGCGCCCGGCGCCGACGGGCTCGGGACGGGCGTCGCTCCGCAGGCCGTCACGAGAAGCGCCATGACGACCAGCCGGGGGAGCACGCGACGGTGACCCATGACCCGCACCATATCGGCTCTCGATCCGCGACGTTCGATTGACGAGGGGCGGACGCGGCCCTAGCATCAATCCCGATAAAATGACTCGGGATTGACCCGGGCGCGCGCACCACACGGAACCGATGGACGACCTCTACCGCGACTACATCCTCGAGCACTATCGACGGCCCCACAACTTCGGGGTCATCGATGAGCCGACGGCGTCCTTCGAGGGCAGCAACCCCCTGTGCGGCGACCGGATCACGATGCAGCTCGGGATCGAGAACGGGGTCGTCGAGCGGGTCGGGTTCACCGGCCGCGGCTGCGCGATCAGCCAGGCCAGTGCCTCGCTCCTGACGGACGAGATCAAGGGCAAGCCCGTTGCCGATGTCGCGGCCTTCCGCGCCGACGACCTCCTCGACCTGCTCGGGATCGACATCAGCCCGGCCCGGCTGAAGTGCGCGATGCTCAGCCACGAGACGCTGACGAAGGCGCTGGCCGAGACGGAGTCGGTGCCGACATCGGAAGGGGCAACAGCATGACCCGTGGACTGGCAACCTCTGCGCTGGATCGGCATTCGCTCTCCGAGGTCCGCGGAGGAGCTCCGCGACTCCAGCGGCCCGAGGATTGCTGCATGTGTCGCCGGCCGGCCTAGGCCGGCAGACTCACTGAGGGGCCGCAGGCGATCGTTCCGACCGCCCACCCGCCCACCCTCTCGATCCGCCCTGCCGTTTGGCAGCCCGTCGTCAACCGGAGCACCCACCACTCATGCCACGAACCTACGCCGACCTCCTCCGCGAGGCCCGCGCGCAGATCCGCGAAGTCTCGCCACCCGAGGTCGACGCCCTGCCCGAGGGCGGCGCCCTGATCGTCGATGTCCGCGAGGACAGCGAGTGGGAGCAGGGCCACCTGCCGGGCGCGGTCCACATCAGCAAGAGCTACGTCGAGCAGCAGATCGAGGCCGCCGCCCCGGACAAGGACGCGCCCGTCGTCCTGTACTGCGCCGGCGGCGTCCGGAGCCTGTTCGCCGCCCAGACGCTCGAGCAGCTCGGCTACACGAACGTCGCCTCGATGAGTGGCGGGTTCCAGGGCTGGAAGTCGGCCGGGCTGCCGTGGGACAAGCCCGTCACGCTCAGCCCGGAGCAGAAACAGCGCTACAGCCGCCACCTCCTGATCCCCGAGGTCGGGGCGGAGGGCCAGGCTCGGCTCCTGGGCTCCAAGGCGCTCTTCATCGGCGCGGGCGGGCTCGGCTCGCCGTCGTCGCTCTATCTCGCCGCCGCCGGCGTCGGGACGATCGGGATCGTCGACTTCGACGTCGTCGACCTCTCCAACCTGCAGCGTCAGATCCTCCACACGAACGATCGGATCGGCGAGCGCAAGGTCGAATCGGCGCGGAAGACGATCAACGCGCTGAACCCGGACGTGAACGTCGTCGCCCACGAGGAGATGCTCGTCGCGGAGAACGTCGACCGGATCATCGCCGGCTACGACGTGATCATCGACGGGACCGACACGTTCGAGACGCGCTACCTGCTCAACGACGCCGCGGTCGCGAAGAACATCCCGGTCGTCCACGCCTCGGTCTTCCGGTTCGAGGGCCAGCTCACGACCTTCATCCCCTTCGACGGCCCGTGCTACCGCTGCCTCTACCCGACCCCGCCGCCGCCGGAGCTCGCGCCCGGTTGCTCGGTCGCGGGTGTCCTCGGCGTCGTGCCCGGGATCATGGGCATGCTCCAGGCCAACGAGGCGCTCAAGGTCCTGCTCGGCATCGGCGACACGCTCGCAGGGCGCCTGCTCCTCTTCGATGCCCTCGACACGTCCTTCACCGAGCTCAAGCTCCGGCGCGACCCGAACTGCCCGGTCTGCTCGACCGAGGCGGTCGCCGCCCGGGCCGAGGGCCGGCCCCTTGCCATCCCGTCGTTCTCGGCCCCTCCCGCCGAGGCACCGTTCGTCCTCGGAGGTCCCGCGTGAGCGTCGTCAAGATCCCGACCGTCCTTCGCCCCCAGGTCGGGGGCAACAAGGAGGTCGAGCTGACCGGGACGACCGTCGGCGAGGTCGTCGATGCGCTGACGGCCGCCTATCCGAACCTCCGGAGCCAGCTCCTGACCGAGGACGGCGAGCTCAACCGGTTCGTGAACGTCTACGTCAACGGCCAGGACGTGCGCTATCTCGACGGGCTCGCGACCGCGGTCGCCGAGCGCGACGAGGTCCGCCTCCTGCCGGCGATGGCCGGCGGCACGGCCTGACGATGGCGCTGCCACGCCCGGTCGTGGTCCCGACGCCGCAACCGGATCCGGCCGGCGATCACGATCACGCCCACGCCCACGAGGCGCTGGCCCCACACGGCGGGCGCTACGACTCGATCCTCGACGCGATCGGTCACACGCCGCTCGTCGAGATCCCGCGGATGTCGCCGAACCCCGCGGTCCGGATCTTCGCCAAGCTCGAGATGGTCAACCCGACGGGCTCCGTCAAGGACCGCGCGGCGAAGTACCTGATCGAGGATCTCGAGGCGCGCGGGCTCCTTCACGACGACTCGATCATCCTCGAGCCGACGTCCGGCAACACCGGCATCGCCCTCGCGATGATCGGGCGGCGCAAGGGCTACCGGGTCGCCCTCGTCATGCCCGACAACGTCACCAACGAGCGGCGCCAGATGACCGCGCTGTTCGGCGCCGAGGTGATCGATTCGCCCGGGCACCTGGGCTCGAACGGCGCGATCGCGCTCGCCAAGCACCTCGTCTCCAAGGACCCCCGGTTCGTCATGCCGTACCAGTACGGCAACGAGGCGAACCCGCGGGCCCACGAGCAGACGACGGGCCCCGAGATCCTTGCCGACTGCCCGGAGATCGACGTGTTCGTGGCCGGGCTCGGGACGAGCGGGACGCTGATGGGCGTGGGCCGCTACCTGCGGCGCGAGAAGCCGGGGGTCCGGATCGTCGCCGCCGAGCCGCTGCCCGGCGACGCGGTCCAGGGGCTGCGCTCGCTCGACGAGGGGTTCGTGCCCGAGATCCTCGACCCGGCGATGCTCGACGCGAAGTATCTCGTCAGCAACCGCGACGCGATCGCGGCGCTGCGCGACCTGGTCGACCGCGAGGGGATCTTCGGCGGGCCGTCGTGCGGCGCGGTGCTGGTCGCGGCGGCGCGCGAGGCACAGCGGATGACCTCCGGCACGATCGTGGCGCTCCTGCCCGACGGCGGCTGGAAGTACCTGAGCGCGGGCACGTTCACCCGCGACTTCGACGAGATGGCCGACGACCTGGAGGGCGGCGTCAGCTGGTGGTGAGCGACCCGAATCCTCTGCCCGCCGGGCACCCTGGGCCGGCCTCGGTGACCCTGTCGGCGTTGCTTATCCAGGAGCTGATCGACCAGGCCCGCGCGGAGGACCCGAACGAGGCGTGCGGCCTGATCATCGGTGACCGGCCGGCGGCGGACGGGGGTTCCGCGCTGCGCTACGAGCCGGTCCGCAACAAGGCGGCCTCGCCGTACCGCTACGAGATCCACCCGGACGACCTGCTCCGCCTCACGATCGCGACCGACGACGCCGACGAGGTCTTCTGGGCGATCGTCCACAGCCACGTCCGCTCGCCCGCCTACCCGAGCCCGACGGACCTCGGCCTGGCGTTCTACCCGGACTCGCTGTACATCCTCGTCTCGCTCGCCGAAGACGAGCCGGCGCTGGGAGCCTTCCGGATCGTGGACGGGGAGATCCACCGCGTGGAGCTGCTCGTCGGGGCGTAGCCGGGGCCCCGGGGTCAGCCCGTCGCCGCGGCCGCCAGAGCGTCGAGGAGCGCCCCGTCGGTCGGCGTCGAGCCGAGACCGAGGCGGGCGCCGATCCGAGCCGGCAGCGGCGGCTCGAGGAAGGTCGATTCGAGCGCCGGCCAGGAGGCCTCGGCGAAGACGTCGGGGGGCGGCCCGTCGAGGATGACCCGCCCATCGCGCATGACCACCACGCGCTCGAACGACTCGGCCACGAAGCGCATGTCGTGGCTGATGGCCATCACGGTCCGCCCGTCGCCCGCGAGCTCCTCGACGATCCGGTGGATCCGCTCGACGCCACGCGCGTCCTGCCCGGTCGTCGGCTCGTCGAGCACGACGACCGGCGTGCCCATCGCGAGGATCGAGGCGAGCGCGAGCAGCTTGCGCCGCGAGTAGCCCAGGTCGTAGGGGTTCGCGTCGGCGTCGTCGTCCAGGCCTGTCGCGGCCAGCGCGCCATCGATCGCGGCGTCGAGCGCGGCGCCCGTCAGCCCCAGGTTGCGCGGCCCGAATGCCACCTCGGCCCGGACCTTGCCGGCGAAGATCTGGCGATCGGGATCCTGGAATGCGAGCCCCACGGTCGCGGCGAGGTACGCCACGCGCTGTCCCGCGGCGTCCTTCCCGTCCACCAGGACCCGACCCTCGGTCGGCCGGAGCAGGCCGTTCAGGTGCCGGACGAGGGTCGACTTGCCGGAGCCGTTCTGGCCCACGATGGCCACCCGCTCGCCCCGCCGGATCGCGAGGTCGACCCCGTCGAGCGCCCGCGTGCCGCCGGGGTAGACGTGGGCGAGTCCCTCGACGCGGATGATGGGTCCGGCGCCGGTCGGCCCGGTGACGGCGGTCACGACGTGCCCGCCAGCGCCACGGCGATCGCCGATGGATCGAGGCCGCGCTCCGCGAATGCCCGGGTCAGCCGCGCCCGAGCCGGCGGCTCGACCCCGAGCGAGGCGAGGCGCGGATCGTCGAACACCTCCGCCGTCGGACCATCGAGCACGATCCGCCCGCCGTCGATCACGACGATCCGGCTGCACAGCCCGTCGAGCAGGTCCGTCTTGTGCTCGGCGATCAGCAGCGACGTCCCCGTCCCGGCCAGCTCCCGGAGCGCCGCGCCGACCAGCCGCGTCCCGGCCGGGTCGAGCTGGGCGGTCGGCTCGTCGAGGATCACGTGGCGCGGCCGCATCGCGAGCAGCGAGGCGATCCCGACGAGCTGCGCCTGACCGCCGGACAGTCGCTGCGGATCGCGCAGGACGAGATGCTCCAGCCGCAACCGGGCGATCGCCTCGCGGGTCCGCTCCACGGTCTCCGCCACCGGCAGGCCCAGGTTCATCGGTCCGAGCGCGATCTCCTCGAACACCGTCGCCGCCACCCCGGACCGCTGCGTGTTCGGGTTCTGGAAGCCGACCACCACGCGCTCGGCGAGCTGGTGGGTCGACAGGCCCGCGGCCGGCTCGCCGTCGAGCGTCAGGGTTCCCTTCAGGCTGCCGCCGACCGACGCGGGCGCCAGCCCCGACGCGACCAGGCACAGCGTCGACTTGCCCGCCTCGTTCGGCCCGACCAGCCCGACGATCTCACCGTCGTCGAGGCGGAGGTCGACCTCGTGGAGGACCTCGGTCGCGTACCCGGCGTAGCGGTAGGTGGCGCCGCGCAGCTCGAGCATCAGGGCAGCGCCGGGAAGACGCCCGCGATCCGGGCGACGATCGCGCCGAGGAGCGCGAGCATGAGGACCGCCCGGACCGCCTGTTGCAGGCCACTGTCCGGGATCCGCCACAGGAGCTCGCGCCGGCCCGGCCGGCCGAATGCCCGCACCTCCAGCGCCAGGCTCCGCTCTTCCACCTCGGTCAGCGACGAGAAGATCACGGGGCCGACCAACGGCAGGACCCCGCGCAGCCGGGCGCGGACGCTGCCCTCCGTGTCGAGCCCGCGCGCCCGCTGGGCGCTTCCGATCACGCTCGCCCGCTCGACCATCGCCGGAACCGCCTCGAGCGTCGCCATCGCGACGAACGCGAACCGCGGCGAGAGGCCCCGCCGCTCCAGGTCCAGGACGAAGCTGCGCGGTTCGGTCGTCAGCCCGAACAGCCCGATCGCGGTCGAGATCGCGAACAGGCGGACGAGGGTCTGGCCGGCGAAGTCGACGCCCTCGAGGGTCGCGTCGAAGGGGCCGACCGTGAACAGGACGGTCGTCCCAGCCCGGGTGAAGACGCTGACGAGGACCACCGAGATCGCGATCGGCAGGGTGAGCAGGAGCGAGATCCGGACGAGGCGGCCGGCGACGCCGGCGATGACCGCCGCCGGGAGGGTCCCGAAGGCGATGATCGCGAGCGGTCCGAGGTAGCCGCCGACGACGAACGCGCCGAGCGACGCGACCGTCGCGGCGACGGCCTTCGTCAGCGGGTTGAGGCGGTGGTACGGGGACGGGGCCGGCGGGGCGAGGCCGGCGAGGAAGGCGGCGTCGGCCGTGGAGAGCGCGGCGCCGCCCGGGATCGCGGGGTCGATGGGCCTACCCCTCCGTCAGCCCGACCGCCTGCTCGCCCTGCGGGAACCGGGCGACGAAGCGTCGGCTGAGCCCGCCCAGCACTGCGAAGACCACGACGAAGGTCACCGTCTTGTCGATCGGGTCAGAGAGGAGCCCCTGCTTGAGCACGGATTCCTGGAGCGTGTTCCCGGCCTGCTGGAACGCCGCGACGAGGAAGTCGGTCCCGGAGCCTGTGACCCCGCCGAAGACCTGCGCCGAGATCGGCGCGGAGATGATCGCGGACACGACGCCGCAGATCAGACCGGCGACGAACACATAGGCGACGCCGACATCGCGACGGACGATGAGGTACGCCATCAGGGCGACCGCCGAGGCGATCAGCAGGATGGCGACCAGCCACCCGAGGACGACGAAGATCGGGGATGGTCCAGCCGCGCCCTCGGCGACCGGCGCGAAGAACGTCAACTCCTTGGGCAATCCCCAGAAGGCGATCGCGGCAACGACCGCGACGACGACCGCCAGTCCGATCAGGACCTGGGCCGGTGGGGCGCTGGGGCGGCTCCGGAAGAACCCGAGTCGTCCGAAGATGCCTGCCAGCAGTCCAATCTCGACCGCGACGATGAAGAAGGGGGCCGCGTAGTCCGAGTGGAACGGCGCGGGCAGGATGTAGGTCCAGATCAGGTTCGCCAGCCCGCCGGTGAGCGCGCCGGCGATCGGCCCGGCGAGGACCCCGACGAGGATCGTGCCGATCGAGTCGAGGTAGATCGGCACCTTGAGCGCTGCGGAGACCGTCTGGCCGAGGATGATGTTGATCGCGATGGCGATCGGGATCAACACGATCGTCCGCGTGTCGAACTGCGAGCTGATCGACTCGAGGCGCCCCGTCTGTGCGTACTCGACGCCGGCGTAGGCGATCAGCCCGATGAGGATCGCGAGCCCGAAGACGAGGATGAGGGTGTTCCGCCCAGCAATCAGGCCGGTGCCCTCCTCGACCGTCGTGTCGATCGCGCCCACCGCGACGATCCCGACGACGAGCACGACGAAGAACGCGGCGATTGCGACGAGCGCACGGACCCAACTGGCCGTCATGTGACCTCCTCCTGTCCATCGGGCTGCTCGAGCTCCCACTCGGGCCCCGGTGCCGACCCTCCGCGCGTAGTGTGCTACGTCGAGCGCGCCGCCGCCAACCGCCCGAGGCGCTCGACGAGCCGGCGCAGGAACTCGGGCGCGTCGGTCTCGACCGCGACGTCCAGGTTCGGGGGCCGGCCCCACACGCCGCGCCAGTCGGTCACGGTCTCGCCGGTCGTGAGCGTCCCGCCCAGTTCGACGTCGACCGTGACGGCCTGCGTCCGGACCAGGGACGGGTCGAGCGCCGCGGCCGTCGCGAGGGGATCGTGGATGAACGCGCCGTAGAACCCGTCGTAGTGGGCATGGAACTCCATGTAGAACCGGAGCGCGTCGGCGACGTAGCGGACGATCGGGTTGCTCGCCACCGATCGCGTGGCGTGCATCGGGTCCTCGCCGCGGGCGAGGGCGAGAGAGTCGTCCGGGGTGCTGCCCGCCGCCCGGGCCAGGGCGACGACGTGATCCGGCACGATCTTGGCCTGCTCCGTCACGTCCAGCCCGAGCGCAAGCGGGCGCCCGTGCCCGTGGGCCTCGGCCGACGCACCCCAGGCGTTGAACGTGATCTTCGCGGCGTCGGGGTCGCAGTGGATGTTCCACTCGGTCGTGGGCGCGGTGTTGCCGGGCGATCGGTAAGCGCCGCCCATCAGCGTCCAGCCACGGAGCAGCCGGGGCAGGTCCGGCTCGCGGAGCAGCGCCAGGGCGAGGTTCGTCAGCGGCCCCAGCGTGACGAGCATGATCTCGCCCGGCCGGCGGCGTGCCTCCTCGATGATCAGGTCCACCCCGTTGCGCTCGCTCAGGGGGCGGCTGGGCGGCGGCAGCTCGGCATGGCCGAGCCCCTGCGGGCCGTGGGTCTCGGGCGTGGTCTCGATCGGCTTCACCAGCGGCCGGTCGCGGCCGAGGGCGACCTCGACATCGGTCCGGCCCGCGAGCTCGAGGACGGCCCGCGTGTTCCGCTCGACCTGGTGGGCGTCGACGTTGCCGCCCACGCAGGTCACGGCGACCAGCTCGGCCTCGGGCGAGGCGGCGGCGTAGAGGAGGGCGAGCGAATCGTCGATCCCGGTGTCGACGTCGAGGATCAGCGGGACGGTGGTCGTCATGGCCGGACGGTAGCGCAAGCGCGCCGGGCCGCGGGCACCGGGCCGGCGGGAGGGCCGGGGCCGCGGAGCCCGGCGACGTCAGGCGGCGATGTGGCGGTCGCGGGCGATCGGCGTCGGGGCGTACGGCAGCACGAGGACGTACTTGCCCGAGAAGGCCGACAGGGTCGCCGTCGTCGGACTTCCGATCGGCGCCCCCGCCCAGGTCCCCCGTCGGCGCGGGACGAACTGCCTGCCGAGCACCGACGGCGCCAGCGCCTGGCGCGGCGTCGGGCTCGGCCCCCACCTGCTCGAGCCGTGCGGATAGAGCGGGTCGAGGACGATCGCCCGGGTCACCACGTAGTCGTCGGTGACGCGCGGGTCGGCCGTCGCGTGGAAGCCGCTCATCACCCAGGCGTGACGGCCGGACCAGACGAGCAGGCCCACCGGCTTGCCCGTCGAGCTGATCGCCTTGGCGGCGAGGCGCAGCGCCTGGTCGATGGTCTCGGTTCCCACGAGGCGATACGGCCCCGCGCCGAGCTGGTTCAGTCCGCCCGACCAGCCGCGCACGCTGGCGCCCTGGCGCGTGAACCCGGCGCGGGTCGGACCGGACAGGTCGCGGGCGAGGTTCTGGAGGCGGAGCTGGGTCCGCGCCGACCGATCGTCGCGGGCGTCCATGATGTTGAGCATCATCTGCATGCTCGCCCCGACGCACTGGACGAAGTTCGTCTGGGCGACGAAGTCCGAAGGCTCGGCGAGGTCGAGCCTGAGCGGCCGGGGAGCGGTCGTCGTGGAGCCTGGAGCCGTTCCCTGGTCGGGCGGGGCGGCGAGGGCGGCGGGCGCGGCGAGCAGGGAGATGATCAGCGGGAGGACCGCGAGGCCCCGGCGGAGTTGCATCGTCAACGAATTCTAGCCGGTGCCGCCAGGCCCCTCGGCAGAGCTCCAGCCGCCATGCAGCCCGGTCGCGCCCCGCTCCCAGGCGACGCGCCCAGCTCGAGCCGGTGGCCGCGATCTCGGCCTTGCCGGCCGGCGCGAAGCGGGTCAGCGCGAGGCCTCGGTCCGCCCATCGAGCGGCCAGCTCCGGAGCGTCGGCGGCGCACAGCGGCGCCAGCCCGAGCCGGTCCCGGGCATCCACCGAGACGAGCGACCGGACCCGTCCGCGGGGCGCGAGCAGCGAGGCGATGCCGTCCGCGGCGGCCGCCGCCTCGGAGCTGGCGAGTGTGGCCCGGAGCAGGGATCCCCACGGGAGGTGGATCGTGACCTCGTCGACGCGGCCGCGCAGCGCTTCGGGCAGCGCCTCCACGGCCGCGGCGAGGAACAGGGCGTTCGGGAGGCCGCCCCTGCGCTCGGGCCGGGCGGCACGGAGCGACGCCTCGGCCATCGCCGCGGCGGACGCGTCGATACCGATCACCAGCGTCCGGGGATCACGCCGGGCGCGGGCCAGGACCGCTCGGCCGTCGCCGGTCCCGAGGTCGATCACGATCCGGTCGGCGCGGGCGGTCAGCGATTCGAGTTAGCCGACGTCCACCTCGTGGATGCGACGGCCGATGACGCGGCGCATGGGCGGGAATCTACACTTCCGGCGTGCCATCGTCGCCTCGTCCGATCGGAGCCTACGAGCGCCGTGCGGCTCACGTCCGGCCGTGGGACGTGCGCTCGCTCGACGTCGCCGCACGGGTGATCGCGCTGATCGAGACGGTCCGCCCGGACCTGCACGTCGAGCACATCGGGAGCACGGCGGTTCCCGGGCTGCCCGGCAAGGGGATCATCGATCTCGGCACCGAGGCGGACCCGGCGGAGATCCCGGCGATCACCGCGGCGATGTACGAGCTCGGGTTCGGACCGCAGCCCGGCCCCAATCCGTGGCCGCCGACCCGGCCGATGCACGTCGGGGCGATCGAGCACGACGGCGACGAGTTCCGGATCCACTTCCACGTCCACCCGCGGGGGACCGGGGATCTCGCCAAGGACCTCCAGTTCCGCGACGCGCTCCGCGCCGACCCGGCCCTGGTCGAGGGCTATGCCCGGGTCAAGCAGGGGATCGTGGAGCGGGCGGGAGGCCCTCTCGACGGGGTGATCTACCAGGCAGAAAAGGGCGGTTGGATCCTGGACGTCTACGATCGTCTCGGCATCGAGCGCCCGGCCCAGATGGGCTCGGGCGGACCGACCGGTGAAGCCGAAGCCAACGACGGCGACCGACCAGCAGGAGGACCAGGGTGACCGAAGGCAGCCAGGCGCGATTCGAGAACGAGGTCCGGGTCGGGATCGTCGTCGGCAGCCGCTCCGACATCGCGGCGGCCGAGCGCGCGATGGCCGTGCTCGACGACCTCGGCGTCGGGTCCGAGATCCGGGTGATTTCGGCACATCGCGCCCCGGACCTGCTGACGCGCTTCATCGCCGGCGCCGAGGCCCG
The DNA here is from genome assembly GCA_035699725.1 of Candidatus Limnocylindrales bacterium. Taxonomy (GTDB): domain Bacteria; phylum Chloroflexota; class Limnocylindria; order Limnocylindrales; family CSP1-4; genus CF-46. The sequence continues at coordinate 19,514 of DASSPG010000176.1, read as the reverse complement.
CGGGATCCGCGTCTTCATCGCGATTGCCGGGCTCGCCGCCCATCTGCCCGGGGTCGTGGCGTCGCAGACGACCCGCCCCGTCATCGGCGTCCCGATGGCCGGCGGCGTGTCGGACGGGCTGGATGCCCTCCTCGCGATCGTCCAGATGCCGAAGGGCGTGCCGGTCGCGACGGTCGGTGTCGGGAACGGCGAGAACGCCGCACTGCTGGCGGCCTCGATCCTCGCGGTCGGCGACGATGCGCTCGGCGAGCGCCTGGCAGCCCGGCGCGCCACTCAGGCCGAGGCGATCGCGGCCGATCCGGCGAACGAGGGCCTGTAGCGGGCCTCGCGCCCCTCGGGGCCGGGCCTCCCGCCCGATCCCTCTCGCCCCTCGCGCCCCTCGTCGCCTGGCCGGTTCGAATGACAGCCGGCACGACCGTAACGCGGGTCCGACGCCGCCTCCCTCCCGCAGACGGCCCGATTCCGGCTCATTCATCAGCCGCGGACGCATTCGAGGCGTCCGTCGGTCGCGGAGCCCGGCACCACCCGTTCACGGTCGGCTGGTTGTCGGATGAGACAGGCCGGTCCCGGAGGGCAATTCCGGCGGTCGGTCGTACACTCGACGCGATGGACGACGAGCGTTGGGAATCCGGCATGCCGGTCCTCGACCGCCAGGCGGTCACGGAGCCGTCGGCCCGCGCCCGCCGGGCCGCGCCGGTCGCCCACGCCGCCGCGTCGCTCCCGCCCAGCCTCCAGGGGCTCCCGCCCCGCTCGGTGCCGGAGACCGACCCGACGCCCCTCCAGAAGCACTACGTCCTGCTCTCGGTCCCGGTCCTGCTCCTCGGCGCGATCGCGATCACGGCGCTCGAGCTCGGCACCCCGCTGGGCAGCCCCCTGATCAAGGTCTGCGTGCTGATCGCCGCCCCGCTCCTCGTGATCACGACCGCCGATGCCGTCGTCCGGATCTGGCGCTCGGCGTGGGCATGGATGCCGGTCGATGCGACCAGGGGCCTGTTCCGGCTGGCGTGGGTGGCGGTCAGCCTGATCGGGCTCGCGGGCCTCATCGCCGCAGCCACGCTGGCGGTGCTGGCATGACCGGCGGGTTCGCGGGAAGCCTCCGCGGGTCCGGCGGGTCCGGCGGGTCCGGCGGGTCCGACGACTCGGGCGACTCGGGTGACCTTCTCGACGCGTTCGGTCGCGGCCCCGACGCGCGTTCCACCAGCGTCCCGTCCGGCGGCGGCGTCCCGGCGTGGATGGCCGAGATGCTCAACTACTGCTCGCGCTGCGGGACCGAGCTGGCGTTGGGCGCGATCGACGGCGAGGACCGCGAGCGGCTCGCCTGTCCGGCATGCGGTCACATCGCGTACGTCAACCCGCGCCTGGTCGTCACCACGATCCCCGTCACCGACGCCGGCGAGATCGTCCTGCTCCGGCGCGGAATCGAGCCGGGCAAGGGCTGGTGGGCACAGCCCGGCGGCTTCCTCGAGGTCGACGAGACGGTCGGCGAGGCGGCGGTCCGCGAGACACTCGAGGAGACCGGGCTCATCGTCGAGCCGGGCGAGATCGTGGGGCTGTACTCGCGGCTCGAGGCGGCGGTGGTCGTGCTCGCGTTCGAGGCCCGGGTCGTGGGCGGCGAGCCGCGCCTGAACCCTGAGGCGCTCGAGATCCGGGCGTTCGCCCCTGAAGCGATCCCCTGGCCCGGGATCGCGTTCAAGACCAGCTACTGGGCGATCCGCGACTGGCTCCATCGCCGCCGCCCGGACATCCACCCCGCCGACCGCCACTGGGACGAGTAGGGCGCAACTGCCCGACGCGGCCCCCGCCGACGCCTGCGCCGCATCCGGGTCGATGCCCTCGCCAACGCCCGGGGCCGGTGCACCATGACCGACGGCTGACCGCGCGTGTTGCGGTGGGGACCACAAGCGATGTCCGGGACGGGGAATCGGGCCCGAATCCCGGCGTTCCAGCGTCGCTTGTTTCTGCCGGCACCACAACCGGCGGCTGGGCGCCCGTTCCTTCGTCGCTTGCTGCCCTGGGGACAACATCGGCGGCCGGCGAGTTCACGCAGGCGGCCGCCGAGCTCACGCCGCCTTCCCGCGAATCCGCGCTCGCCGCTACCGCTGGTACGGGTCGGCGGTGTAGCTGCCGAAGCCGCGGATGCGGCGGACCCACGGCGGGGTCGTGTCGAGGTCGGACCAGGCGGCGCGCACGTCGTCGATCGTGAACCGGTTGACCAACGGACGGACGGGAGCGGGTGGGAGGTCGAACGGGAGGCGGCCCATGAGCCCATCGGTGCCGGTCTCGCGTCGGCGTGGGGCGGTCGGCCGAGCCGCGGTCGTGTCCAGCGGCGCGACGACCGTTGACGACACGGGGGCCGGATCACCGTCGGCGATCTGTGCCGGTCCGGACCCGCCGGCGAGCCCGACCCCGATCACGGCCGCCAACGCGAGGCCCGGCACGAGCAGCGTCATCCGCGAGAGCGCCGTCCGGCCGGGCCTGTCGACCCGGCCGCGCGCCGAGAACCCCTCAGGAGAGGTCGATGAAGACGTTCTTCGTCTCCGTGTACAGGTCCAGCGCGGACATCCCGAGCTCGCGCCCGATGCCCGACATCTTGTAGCCGCCGAAGGGCGCCTCGGTGTGGACCGACGAGTTCGAGTTGACCGAGACCACGCCGGCCTGGAGGGCCTTGGCGGCCCGCAGCCCCTTGCCGATGTCACGCGTCCAGATCGAGCCGGACAGGCCATACGGGGTGGCGTTCGCGAGCTGGAGCGCCTCCTCCTCGGTGTCGAACGGGATGACGGACACGACCGGCCCGAAGATCTCCTCGGACGCGATCCGCATGTCGTTGCGGACGTTGTCGAACACGGTCGGCATGAGGTACGCGCCGTCGGCCAGGGCCGGATCTTCCGGCGCCGACCCACCGACCACGATGGTCGCGCCTTCCGCCTGCCCGATCTCGATGTAGTCGGCCACCCGATCGCGCTGCTTGAAGCTGACGAGCGTTCCGACCTCGGTGGCCTCGTCGGCCGGATCGCCGACCTTGACATTGCGGGTCGCCTCGGCGAACAGCTCCACGACGCGCTCGTGGACCGAACGCTCGACCAGGATGCGCGACCGGGCGCAGCAGTCCTGGCCGGCGTTGTCGAACACGGAGTAGGGCGACTCGCGAGCGAACTTCTCGAGGTCCGCGTCGGCGAAGACGATGTTCGGGCTCTTCCCGCCGAGCTCGAGCGAGATCTTCTTCACGTTGCCGCTGGCCAGCCGCATGATCTCCTGGCCGGTCGTGGTCTCGCCCGTGAAGGCGACCTTGCCGATCCCCGGATGGGCCGCGATCGACGCGCCCGCCGTCCCGCCCGGACCCGTGACCACGTTCAGCACGCCGGCCGGGATGCCGGCCTCCAGCGCCAGCTCGCCGAGCCGGAGCGCCGTCAGCGGCGAGTACGAGGCCGGCTTCAGGATGGCCGTGTTGCCCGCGGCGAGGGCCGGGGCCACCTTCCACGAGGCCATGAGCAGCGGGAAGTTCCACGGCACGATCAGCCCGACGACGCCGATCGGCTCGCGCAGGGTCAGGTCGAGCCCCGGCTTCGAGACCGGGATCGTCTGGCCGTAGACCTTGTTCGCGGCGCCCGCGTAGTAGTCGAACACGAGGCTGGCGCCGATGATCTCGCCGCGGGCGCCACCGATCGGCTTGCCGACGTTGCGGCTCTCGAGCCAGGCGAGCTCCTCCGAGTTCTTCTTGATCAGGTCGGCGAACTTGGCGAGCGTCCGGCCGCGCTTGCCGGCCGCCCAGCTGGCCCACCCCTTGCGGTCGCTGAAGGCCTTCTGCGCGGCGGCCACAGCGCGGTCCACGTCCTCGCGCCCACCGAGCGGGGCCGTGGCGATCACCTTGCCGGTGGCCGGGTTGACGATCTCGAAGGTCTGGCCGTCGGCGGCGTCGACGGACTCGCCGCCGATCATCATCCGGGCGGTCATGGGGCCGGTCGCGGCGGCGTCGGGCGCCTGCTGCTCGGTGGTCATCGTGGAAGCACCTCGTGGCGGTGGTCGGCGGCGGACGGCCGCGGTTCGTCCGCCCATGGTACGCCGGGCCGCGGGACGCCCCGGCCCGGGCCGTCACGCGTCGGGCGGGCGCCTCGATGCCATCCGGTCGTCCAGGCCCTCCCACCCCCGGGCTGCCTCCGGGCTGAATCCGCCGCGGCCCTACACTCCGTCCATGACCGACCGCGCCGTCCGGATCGAGGAGGCCGTCGAGGCCGTCGAGGACGGCCGACCCCTGCGCGAGACCGTCGGCGGGGTCGGACCGGTGAAACCCCGGCCGTGGGTCCGCTCGTTCCGGAGCGCGCTCGAGATCGTCCAGGGGCGCCACGTCCGGATCTGGATCGCGGTCGTGCTGGCCACGATCCTGATCGGGACCGTCGGCTACATCGTCCTGTTCCGGTGGAACCTGGCCGACGCGGCCTACATGACGGTGATCACGATGACGACGGTCGGGTTCCGCGAGGTGCGCGAGCTCGTCGGATGGCCGGAGCGGCTCTGGACGATGCTCCTGGCGATCAGCGGGGTCGGCATCATCTACGGCAGCATCGGGATCGTGGCCGAGGCGGTGATCGCCGAGGCGACGAGCGGGCGACGGGAGGCACGGAAGATGGCGGAGGCGGTCTCGGACCTGCGCGGCCACTACATCCTGTGTGGCTACGGCCGGGTCGGCTCGACCGTGGCGCGCGAGCTCGTCCACGCCGGCCAGCGGCTCGTCGTCATCGACATCCTGGCCGAGTCACTGGAGCGCGCCCGGCTCGACGGCCACCTCGTCGTCCAGGGCGACGCCACGTCCGACGACACCCTGCGGCTGGCCGGGGTGGAGGTCGCCCGGGGCCTCGTGGCCACGATCGATTCGGACGCGAACAACGTCTACGTGACCCTGTCGGCCCGGGCACTGAACCCGCGCCTGTTCATCGTGGGCCGGGCCAACGCGGTCGGGGCCGACGCGAAGCTGACCCAGGCCGGGGCCGATCGGGTCGTGTCGCCCTACACGATGGCCGGCCGCCGGATGGCCGAGCTCGCGATCCGGCCGCGGGTCGCGGACTTCATCGACGCGGCGCTCTCCCATGGCGACCTCCGCTTCTCGATGGAGGAGCTCGAGATCGCGGCCGGCGGGCCGCTCGACGGCCGGACGGTCGCCGAGCTCCGGGACGACGGGATCTTCACGTTGGCGATCGTCGGCGGTGACGCCGACTACGAGCCGAACCCTCCGCCGGACCGGGCGCTGGTGGCCGGCGAGTCGCTCGTCGTGTCGGGCTCGACCGAGCAGCTGAAGACCCTCCGCGAGCGCGCCTGACGCACCGCGCGCCCGGTCGCGGGCGTCGAGCGGTCAGCGTCGGAGGGTCGGGTCGCCGTCCACGTAGCGCTCCGCCGCGGCCATCGCGGCGCCGACGATCCCGGCGTCGTTGCGGAGCGTCGCCGGCACGACCCGCGTCCGGACCGTGAGGCGCGGGATGAACTTGTCGGCGTTCTTGCTGACCCCGCCGCCGAGGATGATCAGGTTCGGCGAGAAGAGCTTGTCGATCGCGTGGAGGTGCTCGTCGAGGTCGCTCGCCCAGGCCTTCCACGACAGCCCGCGCCGCGTTCGGGCGACTGCCGCCGAGCGCCGCTCGGCATCGCGGCCGCGGATCTCCATATGGCCGAGCTCGGTGTTCGGGACGAGCACCCCGTCGTTGAACAGCCCGGACCCGAGCCCGGTCCCGAGCGTCAGCACGATCACCACGCCACGCTCGCCGGCGCCGGCGCCGAAGCGCATCTCCGCGAGGCCCGCGGCATCGGCGTCGTTGAGGACCGTCACCTTCGTCTTCAGGGCGGCGTCGAGGTGCGCGCCGAGGTCGTAGTCGACCCAGGCCGGATCGATGTTCGCCGCGGACTTCGTCACCCCGTCGATCACGACCGACGGCATCCCGACGCCGATGGCGAGTCCGGCGCCGCTCACGCCGGACTCCTTGATCGCGCGCTTGACCGTTCGGACGATCGTCGGGACGACCACGCCCGGTGTGGACGGCTGCGGCGTCGCGACCCGGAGGCGGGGCGGGATCAGGACGCCGCGGTCGAGATCGACGACCGCGACCTTGATGCCGCTGCCCCCGACATCGACTCCGACCGCGATCCGCGGCGCATGGGTTCCGGTCATCACTGCGCCTCGCTCAGAAGTAGTTCACGGTGATCCCGCCGTCGATGACGAGGTTCGCCCCGTTCGTCCAGCGGCTCTCGTCCGAGGCCAGGTACACCGCGACATGGACGATCTCCTCGGGCTTGCCGAAGCGTCCGGTCGGGTTGCGCGCGAGACGGATTCGCTTCGCCTCCTCGTCCTTGACCAACCAGTCCATCAGGAGCGGCGTCTCGATCGGTCCGGGCGAGATCGAGTTCGACCGGACGCCCTGCGGCGCGAACTGGACGGCGAGGCTCTTCGTGAGGGCGAGGACCGCCCCCTTCGACGCGGTGTAGGCGTCCTGCGGCACCGAGCAGCCGAGGATCGCGACGAACGAGGCGACATTGATGATCGAGCCCGAGCCCTGCTCGACCATCCTCGGGATCGCGTACCTGCAGCCGAGATAGACGCCGCGGACGTTGACGGCCATGACCTTGTCCCAGGTCTCGACGTCGGTGTCGATGACCGAGTGGTCGGCGGCGGGCATGATCCCCGCGTTGTTGTAGAGGGCATCGACGCGGCCGTATGTCGCGACGGCGTGCTCGACCATCCGCCGCGCCTGGTCGTCCTGCGACACGTCGGCGGCGACCGCGGTCGCCTCGCCGCCCGCGCCGCGCACCTCGTCGGCGGCCGACTCGGCCATCTCCTCGGACACGTCCACGCACACCACGCGGGCCCCCTCGGCCGCGAACATCCGGGCCGCGGTCCGGCCCATGCCGCCGCCGGCGCCGGTGATGATCGTGACCTTGTCGGCGAGTCGCACGGGAGGGCCCTCCTGGGAGTTCGGCTGCGGGTCGGGAGATGGTACCCGGGCGCGTCGGGGGACGGTGCGGCTGTCGGATACTGGTCGGCCCCGCGACGAGGAGGCCGGCGGTGCCCGACCCAACGCCAGCCGAGCTGTTCGCCACCATCGATTCGGGCGATGACGTGGCGGTCGCCGAGCTCCTCGCCGACCGGCCGGAGCTGGCCTCCGCGCGCGACGCGGACGGGGTGAGCCCGACCATGCACGCCCTGGACCGCCGCCGGCAGGCGATCGCCGAGCTCGTCGCCGGCGCGCTGCCGGCCCTGGACGCGATACGCACGAGCGGCACGCGGCTCGACGCGCGGCTCCCGGAGCCCGGGCGTCAGGCGGGCCGGGTCGCCCGAGCGTCGAGGAGGGCCGCGACGACCGCGTCGAAGTCGGCTGCGATCGAGGTGACCTGCGCTGCCGCGTCGTCGACCGGGCCGCCGCGCGCCGCCTCCTCGAGGGTCCGGCAGCGATCCCCGAGGGCCACCGCACCGACGTTCACGCTGCTCGACTTCAGGGAGTGGGCCGCCCGGACGACGGCCTCGCTGTCGCCGCGCTCGAGGGCCGCCCGCAGGCCGTCCACCTGGTTCCGGCCGTCCTCGATGTAGGTGTCGACGAGCTCGTCGACGAAGTCGAGCTCACCGCCGGTCATCTCGACCAGGCGGTCGAAGGCGTCCTGGTCGATCGGGCCGCTGCTCATGGGTGACCGTCCGCCGCCGTGACGGCGGTCGCATCCTGCGCCGTGGCGCCGCCCACGGGCACGGACCACGTCTGCATCGGCCGGCTGAAGCCCTTCAGCTTCCGCTCGCCGGCGGGCTCGACGATCGCGTCGTCGATCTCCGCGAACGTCCGCTGGGCGATCAGGATCTCGCCGGCCGACGCCTCGCCGCTCAGGCGCGAGGCGAGGATGATCGCGTTGCCGACCCCGCCGTAGTCGTAGCGTCCCTCGAATCCGATCCGGCCCATCGTGGCGTAGCCGGTGGCGATCCCGATCCCGACCTCGAGGACGTGGCCCCGCCGGCGCCAGTCGGCCGAGAGGTCCTTGAACCGCTCCCGGATGTCGACCGCCAGGCGGACCGCCCGGGCGGCGTGATCGGCCTGGAGGACCGGGTCGTTGAAGAAGACCATGATGCCGTCGCCGGCGAAGTGCTCGAGCGTGCCCTCGTGGCCGACGACGAGCGCGCCGAGCGTCGCGTGGTAGAGGCGCAGGAACCCGAGGACCTCCTCCGGCTCGGCCGTCTCCGAGAACGTCGTGAAGTTGCGCAGGTCGCAGAACATCGCGGTGATCTCGCGCCGATGGCCGGCCAGGAGCGCCTCGCCATCGGGGCTCGAGACGAGGGCCGCGACCTGGGGCGAGAGGAAGCGGGCGAGCTGCGAGCGCTGCCGGTCGATCGTCTCGAGCAGTCGCTTCTGGCCGAGCGAGGACGAGATCCGGGCCCGCAGGATCGCCGGGTCGATCGTCTTGGGCAGGTAGTCGGCAGCGCCCATGTCGATGCAGCGGACGACGCTGTCGAGCTCGTCCACGCCCGAGATCACGATCACCGGGATGTGGCGGAGGAGCGGATCAGCCTTGAGCGCGGCGAGGGTCTCGTAGCCGTCCATGACCGGCATGACGATGTCGAGCAGGATCACGTCGACCGGCGGCGTCGCTGGATCGCGGAGCAGGGCGAGTGCCGCCGCGCCATCGGGGGCCTCGAGCGGCTCGTGGCCGATCGTCGTCAGGAGCCGGACGAGGAGCTGGCGGTTGAACGGTGTGTCGTCCACAACGAGGACGCGCCCGCTCAGCCGACCGGCCTCGTGGGGTTCCGGGGCCGAACCTGCGCTCACCGGGCCCCTCCCGGCGTCGCCGCCACGGCCCGGGCCAGCTCGTCGGGCCGGATCGGCTTGGAGACATAGTCGTCCATGCCCGCGGCGAGGCACGCCTCGCGATCGCCGGCCATCGCGTTCGCGGTCAGGCCCACGACCCGGAGCGGGCGATCGGGCCAGCGACTGCGGATCTGGCGGGTCGCCTCGAGGCCGTCGAGACGCGGCATCTGGACGTCCATCAGGACCAGGTCGTAGTCGGCGGTCTCGAGTGCCTCGATTGCGGCCACGCCGTCCTCCGCGAGGTCGGCGGTGTGACCGAGCCGTTCGAGGAGACGCAGGGCGAGCTTCTGGTTCACGGCGTTGTCCTCGGCAAGCAGGATCCGGAGGGTTCGCCCGGCCGTGGCGAGGGACGGAGTCGCCGCCCGGCCGGGCCCGCTCGTCGCGGCGCCATCGCCGCCCAGCGCGGACGCCAGGGCATCGTGGAGTGCCGACGGCTTGACCGGTTTGACGAGCGTCGCCCGGACGTTCGGCGCGGTGCGGCCGTGGTGGCCGATCGACGACAGGATTACGACCGGGATCGGGTCGTCGGGGCTGAGCTCGGCGAGGTCGCCGGCCAGCTCGATCCCGTCGCGCTCCGGCATCTGGAGGTCGAGCGCGGCGAGATCGAACGTGCGGCCGTCCTTCATCCAGGCAATGGCCTGGAGCGGCGACGCGGTCCCGGTCGCCTCGATCCCCCAGCGCCCGAGGAGGCTCGTGAGGATGCGCCGGTTCGTGGCGTTGTCGTCGACGACGAGCACGCGACAGCCGATCAGGCTGCCTGGCTGCGGCCCCTGCGCCGCATCGGGCAGGGCGGTGGCCCTCGCCGGGATCCGGAGGCGGAAGGTGCTGCCCTCGCCGGCGATCCCGCTGCTCGTCGCGGTCAGGGAGCCGCCCATCGACTCGGCCAGGCGGCGGCTGATGGCGAGGCCGAGGCCGGTCCCGCCGTAGCGCCGCGAGATCGAGGCGTCGACCTGGCTGAAGGACTGGAAGAGTCGGTCCATCGCGCCGCTCGGGATCCCGATCCCGGTGTCGCGGACGTCGATCGCGATCTCCCATGGCTCGTCCCCGTCGCGTTCGGCGGGCGGCGTCGCCTGGAGGCTCAGCTCCACCTCGCCGTCGTGGGTGAACTTCACCGCGTTCGACAGGAGGTTCAGGACGATCTGGCGGAGCCGGCCGGCGTCGCCGACGATCCCTTCGGGCAGGTCCTCGTCCATCGCATAGATCAGCTCGACCTGCTTCTTCGCGGCGGTCGGCGCGATGACGTCCAGCGCGCTCTCGACCGATCCGCGCAGCGAGAACGGCTCGGACGCGAGGTCCACCCGGCCGGCCTCGATCTTCGAGAAGTCGAGGATGTCGTTGATGATCGTCAGGAGGGCGTCGCCCGATGTCCGGATCGTCTCGGCGAAGTCGCGTTGTTCGGCGTCCAGCTCCGTGTCGAGGAGGAGGCCGCTCATCCCGATCACCGCGTTCATCGGCGTGCGGATCTCGTGGCTCATGGCGGCCAGGAAGGCGCTCTTGGCCTGGTTCGCCGCCTCGGCCGCGGCCCGGGCGTCCCGTGCCTCGGCGAACAGGCGGGCGTTCTCGATCGCGATGGACGCCTGCCGGGCTAGCCCGACGAGGAAGTCGAGGTCGGCCTGGGCGAACGGCTCGCCGGCGTCGCGCCAGACGGCCATGACCCCGCTGACGCGATCGCGGGCGATCAGCGGCGCGACCATCAGCCGCTCGATTGCGACCTCCGCGGTCCCGGGGATCTGGATCGTCCGCGGGTCGCTGCTGACGTCGTTGATGAACTCCGGCATCCGGCGCCGGACCACGTCGCCGATGATCCCCTCGCCCTCGGTGACGGAGTCGGCGAGGATCTGGTCGGCGATCTCGCCGAGGGCGAGGATCGCCCGGTACGTCCGGCCATCGGGGTCGGCGAGGAAGAGGGCGCTCGAGTCGGCTGCCAGGAGCGATTGCACCCGCTCGCCGATCTGGCGCAGGACGATGTCGACGTCGAGGGTCGCCGAGATCTCGTGCCCCACGTCGGCGAGGGCGGCCATCTCGTCACCGCGGCGGTGGGCCTCGCGATAGAGCTGGGCGTTCTGGATCGCGACCCCGACGTTGGCGGCGATCGTCGAGAGGAGCCGGGTATCCGATTCGCTGAATCGCCCCTCGCGCTGGGTGCTCTGCACGCTGATCGCCCCGATCGCGCGGTCGCCGACGAGGATCGGGACGCCGAGGTAGGACTTCGACCGCGTGCCGACGCCGCGCGTCCCGATCGCCGTCCAATCCGCCTCACGGTTGAGCATGAGGGGTTCGCCACTCGTGAGGATCCGCGAGGTGATGCCCTTCCCGAACGGAATCGCCTCCTGGCCCGATTGCCGCCCGAACTCGTTGAAGTAGGGGAATTCGATCATGTCGCCGTCGGCGTCATGGAGGGCGACGTAGACGATGTCTGCCTCGAACGTCGCGCGCATCTGGTCGCCCACGAGCCCGATGAGCGTATCGAGGTCGAGCTGGCTGGCGAGGGCCTGACTGACCTCGTTGACCGTGGCGAGCTCGGCGAGGCGCTGGCGCGTCTCGTCGATGAGGCGGACGTTCTCGAGAGCGACGCTCAGGCTCGCTGCCAAGGTCATGAGGAGCTCGCTGTCCGACTCCGAGAAGGCGTCTCCGACGTCAAGGTTCTGGACGCTGATCACGCCGCCGACCGTGGAGCCGAGGACGAGGGGCGCCGCGAGAAGGGAGCGGGCCATTTCGCCCTGGAGGACCTGCACCTCGCCGATCGCGTGCTCGCGCCTCAGGTCTTCCTCGCGCAGAAGAAGCGGCTGCCCGCTGTCGATGACCCGCTTGAGCAGGCCGCCGAGCGGAACCGGCCGGTCCGGGAAGCGCACGCCGCGCTCGATCGTGAACGGGAAGTGGACGATGTCCCTGCCGCGCTCGACCACGCCGATCGAGACGACCTGTGCGTCGTAGATCGCCTGGATCCGCTCGCCGACGAGGTCGTACATCGCCTGCATGTCCAGGCGCTCGGCAAGGCCGCGCTGGACATCGTTGATCAGGGCCAGCTCGGCGGCGCGCTCGTTCGTCTCGGTCAGGAGCCGGCGCGTCTCGTCGAACAGCCGCGCGTTCTCGAGGGCCACCGCGAGGCTCGATGCGAGGGTCGTCAGAAGCCTGACGTCGGAGTCGCTGAAGGCGTCCTCCTGATCGAGGTTCTGGAGAGAGATCCGGCCGCGGACGTCGTCGCCGACGATCAGCGGGGCGACGAGCACGGCCTTGGGGGGCTCGCCCTGGATGACCGAAAGACCGAAGCCGCGCTCCGCGTACCAGCCCGCGACGTCGCGATTGACGAGCAGCGACTGACGGGTCTCCCTGATCGCCTGGCTCATGCCCGTGATCGGCTGTGGCTCGTCCGGGAAGCGCACTCCGCGCTCGATCGCGTACGGGTACCGGATCAGGCCGGCGTCGATGTCGAACATACCGATGTCCACGACCTGCGCGTCGAAGATCGCCTGGATCCTGTCGCCGACGAGCTCGTACATGGCCTGGATGTCGAGCTTCTCGGCCAGGCCGCGCTGGACCTCGGTGATGAGTGCGAGCTCGGCCGCTCGCTCGTTCGTCTCGGTCAGGAGGCGCTTCGTCTCGTCGAACAGGCGGGCGTTCTCGAGCGCGACGCCCATGCTGGTTGCGAGGGTGCCGAGGAGCCGAACCGCCGCGTCGTCGAAGGCATCGGCCGTGAGGCTCTCGATCGCGATGACGCCGAGGACGCGATCCCCGGCCAGGATCGGCACGCCGAGCCACGACTGCGTCGTGAGCCCGAAGGTGATGGCGCCGTGCGCGAGCAACTCCTCGTCGGTCCGGATGTTCAGCGGGGCTCGGGTCCGGATGACCTCCGAGGTCAACCCCCCGCCGAGCTGGAACTCGGTCATGGGGTAGCGTTCTCCCTCCTCGGTCGCGTAGGGGAACCAGATCCTCCCGGTCGCCTCATCGTAGAAGGAGATCTGGACCGAGCGCGTCCGGAAGATCTGGCCGACCCGCTCCCCGACAAGATCGACGATCGCCTGGAACTCCAGCTGCTGGGCGAGTGCGGCACCGATCTCGTTGATGACCGCAAGCTCCGTCGCGCGCTGCTCGGTCTCCGCCAGGAGCCGCTTGGTCTCGTCGAACAGGCGGGCGTTCTCGAGGGCCACACCCATGCTGGTCGCAAGGGTTGCGAGGAGCCGCTCATCGGCCTCGCTGAACGCCTGGGGACGAAGGCTCTCGAGACCGACGACGCCGACGACGCGGCTCGCCCCCATGATCGGCACGCCGAGCCAGGACTGGGTGTCGGATCCACCGATCTGGATCGCGCCTGCTGCCGTCTGCTCCTCGGCCGAGCCGATCCGGATCGGGCGCTGCGTCGTGATCACCCGTGATGTGAGACCCGGGCCGAGCGGCATCGTGCCCCGGTCGAACCGTTCGCCCTCGTCGATGTCGTACGGCCACGAGATGAGGTTGGTCTCCGGGTCGTGGAGGGCGATGAAGATCGAGCGGGCCTCGAAGAGCGAGCGAACCCGTTCGCCGACGAGCTCGATGATCGCCCCGAACTCGAGCTGCTCGGCGAGCGCCTGGCCGATCTCGTTGACGAGGGCGAGCTCGGCGTTGCGCTGGCGCGTCTCCTCGATCGCCCGGACGCGGGTCAGCGCCGCGCCGATGTGTTGGCCGACGAACGCGAGCAGGTCGCGATCGGCCGCGCTGTAGCTGCCGGTTCCGCCGTACGACTGGCACGCGACGACGCCGACCGTCCGGCCGTCCGCGGTCAGCGGAGCGCCGAGCCAGTCGCCCCGGCCGGCGACGCCGATCGTCTCGACCTCGCCGGATCGGACGAGCTCGTCGTGGACCTCCGGCGTGATGATTACCGGACGTCCCGTTCGCAACACGTAGGCCGTCGTCCCCCGCGCGTTGCCGACGCCGAACGGCTCCCAGACGTTCGGATCGGGCAGATCCTCATCGAGCGTATCGACGTAGTAGGGGAAGCTGATCGCCTGGCGTTCGTCGTCGTAGAGGGCGATGTAGAAGTTCTCGGCGTCCATGAGCTCGCCGACTCGGGCGTGGACCGCCCGGTAGAAGGCCTGCATGTCACTGGCCGCGCTCGCCGCCTCGGCGATCCCGAAGAGGGCCGACTGGACGCGGTCCGCCCGCGCATGTTCGGCCTCGCGCGCCTCGAGCGCAGCGATGCGGGCGCGCAGCCGAGCCAGCTCGGGGTCGTTGGCGGTGGGGGCTGGCGGGTGGCGGTCGGGTGGCACGCGGTTCCCTCTGGGCAGGCCGGAGGTGCTCCGGCAGGCCTGTGCCGGAGCATAGCGCGGAGCGGCCCTCGCGAAACGACCCTCCGGTGGTTGCGGCTACGATCGCCGCCATGCCCCGCACCGCCGTCGTCTGGTTCCGTCGCGATCTCCGGGTCCACGATCACCCCGCGCTGAGCCGGGCGGTCGCGGAGCACGACCGGGTCGTTCCGCTGTTCGTCGTCGACGACCGGCTGCTCGTCGGCCGTTGGGCGAGCGCCAACCGGGCGTGGCACCTGGCGGGGGCCCTGGAGCGGCTCGCCGACGCGATCGCCGAGCGCGGCGGGACGCTGGCGGTCGTGCGCGGGGATCCTCGCTCGGTGGTCGTCGAGGTCGCGCGCGAGGTGGGCGCCACGACGATCCTCGCGACCCGCGACCTGAGCCCGTACGCCCGGGGGCGCGACGAGGCCGTCGCTGCCGCCTCGGCCGCCCACGGGATCGCCTTCCTCGCGGGCCGCGGCCAGCTCGTCCATGAGCCAGAGGAGCTCCGCCGCGACGACGGCGGGCCGTACGCGGTGTTCTCGCCGTTCCAGCGGCGCTGGGAGGCGCTGCCGATCCGCGACCCGCTCGAGGCGCCGGTGGCGATCCGGTCCGACCCGCTCCCATCGGCGGCCGGTTCGACGATCCTCGAGGTCCTGGGCGACCGCCGCCCGACCGCCGATCCAGAGCTCCTGCTCGAACCCGGCGAGCCCGCCGCGCGGCGCCGCCTCGCGCGCTGGGCCACGTCCGACGCGCTCCGCGACTACGACCAAGGTCGCGACCGGCTGGCCGAGGACGGCACGTCGCGCCTCAGCCAGGACCTCCGCTGGGGGACGCTGTCGCCGGTGGAGGTCCTCGAGCGCTGCGCCGGTCCGGGTCGGGGCCGGGAGCGCTTCCGGGCCGAGATCGCCTGGCGCGACTTCTATACCCACCTGCTGTGGCGCGAACCCTCCGTGTTGCGACGGTCGTTCCGTCGGGAGTTCGACGCGCTCTCCTGGTCGTCAGACGACCAAGCGGTCCAGGCGTGGCGCGAGGGCCGGACCGGCTACCCGATCGTGGACGCCGCGATGCGCCAGCTCCTGGCCACCGGCTGGATGCACAACCGGGCGCGAATGATCGCGGCGTCGTTCCTGACCAAGCACCTGCTCGTCGACTGGCGCGTCGGCGAGGCGCACTTCATGGAGCACCTCGTCGACGGCGATCCGGCGAGCAACAACGGCGGATGGCAGTGGGCCGCTTCGACCGGCACGGACCCGCAGCCCTATTTCCGGATCTTCAACCCCACGCTCCAGGGTCGGCGCCACGATCCCGACGGGAGCTACGTCCGGCGCTGGGTCCCCGAGCTGGCCGGGCTCACCGGCCCGGACATCCATGAGCCGCCGCCGGGACGCTATCTCGAACCGATCATCGAGCACGGCGCGGCTCGGCGGCGTGCGCTCGATGCCTACGGCGCGGCGCGCTCCTCGGCGGGCGGCTGACCGGTCGACCGAAGGCCCAGCTCGTCCTGAAGGGCGCCGACCGCAGCGTCGAGCGGCTCGGGCAGGATCAGCGTGGGGCCGGCGCCGTCATTGCGAGCCCGGGCCGCGGAACGCCCGCCGAAGCAGACGAGCAGGTCCGGCAGCGCCGCTCGCAGGCCCTCCGCGACCGCCACCGCGGGCCGAACATCGGATTCCACCAGCACCCCGATGACGGCCGCCCGGGCCTTCGTCTCGATCGCGGTCGCGACCCAGTCGGCCACCGGCAGGTCCGGCCCGAGATACAGGATCGGCAGGCCGGCGCGCCGTGCGGCGGTGCTGAAGGCCAGGGCACCGAGCTCGTGGCGGACGGTCGGCGGCATCCCGACGAGGATCGCGCCCTGCGACGGCGCCTGGCGGCCGGCGGCCTGGTACGCCGCTGACAGCCGGCGCAGCACGGCGTGGCTGGCCGCGTGCTCCGCCGCCACGCCCAGCCGACCGTCCGCCCAGGCGTCGCCCACTGCCGCGAGCGCGGGGAGGACCTGACCGTCCGCGATGACCTCGAAGGTCCCGCGCGCGAACATCCGGTCGAGGACCACCTCGAGCGCATCGGGGTCGAGGGCCGCAGCCGCATCGACGAAGGCCTGGACGAGATCGACATCGAGCCCGGCCGATGATCCGTCTCCGGCGGCGGTCGGCGCGCCGGCGGGGCCGCCGGCGCGTGCCTCGCTCTCGGCGATCGTTTCGCCCGACAGGATCGCGGCTGCCGCCGTGCTCGGGGTCCAGCCCGCGTCGACAAGCCGGCGCATCGTCCGGACGCGCTCCAGCGCCTCGTCGTCATACAGCCGGTACCCGGCGGTCGTCCGGGCCGGCTCGACGATGTGGTAGCGCCGTTCCCAGGCGCGGAGGAGGGGGACAGAGACGCCGGATCGCGCAGCGGCTTGCTTGATCGTGTACATGGTTCGTGCAGCATACAGCCTATACAAGGCTTGACAAGCCCGGCTCCTGTCGCCTAAAGTCTGCACAGACCTTGGACAAACCCGTACCAAGCGACAGAACAGGAGCCCTAGCCATGCGACGTCTCGCTCTCCTCGTCACCTCCGCCGCCCTGCTCCTCGGGGTCGCGGCCCAGCCGGTGGCCGCACGTCAGCCCGGTCCGACGATCGTCGAGACCGCGCTGGCGGTGAACGCCCAGACCGGCGAGTTCGACCACCTCATCCGGGCCGTCGTCAAGGCGGGTCTGGTCGACACCCTCAACGGCAACCGGCAGTTCACGGTCTTCGCCCCGACCGACGCCGCGTTCGAGGACCTCTTCGACGCCCTCAACGTCAGCGGCATCGCCGACATCCCGGTCTCGACCCTGACCGCCGTCCTCCTGTACCACGTCGCCCCCGGCGAGCGGTTCAGCGGCGACGTCGTCTCGAGCACCCGGATCCGGACGGTCAGCAAGGGCTTCGTCTTCCCGTCGCTCAGCGGCGGCTCGGCGTACATCAATGACGCCCGCATCCTCGCCGTCGACGTGAACGCCTCCAACGGCGTGATCCACGTCATCGACTCCGTGCTCCTTCCCCACGGCTGACGCGACCAGCCCATCCCTGTGGCACGGCGGCGGGATGTCCTCCCTCCGGCCGCCGTGCCACTCTTAGCCTTGGATGACATGACCGCCCACCGACTCTCCGCCCGCCAGTTCATCGCCCGCCCGATCGACGAGGTCTTCGCCTTCTTCGCGCGGCCCGAGAACCTCGGCCGGATCACGCCCGCCTCGATGGGCTTCGAGTTCCTGACCGAGGACCGCGAGATGCGCGAGGGCCTCGAGATCCGCTACCGGATCCGGCCGCTGCTCGGGATCCCGATGACCTGGACGACCCGGATCGGCGCCTACGACCCGCCCCATCGCTTCGAGGACATCCAGCTCGGCGGGCCGTACCGCCGCTGGGAGCACACGCACACGTTCGAGGCGGTCCCGGGCGGCACGATCGTCAACGACGAGATCACCTACGAGGTCCCGCTCGGGCCGCTCGGCGACCTGGCCAACCGGCTGGTCGTGCGCGGCGAGCTGGAGCGGATCTTCCGCCACCGGGCCGAGACGATCCGGACCGTCTTCGCCGCCGCGGGCGAGCCGACCGGCCGGACCGTGGCGGTGGCCGGCGGGACCGGCTTCGTCGGCGGCGCGATCGCGACCGAGCTCCATCGCCGCGGCGATGCCGTCCGCGTCCTGTCACATCGCGGTGAGAGCGCCCGCGGCGGCCTGCCCGACGCGATCGAGATCCACCCGACCGACGTCCAGACCGGCGACGGCCTGGTCGATGCGCTCCGCGGGGTCGATGCGCTCGTGATCGCGCTGGCCTTCAAGAACTCGCCGATCGAGGCGCCCCGCAAGCACCAGACATTCGTCGAGGTGGACGCCGAGGGCACGGAGCGGCTGATCGCCGCCGCGCGCGAGGCCGGGGTGCAGCGCGTCGTCTACATCTCAGGCGCCGGCGCCGCGCCGGACGCGAAGCGCCACTGGTTCCGGGCGAAGTGGCGGGCCGAGGAGGCAGTCCGCGGCTCCGGCCTGACCTGGACGATCATCCGGCCGACGTGGATCTTCGGGCCGCGCGACGTGTCGCTCAACCGGTTCGTCGGCTTCGCCCGGCGGCTCTTCTCCGTGCCGATGACGAACGCCGGCTCGCAGCTTCTCGCCCCGGTCTTCGTCGACGACGCCGCGGCGCTCGCCGCCGACTCGCTCGTGGCCGACGCCGCGGTGAACCAGGTGTTCGAGCTGGGCGGGCCGGAGACCCTGAAGATGCGCGAGATCATCGCGACCGCCCTTCGGGTGGCCGGCCTGCGGCGCCCGATCATCCCGGGCCCGACGCCGCTGATCAAGCTCGCGGCGATCCCCCTGTCGTGGCTGCCGACCCCACTCCTGACCCCCGCGGCGGTGGACTTCATCAATCAGCCGGCCACCGTGGATCTGGGGCCGTTGCTCGAGCGGATGCCGCGCCGGCTCACCCCGCTCGAGGAAGGTCTCGCGACCTACCTCGCGCCCCCGGAGGGCGATGCGCGCCTGGCCTTCGACGGCCGGCCCGCCGCGCTGCCGGCGCCGCGCTCCTGACCCTTCGGCCATTCGTCACCCCGTCACCCCACCTTGAGGCCCACGATGACCCCCTCGCCGATCCCGCCCGACCGCGCCCGCTCGCTGACCCGCTGGAACCGTGTGCTGAGCGGTCTCCACGGCGTCCAGTTCCTCGCGATGCTCGCCGTCGCCGGCACCGCGGCCGCCTTCGCGCCGTTCGTCCCGACGATCAAGCCGATCCTCGAGAACGGCGCCTTCGTCGGGATCGAGCAGACGGAGGTCCAGCTGTTCTCGATCCCGCTCGCCTGGGTGATTGCCTCGTTCCTGGCGATGAGCGCCGTCGCCCACGCGATCGCCGGCTGGCCGCTCCGCGCCCGCTACGAGGCATGGCTGGCGCGCGGCATGAACCCGCTCCGCTGGGTCGAGTACGCGTTCAGCAGCACGGTGATGATCGTCGCGATCGCGTACCTCTCGTACATCCGCGACCTGCCCGCGCTCGTGGCGATCGCCGGCTGCAACGTCGCGATGATCCTCTTCGGCTGGAGCATGGAGGCGGCAAACGAGGGCCGTCGCCGCGAGGATGTCGACTGGAAGCACTACATCTTCGGGTGCATCGCGGGGATCGCGCCGTGGATCGGGATCGTCTCGATCCTGCTCGCGTACGGCGCCCAGCCGGACCTGCCCGGCGGCGCCGGGATCCCGGCGTTCGTCTACGTGATCGTCGCGTCGCTCTTCGTGTCGTTCAACGTGTTCGCGATCGTGATGGTCCTCCAGTACCGGCGGGTCGGGCGGTGGCGCGACTACCTCGTCGGCGAGAAGTCGTACATGATCCTGAGCCTCGTCGCGAAGTCGCTTCTCGCCTGGCAGGTGTTCAGCGGGACGCTCCGCCCCGGCGGCTGAGCCTCAGCCGCCGTCAGCTGCGCTC
>DASSPG010000175.1:0-4472 GCA_035699725.1 Candidatus Limnocylindrales bacterium | reverse complement strand
TGGGGCCTGCGGACACGCGCCGTCGGCGAGCATCCGCGGGCCGCCGACACCGTGGGCATCGACGTGATCCGGGTCCGCTACCGGAACGTCATCCTCGGCGGGATCTTCGCGGGCCTCGCCGGGGCCTGGCTCACGCTGGAGTTCAACGCCTCGTTCCAGAACGGGATGACCGCGAACCGCGGGTTCATCGCACTGGCGGCCGTCATCTTCGGTCGCTGGACGCCGATCGGGGCGCTCGGCGGGGCACTCCTGTTCATGGTGTCGGAGGCGCTCGGGATCGCGATCCGGTCCGATCCCCCGCCCGGCGACCTGGGGGTCTTCCTGTCCGGCATCCAGCAGAGCTACCCGAGCCTGTACAACAACTTCTTCGGCGCCCTGCCGTACCTGCTGACCCTGATCGTGCTGGCCGGCGTGGTCGGGCGGAGCATCCCGCCGGCGGCCGTCGGCAAGCCATACGTCAAGGAAGGGGCCAGCTGACGGGGTTCGACGACGGGGTGGACGACGGGGTGGACGACGGTGCCGCCGATCGGAGGGCCGATCGCGAGCGCGTCCGGGCGATGCTCGACCTCCACGAGGGCCGCGGGCCCGTGCCCATCCTCGATGACGAGGACATCGCCGAGGTGCTGCGGACCGCCCGGCGGATCGCGGTGATCGGCGCCTCGTCGAACCGCTGGCGTCCATCGTTCGGGGTGTTCGAGACGCTCGTCCGGGCCGGCTACGACTGCGTGCCGGTCAACCCCAACGAGACCGAGGTGGCGGGCGTGCCGGCGTACCCCACCTTGGCCGAGGCGGTCGAGGCGACGGGCCCGTTCGAGATCGTCGACGTGTTCCGCCGCTCCGAGCTGTGCCCCGAGCACGCTCGTGAGGCGGTGGCGACAGGCGCCTCGTGCCTGTGGCTCCAGCTCGGCGTGGTCAGCTGGGAGGCGGCTCGGATCGCGGCGGAGGGCGGGTTGTCCGTGGTGATGGATCGCTGCACGGCGATCGAGATCGGGCGGATCGGCGGACGACGGTAGCCCCGATCCTCCGGAGCGCGCCGGCTGCGCGACTCAGCCTCGGGCGGCCAGGCCCTCGCGAAGCGCCGCGCGAACGCCAGGCTCCATGAAGCCCACCTCAAGCGAGCGCCGATGGATTCCGTCCAACTGGGCCGGTGTCAGCCCCGCGTCTGCCTGGAGGTCGCGCTCCTCGTCGGCCAGGCTCCGCCCGATCTGGGTCGGGTTGTCGTTGCCGAGCACGACGCCGGCACCCGCGGCGAGGAACGCGTGAATCGCGTGCTCCCGGAGCGACGGCGCGGCGCCCGTGTAGACGTTCGACGTCACACAGACCTCGAACGTCAGGTCGTGATCCACCGCCCAGGCGAGCACCTCGGGATCGTCCGCGACGTGCGTCCCGTGCCCGATCCGCGTTGCGCCGAGCCATTCCGCGGCTTCCCGCGCCGCCGCGGCACCGCTCGCCTCCGCGGCATGGGCGGTCAACCCGAGCCCCGCCGCGGCCGCGACCCGGTACGGCCGGACATACGGCTCGTTCGACGGCCACCGCAGCTCGTCACCGGCGACGTCCAGCCCGGTGACCCCATCGCCGGCCAGGTCCGCGGCCGCCTGTGCCACCTCGAGGTTCGTCGCCTCGTCGCTGTGGCGGAGCAGGCACACGACGAGGCCCGTCGGGAGCCCGGTCGCTCGGGTGCCCTCTGCCAGTCCGTCGCGGACCGCCTCGATCACGGCGCGGATCGGCAGGTCGGCCCGCGCGTGGGTCGCCGGCCCGAACCGGATCTCGAGGAAGTCCTCGTCCGCGGCCGCGCCGTCCTCGACCGCCTCGCGGGCGATCCGCCGCAGGGCCTCGGCGAAGCCCATCACCGGGTAGGCGGCCGCGACGTGGGCCAGGAACACCGTGAGGTCCGCCGGCTCGCGCATCCGCATCGCGGCGTCCCAGCCGCCGGAGGGCTCGGGGAGACCCCGCTCGCGGGCGATCTCGGCGGCGGTGCCGGGCCGGACGCAGCCCTCGAGGTGGCAGTGGAGGTTGAGGCCCACCCGCTGGAACCGTGCGGCCTAGAGCGACAGCGCGACGGCGGTCTCGAGGGCGGCCTCGATGCTCGCCCCCCAGCCGGTCGCGAGGCGGCGATGGGCGTCCTCGTCGTACACGCTCGTCCCGGCGACGAGGTTGGACGACACCGAGCAGATCATCCCGGCGCGGAGCCTGCGCTGGCGGGCGACGATGAACATCGCCGACGACTCCATCTCGACGTTGAGCAGCCCGATCGCCGACATCTGCTCGGTCCACGCGGCGGACTCCGCGTAGAACGCGTCGTCCGAGACGTTGATCCCGGCGTGGACGGCAAGGTCGTGGCGTGGCCCGGCCTCGCGCGCGAACCGCTCGAGGGTCAGGCTGATCTCGAGGTCCGGCACGGCCGGATAGCCCTTCGGGACGTACATGTCCGAGGTGCCGTCGTTGCGGAAGGAGCCCTGGCTCACGATCAGGTCACCCGGGTTGATCCCCGGCTGGAGCGCCGCGGTGCTGCCGACCCGGATGAACGAGGTCACGCCGACCCGCGCGAGCTCCTCGACGGCGATCGCGGTCGACGGGCAGCCCATCCCGGTCGAGGTCACGGTGATCTCGCGGCCCTTGTACGTGCCGACCATCGTCCGGTGCTCGCGCTGGTGGGCGACGTCGCGGGCGTCATCCAGGTAGCCGGCGACGAGCGGGACCCGGAACGGATCGCCCGGCATCAGGGCGATCGTGCTCACCTCGCCCGGCGCCACCCCGATGTGGAACTGGCGGCCACCGACGCCGATCGCGTTCTTGTCGACGATGCCCAATCGATCCTCCAGGAGTGCGTGACGAGAGTGCGACCTACTTGATCAGGAAGCCGAGCAGGACGAGGACGAAGCCGACGATCGCGATCGCGCCGCCGATCTGGGCCTGCCGGCGCAGGATCGCCATCGCGACCGACGCGCCGGACGAGGACGGATCCTCGCGCACGCCGCCGCGCCAGGCGTTGTAGCGGGTCGCGTTTGCGTCCTGCTCCTTGAGGGCCTGGTAGCGGGCCCAGGGCGCCTTCGCGCGCTGGTAGCCCAGGGCGATCAGGACGATCCCGCCCATCCACAGCCCGATGTTCACCAGCGTCACGTGCCCGATCCTCCCTCCAGCCGATCCCTGACGGCCGTCTGCACCAGCGCGGCGTTGGCTTGGCCGCGCGTCGCCTTCATCACCTGGCCGACGAAGAAGCCGAGGACGGGCTTGCCGGCCCGGTAGTCCTCGACCGCCTTCGGGTTGGCCGCGATCACCTCGTCGATGACGGCGCCGAGGGCCGACGTGTCCGAGATCTGGCGGAAGCCGCGCGCGTCGACGATCGAGGCGACCGTCGCCCCGTCGGCGGCGTGGGCCGCGAAGACCTCCTTGGCGTTCGTGCCGGACAGCTCGCCTGCCCCGACCCGGCGGACGAGGTCGGCCAACTCCGCGGGCGACACGCGGGCGGCAGCCTCGGGATCGGTCTTGAGCAGGCCGAGGTACGCGCCGGTGACCCAGTTGGCCAGGGCCTTCGGGTCGGCGTCCGGAGCGGCGGCCCGGGCGCCCTCGAACAGCTCGGTGGCGCGCGGCTCCCCGACGATCACGCCGGCGTCGTACCCCGACAGCCCGAGGTCGCGCTCGTAGCGCGCGCGGCGGGCGGCCGGCAGCTCCGGCAGCGCGTCGCGGAGCGCGGCGAGCCAGGCCGCATCGACCCGGAGCGGCGGCAGGTCCGGTTCCGGGAAGTAGCGGTAGTCGTGGCTGTCCTCCTTGGACCGCATGACGTAGGTGATGCCGCGGTCCTCGTTCCAGCCGCGGGTGTCCTGGGTGAGCGTCTCGCCCGCATCGAGCGCCGCCGCCTGGCGCTCGATCTCGAACGCGATCGCCCGCTCGACGGCCCGGAACGAGTTCATGTTCTTGACCTCGACCCGGGTCCCGAACGCCTCCGTCCCGCGCGGCCGGAGCGACACGTTCGCCTCGACCCGCATCTGGCCGCGCTCCATGTCGGCATCGCTCGCGCCGATCGCCCGGAGCAGCGCCTGGAGCTCCTCAGCGTAGCGTCGGGCCTGCTCGGCGGAGCGGACTTCGGGGTCGGTCACGATCTCCATCAGCGGCGCGCCGGAGCGGTTGAAGTCGATCAGGCTCACCCGGCGGCCCGCGGCGTCGGTGCCGTGGACGAGCTTGGCGGTGTCCTCCTCGAGGTGGGCCCGGGTGATCCCGATCGTCACCTCGCCCTCCGACGTCTGGATCGTGAGCCGGCCGTGGGCGGCGAGCGGCAGGTCGTACTGGCTGATCTGGTAGCCCTTCGGCAGGTCCGGGTAGAAGTAGTTCTTGCGGTCCCAGCGGGTCGCCGCGGGCGTCTCGGCGCCGATCGCCACGCCGGTCGCGAGGACGTGCTCCACCGCCCGCCTGTTGATCACGGGCAGGGTCCCCGGCAGGCCCAGGCAGACCGGGCAGGTGTGGGTGTTCGGCGG
>DASSPG010000174.1:0-7280 GCA_035699725.1 Candidatus Limnocylindrales bacterium | reverse complement strand
CCATCCCACAGCGGCTGCCCCGCCGCGTCGCTGACCAGCAGTTCCGGCGCCGGCCCGAACCCGTTCTGGTGGAACGTGTAGCCCGCCACCGCCAGCGGGTCGTTGACCCGGATCGTCTTGCGCGCGATCTCCCGCCCACCCTGGAACACCCCGAGATCCGTGGTGAAGTCGCTCGCCTGTCCCGATTCGAGAAACCCGGGTGCCTCGAAGCCGTAGTTCTTCACGACCAGCAGGCCCGGTGTCCCGATCGGCTGGACGGTGAGGGAGTCGCCCTCGGCCACGACGAGGCCCTGCTCATCCCCGAGCCGCCACGTGACGACACCCGCGATCAGGAACAGGATCAGCCCCAGGTGGCTGAGCAGCGTCGCGAGCTTCGTCCAGCGGTTCCGGTCGCCGTACAGGTAGTGGACGCCGTCGACCTCGGCCTCGCGAACCGCGAACCGGCGGCGGTGCAGGCTGGCCCGGACCGCCGCCGCATCCACTCCGGTGATCGCCGCCCGGTCGACCAGCTCGGGGTCGTAGAACGCGTCGGGCTGGACGACCCGGATCTCCTTCGACTGGCGCCACAGCTTCGGCGTCCGCTCGAGCGTGCAGACGATGATCGAGATCACCAGCACGACGAGCCCGACGGTGAACCAGGTCGAGGTGAAGACGTGGAACAGTTGGAGCCGCTCCATCACGTCGACGATCCCCCGACCGAGGACCGGGTCGTAGCGGGAGTGGAGGTCGCTCATCGCGGCGGCGTAGTCGCCCGGCGTTCGGAAGGCAAAGGTCGGAAGCTGCTGGATCGTCATCCCGACGACGGCCAGGAGCGAGAGGGCGATGATCTGGACGACCGCGAAGTCGACCGAGGTGAACAGCCGCAGGACGGTCCGCCCGAGCCGTTCGAAGACGTCGGGCGTGGGCGGCCGGGCCGAGTCGGCCCACGTCGTCACGGGGCTGGCGATGGCGTGATCCTCCGGGACGTCAGACGGTCAGCGACGGACGGCGTTCCGGCAGCCGGTCGTGGCCGCCGCAGCCCGCGTGGCCCGGGTCGTTCCCTCGCGATCGGCCATGCGGCCGATCCTACACCGACTTCGGCGCGCGCCTGCGGGGCGGGGACTTCGGAGTCGGGGCGCCGGCAGCGGCCACCGCCGACTCGGCTCCGTCCGAACCGCGCTCGGGTCCCGGGTCGTCCTCGGTCGCCATCACCGGGACACCGGTCACCCGGTTCTTGCCGGCCCGCTTCGAGCGGTACATCGAGGTGTCCGCGGTGATCATCAGCTCATCGCTCGTCCGCCCGTCGTCCGGGTAGCTGACCACGCCGATGGAGACCGACGGCTGGATCATCGTCCCGGCCACGTCGACGCGAAGGTCGGCGACGCCGAGCCGGATCTTCTCGGCGAGGACGTAGGCGCCGGTCGGATCGGTCTCCGGCAGGAGGACCACGAACTCGTCGCCGCCGTAGCGGGCCGAGGTGTCGATCCGCCGCCCGGTCGAGCGGATCACCTCGCCGACGCCGCGGAGAACCCGGTCGCCGAAGAAGTGACCGTGGCGGTCGTTGATCGTCTTGAGCTCGTCGAGGTCCATCATCAGCAGGCAGAAGCCGCGCCCGGATCGCGCGCTGCGCGCGATCTCGCGATCGACCGCCGCGAAGAAGAACGTCCGGTTGAACAGCCCGGTCAGCGGGTCGACGGTGGACAGGCGGATCGCCGCGTCGCGCGCCCGGCGCTGCTCGCGCGCGATGACCATCGCCACGTAGGCGAGCAGGATCAGGGCGGTGACGTTGATCCCGACGATGGCCACGGTCCGCGGCGCAAGCCCGCCCGATCCGGGCGGCGCGATGGCGACGACGTACGCGAGACAGGCGGCGGCAGCCAGGCCGAACGTCACCCGTGGGCTGACGACGAGCGCCGCGCCGCCGACGATCAGGGGGAACGTGAAGAAGAACGGGCTCTGGTCGCGCCCGGTCAGGACGACGAGGAGTGTCGCGAAGGTGATGGCGACGCTCCCCTCCAGGACGAACTTGGCCGTACCGAGGGCGCCCGCCGGCAGCAGATCGTGGACGACCAGGACGAACACCCCGGCGGCCGCGAGCAGGGCATAGATGGCGGGCTGGACGTCGATCCAGAGACCGGTGACGGCAACGATCGTGGACGTGGCCAGGATGAAGATCCAGGACACGATCCGGACCACGCGATCGTAGGCGCCGGGAGCGACCCCGCCGGGGTTGGCCAGGTCGACCGGGCCGTCCTCGCCCAGGACAGCCGCCAGCTCGGCAGTCCGCTGGTCACTGGCGTCGGCCATGTTGGCGCTCGTCGTCAGCGGCCCGCGCTTGCCCAGCAAGGGCGGGAGGACGACGGCCGCCATCACGGCGAGGTTGGCGGCAACGGCGAGCAGGATCAGGGTCTGGACCGGTTCCACCGGCACGCGCGGACCTCAGGACAAGGACGAGCGGGGGGTCGTGCGCCCTCCGACGCCTGCATCGTAGCCGGTCGTACCCCATCGGTAGGACCTTCGTTTCCCGCCTCTGGCTCGAATTCGGGTGCCCACGCGCACCGCGGCCGTGGGCAGCCAGTCGCGAGGGTTGCGTTCATCCTGCCGATCGCATGGCTTGACCCGCGGCGAGTCGAGCTTCGCGATCAGGGAAACGTGGGCTAGCGGGTGCCCCACTGGTACGACTGCTTGACCATCCGGAGGTACACGAAGGTCTCCGTGTCGCGGACGCCATCGACGGTTCGCAGGCGTTCGGCGAGGAACTTGAGCAGGCCCTCGTTGTCCTCGCACACGGTCTCGATCAGGATGTCGTACGCGCCGGCCGTGATCACGACGTAGTCGACCTCGGGCATCTCGGCGCACTTCGCGGCGACCGCCATCAGCTGGTCCGCCTCGCAGCGGATGCCGATCATCGCCATCTGCTGGAAGCCGAGCTTGAGCGGATCGGTCACGCCGACGACCTGGAGGATTCCGCGCTCGACGAGGCGGTTCGTGCGGGCCCGGACGGCAGCCTCGGATACGCCGAGGTCGGCGGCGATCTGGGTGAACGGCCGACGGCCGTCCTGCTGGAGATGCTCGATGATCCGCTTGTCGAGGTCCGACACGTCCTCGCCCGGCCGGCTCGGGGCTCGGCGCTGGGTCGTCACGGGGCGTTCGAGGCGGCCGGCGCGCTTGCGGCGGGCTCGGCCGTGCGCGACGGAATGTCCGTGACCGTCCGCTTCGCGAGTGGCCAGAGGAGCGGATCGAGGGCGGTGACGATCGCGGCGGCCTGAGCCTGGCGCGTGGCATCAGGCGGCTTGGGTGCGGCGGCGCCGCTGAGCGAGCCGTACTCGATCAGGATGTTGAGGCCGGCAAAGGAATAGGGCGCCTGGTTGCGGGCGGGCTTGGCGCCGGGCTTCCAGCCGGCAACTTTCGCCAGGATCGCCGACGAGCGGTACTCCGTGATGCGGAGGGGCCAGCTCCCGACGTCCGCGTTGATCACCTTGACGATGTTCGGGTTGCCCTGGCCGGAGTTGGCATTGTTGGCGACGATCCCGACCTTCGCCGCGCCGAGGGCGCGGAAGATCTGGTCGGCGGTGACCGGCTCGGTCAGGTGCGGGTCGGGGGTGAGGAGGGGGGTGGGCTGCGGGGTCGGTGAGCCCGTGGCAATGGCGGTCCCGCCACAGCCGGCGAGCGCGACGGCGCAGAGCAGCGCCGTCAGGCCGGCTGCCTGGATCGACAGCCGGCGTCCCCGGTCGAGCTGATTCGAATTCCGCATCGCCGCCGGGATGCTAGCACGGCGTTCGCAACGTTCGAACCCCTGACGGAAGTACCCCGCACCGCGGCCGTGCGGCGATCAGCCCCGATCGAGGATCGGGAGCACCTGTGCGAATCGCTCGACCGACAGCCGGTCGATCGGGTCCAGGACGACCTGGACCTCGGCGATGCCGACGTCGGCGTAGGCGCAGAGGCCGGCGGCGATCTCCTCGGGCGCGCCCTCGAGCGGCCGGATCCGCTCGACCGTCGACAGGTCCCCCATCGTCCGGCCCGCGCCCCCCGGCATCCGGACATGGACGGCCACGGTCCGCTCGATCTCCGCCGGATCCCTCCCGACGTCCCGGCAGGCCGCGTCCACGATATCGCGGAGCCGGGCCACGCCCTCGGGCGTGTTGTCCGTGTCGGCGAACCACGAGTTCCAGGCGTGGGCGTGGGGCATCGTGATCCGGAGCATCCGCGGCCCGTTCGAGCCGATCAGGAGCTTCGGGCCGCCCGGCCGCGGGCGCGGCAGCAGCTCACAGTCGCGGGCCTGGTGGTACGTCCCGGCGAAGTCGACCTCGCCCACCTGGAGCAGCGTCCGGATGATCGTGAACGCCTCCGCGAACCGGTCGACACGGTGGTCGAACGGGATGCCGAAGGCCCGAAACTCCGTCTCGTTCCAGCCGGCGCCCAGGCCGAGAACGAAGCGGCCGTCGGCGATCTCGTCGATCGTGGCCGCCTGCTTCGCGAGGACCGCCGGGTTGTGGAACGCGGTGCAGGCGACGAGCGGCCCGATCGTGACCCGGCTCGTGGCGGCGGCCAGCGCCGCCATCGAGGACCACGCCTCCCACGGGCCGCGGGCCGGGCGATCCTCCCAGCGATAGAGGAGGTGCTCGCCGACCCACAGCGCGTCGAACCCGAGATCCTCGATCGTCCGGGCAAGGTCGAGCAGCTCCGGCCAGCGCACCTCCCGCTCGACCTCCGGCAGCTGGATCCCGACGCGCAGCGGACGTGTCATGACCGCCATTCTGACCGACACTGATTGCACCGTGGCGGGCACCCCGCTTGACCGATCGTACATACTGGGGGGGAGTATTCATCCCAACCCAACGGAGTCCCATGGACCACCACGCCGACCACCGAAGCAAGCAGACCGACGACGCGGCGACCGGCGAAGGCGAGCGCGAGGCGATGGGCCACGCCGATCACGAGGCGATGGGCCACGCCGATCATGCGCCGGCGAGCCCGGCTGACCACGCGGCGATGAGCCACGGGGGCGGGACCGATCACGCGGCGATGGGCCACGGGGGCGGGACCGATCACGCCGCGATGGGCCACGTGTCCGGCGGCCACGACCGTCACGCTGGCCACTCGGTCGCGATGTTCCGCGACCGCTTCTGGCTGAGCCTGCTGCTGACGATCCCGGTCGTCATCTGGAGCATGGACCCGCAGACGTGGCTGGGCTACACCGCCCCGGTGTTCCCCGGCTCCGAGTGGATCCCGGCCGCCCTCGGGACCGCGGTGTTCCTGTACGGCGGCATCGTGTTCCTGCGCGGCGGTCGCGACGAGCTGCTCGACCGCAAGCCCGGGATGATGCTCCTGATCTCGATGGCGATCCTCGTCGCCTTCCTGACGAGCTGGGCCGGAACGCTTGGCTGGTTCGAGGTCGAGATCTGGTGGGAGCTCGCGACCCTCGTCACGATCATGCTCCTCGGCCACTGGCTCGAGATGCGCTCGATCGCCCAGGCCCAGGGCGCCCTCGCTGCCCTCGCGGCTCTGCTCCCCGACACCGCCGAGCGACTCGTCGCGGCGGGCGCCGCCGGGCCCGACGAAGCGGCGACGGAGTCCGTCGCGATCGGCGACCTCCGGGTCGACGACATCGTCCTCGTCCGCCCGGGCGCGCGCGTCCCCGCCGATGGCGTGGTCGTCGCCGGGTCGGCGGATGTCGACGAGTCGATGATCACCGGCGAATCGCGGGCGGTACCCCGAACGACCGGCGATCCCGTGATCGCCGGCACCGTCGCAGCCGGCGGGGCCCTCCGCGTCAGCGTCACGGCGGTCGGTGAGGCAACGGCGCTGTCGGGGATCATGCGCCTCGTCGCCGAGGCCCAGGCGTCGGGTTCGCGCGCCCAGGCGCTGGCGGATCGGGCCGCGGCGCTCCTCTTCTACGTCGCGCTCGTGGCCGGCGCGATCACGCTCGTCGCCTGGTGGCTGTTGGGAGATCGCGACGGGGCACTCGTCCGGACCGCCACCGTGCTCGTGATCGCCTGCCCGCACGCGCTCGGCCTCGCGATCCCGCTCGTCATCGCGATCTCGACCTCGCTCGGCGCCCGCAACGGGCTCCTGGTCCGCGACCGGCTCGCGCTCGAGCGGGCGCGCACGCTCGATACGGTGATCTTCGACAAGACGGGAACGCTCACGGTCGGGCGGCCCGTCCTGGTGGATGCCGACGCCATCGATCCGGACCTGCTCCGACTGGCCGCGGCCGTCGAGGCCGAGTCCGAGCACCCGATCGCCACGGCGATCGTCACGGCGGCCCGCGGGCGCGGTCTGGCGACGAGCCGGGCCGAGGGCTTCGAGGCACTCGCCGGGCGCGGAGCCCGCGGCACGGTGGACGGGCGGGTCGTCGCGGTGGGCGGGCCGGCGCTCCTCGCCGAGCTCGGACTCGCGGCGAGCAGCGACGCGGCCGGACACGAGGCGCAGGGGCGGACGGTCCTCCACGTCGTCGTCGACGGGCAGGTTGCCGGGACGGTGGCCGTCGAGGACGAGATCCGGCCGGAGTCGGCCGAGGCGGTGCGCGACCTCCACGCCCGGGGAATCCGGGTCGCGATGATCACCGGCGACAGCAAGGCCGTCGCGGCGTCCGTCGCGCAGCGGCTCGGGATCGACGAGGTCGCCGCCGAGGTCCTGCCGGCCGACAAGGCGGCCGCCGTGCGCTCGTTCCAGGCCGGCGGTCGGAAGGTCGCGATGGTCGGCGACGGGGTCAACGACGCTCCTGCCCTCGCCACGGCGGACGTCGGGATCGCGATCGGGGCGGGAACGGATGTCGCGGTCGAGTCGGCCGGGATCGTGCTCGTCCGGAGCGACCCACGCGACGTCGTGGGGGCGATCGTCCTGTCGGCGGGGGCCTACCGGAAGATGGTCCAGAACCTCGTCTGGGCGACCGGCTACAACGTGCTGGCGATCCCGGTGGCCGGCGGCATCCTCGTGCCGTGGGGCCTGGACCTGCCGATGGCCGCCGGGGCGGTCGCGATGAGCCTGTCGACGATCATCGTCGCGGCCAACGCCCAGCTCCTGCGGGGCCTGCGGCTCCGCCCGGCCGGCGCGCCCGGCTGATCCGGACGCCGGTCAGCCGAGGGTGTCCGGGCGGAGCGCCCTCGGCCTGGAGGTAGCGAAAAGAGGCCCGGCGCCGCGCGGGCCGTGGCCGGTCCGGCTCCCGCGCGCGGACCCACCAGGCCGAGGGCCGCGCCTGCTCAGCTGGCCGCCGGGCTCCAGAGCGAGGTCCAGGCCACCCACGCCAGTCCGGCGTCGAGCGCCAGGGGCAGCACCGCGTAGATGCTCGGATGGAG
>DASSPG010000173.1:0-25717 GCA_035699725.1 Candidatus Limnocylindrales bacterium | reverse complement strand
TCCGGCCTGCCAGTTCGACGTGGGGCAGAGGTCGAGCGTCACGTGCCGCGCGATGAGCTCGCGACAGAGCGCGGGGTCGTCGATCGCGACGGGGCCGTGGGCGATGCGTTCCGGATCCTGCGTCAGTGCCCGGAGGACCTGGGCGGCGCCGCCCCATTCGCCGGCGTGGACGGTGATCCGCAGGCCGCCGGCCCGGGCGGTCGCGAACGCCGCGGCATGGAGCGCCGGATCGGGGTAGCGCTCCTCGCCGCCGGCGAGGTCCCAGCCGGTCAGCCCGTCGTCGATGAAGCGGGCGGCGACCCGGGCCAGCTCGAGGTTTGCGGCCGGGTCGTGCGAGCGGAGCGCCGTGCAGATGAGGCGGACCTCGATCCCGGCCCGCGCTGCCGCGTCGCGCGCCCCGCGCGCCACCGCCGCGATTCCGTCCTCGAGGGAGAGGCCGCGCACGACGTGGAGCAGCGGTCCCCACCGGATCTCGACGTAGCGGACGTGCTCCGCGGCCTTCGTCTCGACCAGCTCGGCGGCGATCCGCTCGAGTGCATCCGCGTCCTGCATCAGGGCGATCGGGAGATCGAACGCGCGGAGGAGCTCCGCCTGGGACGTGCAGGGCATCGGGGCCACGAGGGCCGCCCGCATCGATTCGACGTCCCGCGGCGCGTCCACGTCCCGCGTTCGGGCCAGCTCCAGCGCGGTCTCGACCCGGAGCGACCCGTCGAGGTGGAGGTGCAGCTCCGCCTTGGGCATGGACGCGACGAGGGTGCGCCGTTCGGCAGCGAGGGTGCGCCGTTCGGCAGCGAGGGTGCGCCGCTCGGCTCCGGCAGGAGGGACCATGACCCGATGCTACGATGCCGGCGATGTCCGGGTCCGTCCGGCACGGCGCGCTGCGGCGCGGTGCCCTCGCCGTCGTCTGGCTGCTGATCGCCGCGGTGATCGCCGTCGGCGGGGCGGGCCTCGCGGCGGCGCTCTCCAACCAGCCTGGCACCCCGGCCCGCGCTGAGCTGACCTTGGCCGGTGATGCCGCTGCCGACGCCGCCCTCGACGATGCCCAGGCCGAGCTGACCCGTCTCGCGACCGACGTCGAGCGACTGGGCGAGCTCGGTCGTGGTGCGCTGACGGCACTCGTGGCGTCAGACTTCGAGGCGCTCGATGCCGCAGTCGCCGACGGCGAGACCCTCGCCCGGTTGATCGACTCCCGGTCCGCGACCCTCCGCGAGGAACTCAGCCTCGTGCCCGGCGCAGGCCCCGGCGAGGCGCTCCTCTGGTCGGCCGCCACCCGCGACCGCCGCGACACCGTTCTTGCCGCGGTCGACGCCACGCGCGGCCTCGAGCTCGGCTGGTCCCGGCTCGCCGCCGGGGCGACGGTCGCGAACCGGCTGACCGTCCTGTTGACCGACCACGACAAGACGGCCGGCGCCGCCGCCGCCCAGGGCCGGACGCGGAAGTACGCCGCCGCGCTCAAGACGCTCGAGACGGCGACCGCCATGCTCGACCAGGCGAAGGCGCTCCGTGACGTCCTCGCGAACACCGTCGATGTCAGCACGCTGACCCAGTGGATCGACCGCAACGCCGAGTACGACGCGGCCCTCGCCCGCCTCTTCCGGGCGACGATCGCGGCCAAGGGCGCCGTCACCACCGAGTTCAAGGAGGCCTTCGCCGCCGAGCGCCGGGCCCAGTCGCTGCTCCCCGCGAACACCTCGGGTCTCGTCATCATCCTGGCCGAGATCGGGCGGGGCGGGCTGAACCAGGCCGTGATCGCGATCGAGGAGGCCCGGGCGAAGCTCCAGCAGGCCGTGGACGTCCTCGAGTCGCCCGCCTCTCCGCCGGCCGAAGGCTGACCGCGACATCCCGCACGGACCCCGCGGGTACACTGCGCCAACTGAACCGCCTCCGCGCCCGCCCGAGGGCGCGATCTCCACAGGAGTGCTCATCCGTGCAGTTGCGCGTCGTCACCGACCAGCCCTGGGACGTCAAGGCCGACGTCCTCGCGATTCCGATCGTCGGCGAGCCGGCCTTTGACGGGCCCCTCGGCGAGCTCGACCGGCGGACGGGTGGCGAGCTCTCCTCGTTGGCCGCGTTCCGCGAGGTCCGCGCGAAGCGCTACACGTCGGCGATCGCATCGCCGGGTGAGCTGCCGGCCGGCCGCGTCCTGACCGTCAGCGCCGGCGAGGCCGACAAGCTCGATCGCGAGACGGTCGTCCACGTCGGCGCCGCCGTCGAGCATCGCCTCGGCGGACGCACCGCCCGGAGCCTCGCGATCTGGCTGACGCCCCTGGCCGAGATCCTCGACGGCGGGGTCGAGGCGGTCGCCGAGCTCGTCGCCCGCGGAGTGGTCGAGGGCAGCTTCGAGCCGAAGACCCTCTACCGCGACCACGACGATGTCGCGACGGCCCCGCCGATCCTCGACGAGCTGATCCTGATCGCGCCGGGCGCGGACGCCGGCGCCGCGACGAAGGCCGCCGAGCGCGGCCGGATCATCGGCGAGGGCGCCAACCACGCCCGTTCCCTGTCGAACCGGTCGGCCAACGACATCAGCCCCGAGGTCCTCGCCCAGGAGGCCCGTGACGTGGCCGCGAAGCACGGGCTGTGGATCGACGTCATCGAGCCCGACCGGGCCCGCGAGCTCGGGATGGGGATGTTCCTCGCGGTCGGCCAGGGCAGCGACAACCCGCCCCGGATGATCGTCATGCGCTCCGGCGAGGAGGGCGAGAAGGATGCTCTCGGGCGTCACCTCGCGATCGTCGGGAAGGGCGTCTGCTTCGACTCCGGCGGCATCTCGATCAAGCCGTCCGATCGGATGGAAGAGATGAAGATGGACAAGATCGGTGCCTGCACCGTGATCGCGGCCATCGCGACGGTCGCCCGCCTCGCGCCGGGGACGCCGCTCCTCGCGCTCGCCCCGGCGGTCGAGAACATGCCGGGTTCCCATTCGACGCGGCCCGGCGACGTCGTCAAGGCGCTCAACGGCAAGTGGGTCGACATCACGAACACCGACGCCGAGGGCCGCCTGATCCTGGGCGACGCCATGACCTACGCCGAGTCGCTCGGCGCGACCCACCTGGTCGACGTGGCCACGCTCACGGGCGCGGTCTCGCGGGCATTCGGCCACCTGATCACGGGCGCCTTCGGGACGCCCCAGTCCTGGTACGACGACGTGATGGCCGCCGCCGAGCGCGGTGCCGAGCGCTACTGGCAGATCCCGCTCCTCGACGACTACGTCCAGGACATGGAGAGCTGGTACGGCGACCTCCAGAACTCGAGCTCGGCCGAGGGATCGCTGATCAAGAGCGGCCTGTTCCTGCGCGAGTTCCGGACGGTGCCGTGGGCCCACCTCGACATCGGCGGGACGGGCTACTTCCGCAAGACGACGCCGTGGGCCGCGCGCGGCGCGACGGGCGTGACGCACGCGACGCTCGTCGAGCTCGCCCTGGCCGGCGCGAAGGGCTGATCACGTGACCGTGTCCCGCCACGGCGCGTCCGAGCGCCTCGGGGCGAAGGGCTGACCCTGCTCCCGCTCGTGCTGGCCCTGGCCGGTGCCGCGTTCGGGGTCGCGTCCGACCGGCTCGCGGCGCGCTGGCCCGAGCACGACGAGGAGCATCCCGCCGGCCGCGCGGTCGGGTGGCGGACGGTCGCATCCGCAGGGATCGGGGCGTTCGCGTTCTGGCTGCTCGCGGAGCGGTTCGGAGGCGCCGAGCCGGTCGTGCAGGGGCTGTTCGGGCTGTGGTTCGCCGCGCTGGTGGTGGGGTTCGCGGTGGATCTCGACCAGCGGCTCCTGCCCGACGAGCTGACCCTGCCGATCATCCCGCTCGCACTCCTGCTCGACCTGGCCGGGCGAAATCCGCTCGTCGGCGGGGACGTGCTGCCGGCGATCCTCGTGGCGGTCGTCGTGCCGCTCGTGCTGTACGCCGCGTCGATTCCGTTCGGCGCGGGCGCATTCGGGATGGGCGACGTGAAGCTGCTGATCGGGGTCGGGCTGATGAGCGGCTTCCTGCGGGCGTTCGGCGGGCTCCTCGCCGGGCTGCTCGCGGCCGGGCTCGTGCTGTCCCTGCTGCTCGCGACGCGGCGGATCGGGCGGCGGACGTTCGTGCCGTTCGGACCGTTCCTGATCTTCGGCGCGCTGTGGGGGATCTTCACCCGCGTGTGAGGGGAGTGGCGGCGCCGGCGGGGAGTGGCCGCGCCGGCGGGGAGTGGCCGCGCCTGCGGCCGGGGGAAGTGGCGGCGCGGGGGCCGCCGGTTCGATCTCGTCAACCATGCAACTGGGGACTGGTACGGCGGCCGAGGCTCCGCTCGGGTCGCGCCACGCCTGGCTGAGCACGGTTCGGGCGCGGATCTCGCGCGACGACGCCGCTTTCCCGCCGTAGCAGTCCGGGCACGACTGGTTGGCGAAGTGACGGTGCGGGCGGCGGTGCGGAGCGGTGCGGAGCGGTGCGGATGGTTGGCCAGCGGTGAGGTCCGGGGTGGTGATGGGACCATCGTCAGGGTGGGTCCAACGTTGCAGGTTGGCTACAGTCGACACCCGCGGTATGATCCCGCCCAGCCGGACGTCGTCCTGAGGGTGCCCATTGGGGCGGTCGGATCGGCGGGCCTCGCCGCCACCCGCGCCAGCGCATGTCAAGCGCACAGCCAAGACGCGACCAACGGAGTCTGCTCGCACGATGACCTCGCCCCTGTGATGCGCCCCAGCGCGCACACGGACAGCACGCCGTCACACCCGGATCGGCCGCGCCGGGCGGATGCCCCCAGGCACCTCGCCGCCGGAGCCCCCCGCGCGACCCGCCGATCGCGCTCGCGCCGCGTTGCCCGCCTCCCGCTCCTCCTGCTGCTCCCGCTGATCCTCGGCGTGCTCGGCGGTCCGGCCGCGTCGGTCGGCGCGGACGAGCTCTCGGACGCTCGGGCCCGCCAGACGGCCCTCGCCGATCAGCTTCGCAAGCAGAAGGCCGACGTCGCCAAGATCAACGCCCTCCAGTCCGACCTCGGCTCGCAGATCGCGTCGACCCGCCGCCAGCTGAGCGGCATCAACGCCGACCTCGCCGCGGTCAGGACCTCGATCAACGCGATGGTCCGCCAGATCGGGATCGTCAAGCAGAACTACCTCGCGCTCGTCGCCCAGGTCGAGCTGCTCGACACCCAGCTCGCGAACATGAAGATCAACGAGAAGCGGATGCGCTGGCACCTGACCGAGCGCAAGAA
This sequence comes from Candidatus Limnocylindrales bacterium, assembly GCA_035699725.1. Taxonomy (GTDB): domain Bacteria; phylum Chloroflexota; class Limnocylindria; order Limnocylindrales; family CSP1-4; genus CF-46. The sequence continues at coordinate 20,533 of DASSPG010000173.1, read as the reverse complement.
GATCCTCGCCGAGCGCCTCCGGATCGCCTACGACACCGACCGCACCTCGATGCTCGAGACGTTCCTCTCCGGCGGCTCCTTCACCGACGTCCTGTCCGAGGTCAGCTACTCGATCGATGTCGGCGAGCAGGACAAGGCGCTCGCCGAGCAGATCGTGAAGGACCAGGCGACGCTCGCCGCCGTCCACCAGACCGTCCAGGAGACCCGCGTCGCGACCGACGGGCTGCGGATCGAGACCGAGCGCCAGCGAGCGAAGCTGGCGGTCCAGCTCAAGGAGCTCAAGGCGGCCCAGGCCGAGCTGAAGCGCCTCGAGGCCGAGACGGCCCGTGCCCTCGCGATCCAGAAGGCCGCCTACGCCAAGCTTGCGGCGAACAAGAAGAACCTTGCGAAGGCGATGGCCGCGACGGCGGCCGCGAAGGCCGCCCTCGCCAAGCGGATCGACAGCCTCGTCGCCCAGCAGTACGCCCTCGGCAACATCCCATCGCAGTACAACGGCCAGTTCACCTGGCCGCTCCGTGGCGACATCACCGGCGAGTTCGGGTGCAGCTCGTACCAGGGCTACGGCCCGGGCTACGGCTGCGAGCACTTCCACAACGGGATCGACATCGTCGCCCGGAGCGGCTGTGGCGCCCCGATCAAGGCCGCCGGCGACGGCAGCGTCGCCTACGTCGGCTGGAACTATGCCGACGGCGCCGATCCGGCCTGGATCGTGATCATCGCCCACTCCTCGAACCTGACGACGTGGTATGCCCACATGCGCGGCAACACCTTCCCGGGCGGGATCCGGGCCGGGTCCGCGGTCCAGGCGGGCCAGGTGATCGGCTACGAGGCGAGCACCGGCAACTCGACCGGCTGTCACCTCCACTGGATGGTCGAGTACGAGGGCAGCTGGCGGAACCCGCGCCTCTTCGTCTAGGTCCCCGAGGGCCCGGGACGGCCCGAACGGGCCGGGGTGGCCCCGAACGACCCGGGGATGGACCGAACGACCCCGGCAACCCCGAGCGCCCCCGGCAGCCCCCAACGCCCGGGACGCGGCGGACGCCGCACCGACTGTGCCCCGCCTGCAACGCGTTGTTCACATCGCGGACATCCGGGCGGGCAGGGGGGAGTGCTAGCATCCCGTCATGAAACGGACGATGGCCGTGATCCTCGCCGGCGGCGAGGGCGAGCGCCTCTCGATCCTGTCCGGGGTCCGCGCCAAGCCCGCGGTCCCGTTCGGCGGCAAATACCGGATCATCGACTTCACCCTGTCGAACTGCGTGAACTCGCTGGTCGACAACGTGGTCGTCCTGACCCAGTACAACCCGCGTTCCCTCAACGACCACATCGGCCTCGGCCGTCCGTGGGATCTCGACCGCAACACCGGCGGCGTGAAGCTGCTCCAGCCGTACATCGCCCGCGGTCGTGTGGCGGAGTGGTATCGCGGCACCGCCGACGCGGTTCTCCGCAACTTCAACGTCATCGAGCACGACGCGGGCGACGTGATCCTCGTCCTGGCCGGCGACCACATCTACAAGATGGACTATCAGCCGTTCATCCAGGCCCATCGCCGCAAGCGGGCCGACGTGACGATCGCCGTCCGCCGGGTGCCGCTGGCCGAGGCGACCCGGATGGGCATCCTCGCCCTCGACGATGCCGACCGGGTCGTCGAGTGGCAGGAGAAGCCCAAGCACCCCAAGAGCGACCTCGCCTCGATGGGCGTGTACGTGTTCTCCAAGCGGGCCCTCCGCAAATGGCTCAGCGAGGACCGCCACGATTTCGGGCGCGACGTGATCCCGGCGATGCTCGACGGCGGCGCCCGGGTCTTCGGCTATCACTTCGAGGGCTACTGGCAGGACGTCGGCACGATCCAGTCCTACTGGGAGGCGAACCTGGCGCTCCTCGAGGACAACGCCGCGCTCGACCTGTACGACCGCGACTGGTTGATCCACACCCGCTCCGAGGAACGCGCCCCGGCCCGGGTCGGCCCGACCGCCCAGGTCCACCGGAGCCTGATCAGCCACGGCTGCGTGATCAACGGCACGGTCGTCAACTCGGTCCTCTCGCCCGGCGTCCGGGTGGATGTCGGGGCGGTCGTGCGCGACTCGATCGTGATGTTCGACTCGGTGATCCGCTCGGGCGCCGTCGTGGACCGCGCGATCCTCGACAAGGAGGTCGTCGTCGGACCGGGCGCGATCGTCGGCGACGGGCCGGACTTCGACACACCGAACAAGCAGGAGCCGGGCCGGCTCAACACCGGGATCACGGTCGTGGGCAAGCGCGCGATCATCCCGCGCGGCGTCCGGATCGGGCGGAACGTGAAGATCGCCGGCGACGTGAAGGCGACGGATTTCGCGAGCCGGATGGTCAAGAGCGGCGCCTCGATCGAGGCGGGCCGGCCGCGTGGTGCCGCCGCCCGCGTGGCCGCGGGACTGGGTCCCGCCGAGCGGCGCGGGGCCGGGTCGGCGGACGTCGCCGCGGCGGGTGCGAGTCGCAAGGGCGGCGGCGAGACCTCCTGACCCGCGCCACGGCCCGGATCGACGGGTCCGGGTAGACTCCCCGCCATGCCTCCTACGGAGTCGGGCGGGTTCGTGCGCCCGGCGGATGTCGAGCACTGGCTCGACGAACTGGGGCTCGCGCCTTCCGCCCGAGCCGACCGGGACGGCGTCACGTCGTGGGACCTGCGGCTGGACGGCCGCCGTCGCCTCGATGTGCCCGTCACCCTCATCCTCGACCCCGCGCTCGCGCTGATCTGCTGGGTCCACTTCGCCCCGCCGATCGGCGATGGGTTCCGCAAGTCCTACCGCAGGCTCCTGCGCTGGAACGACGAGTTCCCGTTCGCGAAGTTCTCCTTGGCCGAGGACGACCGGCCGGTGCTCGCGAGCGAGCTGCCCCTCCGGACCGTCGATCGTGACGAGCTCGGCCTGGCCCTCGCCCGGTCGCTCCTGATCGCCGACCGGCTGCTCGAGGAATCGGCCGGCTGGCTGTGGATCGGTGGCCGGATCCCGACGGGCGTCACCGGCACGCGGCCCGGGCCGGGCCTCATCGAGCGCTACGCCGACCGACTCGCGGAGCTCGTGGACTCGCCCGAGTCGCCCGAGCCGGCCGAACCCTCCGACCCCTCCGAGCCGGCTGACTCCTCCGGCCCCTCCAGCCCCTCCGACGTGGGCCGGCCCATCGCCCCGGCGGCGGCATCGTGACCGTCATGCTCGCCCCGACCCGTCGGCGGACGGCCGCCACGCCGCGGGCGCTCGGGGTCGTCCTCGCCCTGGTCGCGGCATTCGCCGCGATCCCGGGCATCGCCCTCGTGCCGGGCACGCCGCTGAGCGCCCAAACCGCGAATGCCGCCACGGGCCTCACGATGACCGCCGACGCCCGCTACGTCGTCGACCCGGCCAAGCACGCCGTCCACGTGGCGGTGGGTCTGACCGCGACGAACCAGCGGACCGACACGAAGACGCGGCGCTACTTCTTCGACCAGGCGTTCCTCGCGGTCCAGCCCGGAACGACGAACTTCAAGGTCACGAGCCCCGGTGCCACGCCGGCCGTCCGGGTCCAGCGCCGGACGGCGACCTACACGCTCCTCCGGATCGACTTCGGCAAGCAGCTCGGCTCGGGTGCGAGCCGCAGGCTGAACCTGTCGTTCGACATCGTCGACAAGGGCGGCGCCCCCGCCCGGACGACCCGGATCGGGAGCAGCCTGGTGAGCTTCGGAGCGTGGGGCTTCGGCAGCGACGGCGTCCGGGGCGGGACGGTGACGGTCGTGTTCCCGGCCGGCTTCTCGGTCGACGTGGAGGCGGCGGGACTCGGCGCCCCGACCACCGATGCGGCCGGCACGATCACCTATCGGACCGGCCAGCTCGCCGACCCGCTCTCGTTCTTCGCCTACTTCGTCGCCGATCGCCCGGGCTCCTTCACCGAGACCGTCCTCCAGGTGCCGGTCGAGGGCGGCGTCATCCCGATCACGCTCCGGGCCTGGCCGGACGATCCGGCATGGGCGAAGCGCGTCAGCAGCCTCCTGTACGACGGCCTCCCGGCCCTCGCCAGCGCGATCGGCCTGCCGTGGGGCGTCGAGCAGCCGCTGATCGTGGAGGAGTCGCTCAGCCGGAGCGCCTCGGGCTTCGCCGGGCGCTACAACCCGCCGGAGGGCCGGATCGAGATCGCCTACTACGCCGACTCGTTCGTGATCCTTCACGAGGCGGCCCACGCCTGGTTCGACGGCAGCCTCGTCGCCGACCGCTGGGCGAGCGAAGGGTTCGCCTCGTGGTATGCCCTCCAGGCGGCGACCACGATCGGCGCCAAGGACGCCCGGGGCGACGTGCTGACCAAGGAGCTCGAGGCGGTGCGCATCCCGCTCAACGCCTGGGGGCCGCCGGGCGCCCACGAGCGGATCGTCGAGGACGCCGAGTACGCGGCCGCGCTCCGTGTGGCCGGGCTCGTGGCCGAGCGGGCAGGAGCCGAGAACCTCGCAGCGGTGTGGCAGGCCGTCAAGGCGGGCCGCGCCCCGTACCAGCCTGCCGGGGCCGGCGGCGCCCTCGAGAGCGCGACCGCGGCCCCGGACTGGCGCGGGCTCCTCGACCTGCTCGAGGAGCGCACGGGCGAGCCGTTCGACGATCTCTGGACGGCGTGGGTGGTCCGGCCCGAGGAAGCGCCGCTCCTTGCCAGGCGAACCACCGCCCGAACCGCCTATGCGGAGCTCACGGCGCGGGCGGCCGACTGGCGCCTGCCGCGGGTCGTCCGCGACGCGCTGCGGACGTGGCAGTACGACCAGGTCCTCGAGCTCGTCGCCGGGGCGAACCGGGCCCTCGATGCGCGCGATGCCGTGTCCACCGCTGCCGCCGATGCGGGCCTGACGCCGCCGGACCGGATGCGCACCGCGTTCGAGGGTCCCGCAGGCTTCGACGCCGCGGTGGCCGAGGCCGACGCGGAGCTGGCGACGATCGCCGCCTGGCGCGACGCGGCGGCGGCCCGCCTGGTGGGGGTCGGACCGATCGAGGGCCTCGGGCTCTGGAGCAGCGATCCCGAGCACGCCCTCGCCACCGCGGCCGAGGCCTTTGCGGCCGGCGACCTGCGTGCCTCGGTCGAGGCCGCCGCATTCGCGAAGGGCACCTGGGGATCCGCGTTCGAGGTCGGCCGCAACCGGGTGATCGCGATCGTCGGCACGCTGGGGGCCCTGCTCCTCGGCGGCTGGCTGGCGATCCGCTGGATCCGCGACCGGACCGTCCGCCGGCGCACGCTCGTCGCCGAGGGCTGATCGACGATGGGGGGCAGGTCCCGATTCCGCCGCCCCGCGCTGGCCATCGTCGCGACGATCCTCGCCCTGACCGGTGCGCTCGGTCCGCTCGGTACCCCGACCGCCGCCGCCGTCGAGGACGGGCTGGCGCTCACGACGAGCGCCACGTACACGATCGTCCCCGAGCGGCGGCTGGTTCGCGTCGCGCTCGACCTCACGGCCCGCAACCTGAAGCCCAACGTCACCTCCGGCGGGATCACGACCCGCTACTTCTACGAGAGCGCCCGGCTCGCGGTCCAGCCCGAGGCGCGCAACGTCCGGGCAACCTCGGGCGGCGCGCGGGTGCCGGCCTCGCTCAAGCCCGCCGACGGCTACGCGATCCTCGAGGTCCGCTTCCGGAACGCGATCTTCTTCCGCCAGGCCGCCGCGATCCGGGTGACGTTCGACCTGCCCGGCGGCGCGCCCCGTTCGGCGAGCGACATCCGCGTCGGCACGGCGTTCGCCACCTTCGTCGCGTGGGCCTTCGGGGACACGGGCGCCGTGCGGGTCGTCGTCCCCGCCGGGTTCGAGGCCGACGCGACCGGCTCGCCCGTGAGCCGCTCGACGAGCGGCGGCGCGACGGTCTTCCGAGCCACCGCGATCGCCGACCCGGCCGACTGGTACGTCATCGTCAATGCCGATCGCAAGGGAGCGCTGACCCGTACGCCCGTGAACCTGGCCGGCGGCGAGCGGATCGTGATCCATGCCTGGCCGGAGGACGCCGAATGGCAGACGCGCGTCAGCGAGCTGCTGACGAGCGGCCTGCCCGAGCTCGTCGAGCAGACCGGCCTCGACTGGCCGGTCCAGGACGAGCTGGGGGTCTACGAGGTCCACACCCCGCTCCTGGAGGGCTATGCCGGGGTCTTCTTCCAGGACGAGGACCGGATCGAGATCAGCGAGGACCTCGACGACCTCACGATCCTTCATGAGGCGTCGCACGCGTGGTTCAACGGCGAGCTCTTCCGCGGTCGCTGGATCAACGAGGGCCTGGCCGATACGTACGCGGCGAAGGCGCTCGAGGGGATCGGGATCGGCGGCTGGGAGCCCAAGCGGGTGAACGCGACGGACGCCGACGCCGTCCGCCTGATCGCCTGGGAGCATCCAGGGCGGATCAGCGACGAGGAAACCGACGCCCGCGAGCAGTTCGGGTACAACGCCGCGTGGACCGTGGTGCGCTCGCTCGTGGTCGAGGTCGGGGAGAGCCGGATGCGGGCCGTGCTCGCGGCCGCGGAGGGTCACCAGATCCCGTACGTCGGGGTGGGCGACCCCGAGGCCGTCAGCGGGCCGGCCGATTGGCGCCGCTTCCTGGACCTGCTGGAGGAGGTCGGCAGGTCGAAGACCGCCGAGGACCTGTTCCGGCGCTGGGTCGTGACGGACGCGGAGACTGCGGTCCTCGACAGCCGGAAGGCGGCGCGCGCCGCGTACGCCGATCTCGTCCGGATCGGGGCCGACTGGCGCGTCCCGTTCTTCGTTCGCTCGCCGATGAGCACGTGGGATTTCGCAGTCGCCGCGCAACGGACGGCGGAGGCGCGGGCGGTGATCGCGCGGCGAGACGACATCGCGGCACTCACCGGACCCCTCGGCGTCCAGGCCCCGGCGAGTCTGCGGGATGCCTACCAGGCCGCGCGGGACTCGCTCGACGAGGCGGCGACGATCGGCGACAGGACGCTCGCCGCCGCGCGGGCGCTGACCGCTGCCGATGCCGCGGTGCGGGCGCCGCGCGACCCGATCGCGTCGCTCGGGCTGCTCGGCGTGGCGCCCGAGGCGGATCTCGCGACGGCCCGCGCGGCGTTCGGCGCCGGTGACGCCGATGCCGAGGCGCGTGCCACCGCGCTCGCCGCGCTGATCGCGGGCGCCGGGGAGGTCGGCGGCGGCCGGCTGACCGCGATCGTCGTCGGGCTGGTCGTCGTCCTCGTCCTGCTCGCGGTCGCGGCCGTCGTGATCCGCCGGCGCCGGCGGGGACGGGCCGTGGCCGCGGCCGCCATGGCCGCGGCCGCCGTCGCCCCTGCCGGTCCCGTCGCCTCGGCCGCGGTGGCTGACCCGGCCGGCGGCCCGCCGTACGCTACACTCGGCGACCAGTCGGGTGGTCGGCTCGATGATCCCCCGGGCCCCGAGAGCCCGCCGACCGTGACGCCGACTGACGATCCCGATCCGGGCGGCGATCGATCCGCGAGCCGACCGACCGACACGGGAGACGCATCGTGAGCCAGCACCGCTGATGGGCATCGTCCGAACCCGGCCGTCGCGCGAGATCCTGTCCGGCGACTCGGCCGACGTCTACTTCGCGCGCGCGGCATCGATCCTCGAGCGGGAGGGCCTCGATCCGCTCGTCACGATGGAGCTGTTCGCCCGCCAGGACGCGGTGCTGTGCGGGATCGACGAGGCCAAGAACCTGATCGGCCATGTCCTCGCGACCGCCGACCTGTCCGAGACGAGCGTGGAGGCGCTGTCGGACGGCGATCGGATCGCGCCGAAGGAGGTCGTCCTCCGGATCCGCGCCCGGTACCGCCAGATCGGGCTGTACGAGACCGCGATCCTCGGGATGCTCGCCCAGTCGACGGGCTGGGCCACGGCCGCCCGCGAGTGCGTCGAGGTGGCGGCGCCGGAGCCGGTCGTGTCGTTCGGAGCGCGCCACGTCCACCCCGACATCACCGACGTCCTCGACTACGCCGCGATCGTCGGGGGCTGCGTCGGGGCCTCGACCCCCGCCGGCGCCCGCCTGGCCGGCCTGAACCCGACCGGGACGATGCCCCACTCGCTCGTCCTGATCTTCGGGGACACCGTGGCGGCGGCCGAGGCGTTCGACCGCGATCTCGGCGCGGACGTGCCCCGGATCGTCCTGGTCGACACGTTCAAGGACGAGGCCGAGGAGACGCTCCGGGTCGCCCACGCCCTCGGCGACCGGCTGTTCGGGATCCGGCTCGACACGCCCTCGGAGCGGGGCCGGGTGACCCCGGACCTCGTGAAGGAGATCCGGGCGCGGCTCGACCAGGAGGGGTACCGGCACGTCAAGATCGTGGTCTCGGGCGGGCTGAACCCCGAGCGGATCCAGTACTTCAAGGACCAGGACGCGCCGGTCGACTCGTTCGCGGTCGGCTCGTACATCAGCGGGGCCGCGCCGATCGACTTCACCGGCGACATCAAGGAGATCGACGGCAAGCCGATCGCCAAGCGCGGGCGGATCCCCGGCATCACCGAGTCGCCCCGGCTCCAGCCGGTCGATCTCGCACTCTGGCGCGACGGCGGCGGCTGACCCGGACATCATCGAGTCGCCCCGGCTCCCGGCGCGCGCCGCGACGCTGCGCGGCGGCTGACCGGTTCGCCGTTCCGTGCCACCATCTGGCGATGGACGAGCGCCGCCCGGCCGACGAGCCCGCCGCCCCGGACGACCGCGAGACGGCCTACGAGCTGCTCCAGCGCGGCTCCGAGCTCCTCCGCCGGCGGCACTTCGCGCAGGCCGCGGTCGTCCTCGCGCGCGCCGACCGCGCCGAGCCCGACAAGGCGTCGATCCTCGAGGCCCTGGGCCGGGCGCTGTACAACTCGGGCCAGCACGACCGGTCGCGGGTGACGTTCGAGCGCCTGCTCGAGCTCGATCCGTCCGCCCACTACGCTCACTTCGCGCTCGGCCAGAGCCTGAAGCAGCTCGGTCGGCGGGACGCGGCGCGGACCCACCTGAAGCTGGCGGTCGCGCTCAGCCCGGACTCGAAGCTCTACCGCGGCGCGCTGGCCCGGATCGGGCCCGAACCGGATCGAAGCTAGCAGCCCGGCTCATCGCGCGGACGCCCGCCCGGAGCGCTTCGGTCGCCGGACGACCGAACCAGCGAACGAGCGCTCTCTCGCGAGCGGAATCCGTCGCCCGGCGCCCGAAGACGAGCACGGAGCCGCGTCCTCGACCCGTTCCCTCGTCCGTTCGGTCGCCGGGCGACCGAAGGCCGCCGCTCAGGCCCGCGAACGCGCGGATGCCGGGGCGGTCGCCGGATCAGGCGCTCCCGTGTCGCGCGACCCAGAGGAGGCCCACGATCGACTTCGCGTCGGCGATCCGGCCGTCCTCGACTGCCGCCAGCGCCTCGTCGAGCGTCCGCCGTTCCAGGCGGAGATGCTCGTCCTCGTCCGGACCCAGGCGCTCGTCGGGATGGGCGGGGCCCAGGTCCGTCGCGAGATAGAGCGTCATGTGCTCGCTCGTGAAGCCGGGCGCCGTGTAGAAGGCGGTCAGGCGCTCCCACCGGCCGGCCCGGTAACCGGTCTCTTCCTCGAGCTCGCGCCGCGCCGCGAGGTCCGGGTCCTCGACCGCGCCGGTGGCGGCATCCACGTCGAGGGTGCCGGCCGGGATCTCGAGCAGGACCCGGCCGGCCGGGGTTCGCCACTGGCGGACGAGCAGGATCCGACCGTCCGGGTCGACGGCGACGATCGCGACCGCGCCTGGATGCCCGGCGACGTCACGCTCGGAGCGGCTGCCGTCGGCCCGCTCGATCGTGTCGACCCGGAACTCGAGATAACGGCCGCGGTGGAGGACCCGCGACGCGACGGTCCGCTCGACGAGATCGGCGTCCGTCCCGTCGTCGGGAGCAGAGGCGCTCCGGCCGGCGTCGCCGGCCGGAGCCGCCCGATCGGTCAGGCCGGCACCGCCTCGCGCTCGGAGATCAGGCTGGCGCCCGTCTCGAGATCGAAGAGGTGGAGCTTGGAGTAGGGGAGGATCAGCTCGAGGACGTCGCCCGGCTTGACCCGGTGGTCGGACTCGACGATCGCCACGATGTCGCGGCCGAGACCGCTGACGTGGAGGAGCTCCTCGTTGCCGAGGTACTCGACGACGTCGGCCTTGCCGGGGATCGTGACCGTCTCGCCCTCGACCTTGCCGAGCTCGAGGTGCTCGGGCCGGAACCCCGCCTCGAGCTTGCGCCCGTTGACCGAGCCGACCGCGTTCTTCAGGCGCGCCGGGAGCTCGGCAACCCAGCCGCCGGGCCCGACGAGCTTGCCGTTGTCTGCGGTGACCTCGACGAAGTTCATCGACGGGCTGCCGATGAACCCCGCGACGAACCGGTTCGCCGGCCGGTCGTAGAGCTCCTGCGGCGAGCCGACCTGCATGATGATCCCGTCGCTCATCACCGCGATCCGGGTGCCCATCGTCATCGCCTCGACCTGGTCGTGGGTGACGTACACGAACGTCGTGCCCATCCGCTGGTGGAGGCGGGCGATCTCGGCCCGGGTCTGGACGCGGAGCTTGGCGTCGAGGTTGGAGAGCGGCTCGTCCATGAGGAACACGGCCGGCTCGCGCACGATCGCGCGTCCGAGGGCGACGCGCTGGCGCTGGCCGCCCGACAGCTCCTTCGGCTTGCGGTCCAGGAGCTTGTCGAGGCTGAGGATCGCTGCGGCCTCGTTGACCCGCTTCTCGATGTCGGACTTGGCGAGCTTGCGGAGCTTCAGCCCGAACGCCATGTTGTCGCGCACGGTCATGTGCGGGTACAGGGCGTAGCTCTGGAAGACCATCGCGATGTCGCGATCCTTGGGCGGGACGTCGTTGACGACGCGATCACCGATCTTCAGGGTGCCGGCCGTGATCTCCTCGAGCCCGGCGATCATCCGGAGGCTCGTCGTCTTGCCGCAGCCGGAGGGTCCGACCAGGACCATGAACTCGCCGTCGTTGATCGCGAGGTTCATGTCCTTGACGACCTTGACGTCGCCGTAGCTCTTGTCGACGTGATCGAACGTCACGGTCGCCATGCGCACACCTCACTCCACCGGGGCATCGCGGGTCCATGTATCCAGCCGCCGGGTGGCGGCGTGGACGGACCCCATACGAGGAGCCGGCTCGAGTGGGTCGACTCTAACACTTCCGGCTGTCGCGCCTGGACGACGCTGGGCGCGTTGGCCGCTGCGGTGCTCGCGCGCGGCCGGCCGCGCCCGGGTTCACGAGCCGCCAGCGCGGCCGCATCGCGACCGATAGCATCCCGGAGTGACCCGCAGCCCACGGACCGAGCGTTCCTATCGCGCCCTGCTCGGCGTGCCCGGTCTGGGCCGGATCCTGGTCTCGATGCAGCTCAGCCGGATCGCCCAGTCGATGGTCGGCGTGGCCCTCGTCCTGTTCACCCTCGACGAGTACGACTCACCCGCGCTGACCGGGATCGTGACCTTCGCCGCCGTCTTTCCCGGCCTCCTCGTCGCGCCTGTCGCCGGCGCCCTGCTCGACCGCCACGGTCGGACCCGGCTCGTCATCCTCGACTATGCGGTCGCCCTCGTCGCCCTCGTCCTGATCGGCGGGCTGGCGCTCGTCGACGCGCTGCCCGTCCCGATCCTGCTGGCGATCACCGTGGTCAGCTCGCTGACCGCGATCCTGTCCCACACCGGCCTGCGCAGCCTGTTCCCGCTCCTCGTCCCCGAGCGGCTGTGGGAGCGCGTCAACGCGGTCGATTCCAATGGGTACCTGGTCGCGACGATCCTCGGACCGCCGATCGCCGCCGCCCTCGTGTCGGTCGTGGGCGGCGCCACGACCCTGATCCTGATCGGGCTGGTGTACGGCGCGGCGACGGTCGCGATGATCGGGGCGCCGGATCCGGTCTCCGAGACGGCCTCGACCGGCCGCCTCTTCCGCGACGCCTGGGACGGCGTCGTCTACACCCTCCGGAATCCGACGCTGCGCGGCCTCGGCCTGTCGATCTCGCTGCTGAACGTCTCCGGTGGGATGGTCACGATCGTCGTGCCGCTCGTGATCCTGGACCGGCTCGGCGGGCCGGAGATCGCGGTCGGTCTCGTGTTCGCCGGCTCGGGCGTGGCGGGCGTGATCGCGGCCCTGATCGCGGGTCGGTTCGACAGCCGCGGCCGGGAATGGCACCTCCTCGTCCTGCCGATGGCCGGCATCGCGGTGGCGGACCTGCTCCTCCTCGCGGGCGCCGGCGCCGGGGCGCTCCTCACCGGGCTGGCGTTCGTGGCCGCGGGCCTGGCGGTCGGCGGTGCCCTCAACGGGCCGATGGACGTGGGCCTCTTCACGATCCGCCAGCGCCGGACCGACCCGGCCTGGATGGGCCGGGCGTTCGCGGTCTCGATGGCCCTGAACTTCGTCGGCTATCCGATCGGGGCGGCGCTTGCGGGAGCCATCGCGACCGAGTCGATCGAGGCCGCGATCATCGTGGGGGCCATCGCCTGCGTCGCCGCCGGGGTGGCCGCCGCCGTGATGATCCCGCGCCGGGCGCCGGCGATCGGGGTCGGCCCGAGCATCGCCGTGTCAGCGTCGGAGCGACCGGCGGGCTCGCAGGTCAACGATCCCGGCTGAGGGCCTCATGGGCGCGGCGATACTCGTCGCGCAGCCGGGCGACGAGCGCGTCGGCCTCGGCGGCCTCGGCCGAACCTGGCTCGGCCGCGAGGTGCCGACGCTCCGCTTCGCGCCACTCGGCGAGGACCGACTGGATCGGGCGGGGGGTGTGGTCGATCGACGTCTCGGGCGCGTTGGCGGAGCCCGCCTCGACCTGGGCGTTGACGACCTGGGTCAGCTGGTGCTGCCGGACGGAGCCCGACAGGATGCGTTGGGCGATCTCCTCGATCCGCCCGGCGAGCTCGACCAGGCGATCGTCACCCGGCTCGAGTGTGCGCTTCTCCTCTTCGATCGCGACGAGGACGTCCAGGTCGCGCAGCAGCGCATCGGACGTCTCGCGGAGCGCTTGCCCCGTCTCCATGCATGTCCCTCAGGTGTGACGGTCGCCCGGACCGGTCCGGACACGGCGCAGGATACCCGGCTCCGGCATCCCTGTCGCGCGGGCCCGCGGTCGCGTTGCGCGCGCGCGCCGAGCGATCAGGCGCCGAGCGATCAGGCGCCGTAGCCCTCCAGGGGCAGCTCCTCGACATCCGCCCGTGGCTCGCGCGCCGCCGGAGGCCGATGGCCATCGACGATCCGACCGCCATGCGACACGACGATGGCCTGGATCGACGCCTGGTGCACGGCGGGGATCCGGCCGGCGACCAGGACGCGCGGCATCCCGTCGATCGACAGCGGCGCCACCTCGACGTCGCTGGGCCGGACGCCCGTCCGGGACCGGATCTCGTCCAGAGCCGCCCGGGCCTCGGACTGATCATGGAACGCGACGGCCAGGAGACGGGCGCCGTCGGGCAGCGCGGTCTGGGCCAGGCGCGGACCCACGGCCGCGAGCGAGTACGCGACCGGGAGCTCGTCCTCGGGCAGCGCCCACTGGCCGTCGAGCCGGTCGCACGGCAGCAGGCCGGTGGCGCACCACTGGCGAAGCTGCTCCACCGGCTGGTGGGTCAGGTGCGCGACCTCCTCGAGTCGGAGCGTCCGGCGCATGCGGCAACCTCGGATACGGATTGGTACCTCGTCTCCCTGGGCCGGACGAGGCACTCGGCGGGCGTGACCTGCCGAGCGCAGCGAGACCGTATCTGCACGGAACTGGCGCCGGGATCAGCGTCCGCGAGCGGGACCTAACAGCCGCCTTTCGACCCGAGCTCAGCGCTCGCCGGCCAGGTAGGCGTGCCAGAGGATTCGCGCCGCGACCGATCGCCAGGGCCGCCAGGCGTCGGCGATCGAGCGCTGGGTCACATCGTCCGGCCAAACCGCGAGCCGCTTCGCGTGTGCGAGCGCCGCGCCCAGGGCGAGGTCGCCGCTCGGCCAGACGTCGGGCCGCCCGAGGGCCATCAGGAGGTAGATGTCGGCCGTCCAGCGGCCGACGCCGACGAGCGTGAGGAGCGATGCCCGCGCCTCCTCGTCTTCGACCGCGGCGACGGCATCGAGGTCGAACCGACCGTCCGCGATCGCCCGCGCGAGCTCGGTCACGTAGCGCGCCTTCTGGCGGGTCAGGCCCGCCCTGCGAGCGCCGTCCTCGCCCAGCGCCGCCACGGCCACCGGCTCGATGCCGCCCGCCGCTGCCCCGAGGCGCTCCAGGGCGGCCGCGCCGGAGCGCAGCGAGACCTGCTGCTCGAGGACGATCGCCGCGAGGCTCGCGAACCCGGGCGGCCGCGCCCAGAGCGGCGACGGACCGTGGCGCTCGACGATCCCCGCCAGGTCGGCGTCGCGGGCGACGAGCCATGCCGTGGCGCGCTCGAGGGCCGCCGGGTCGAGTGGCGTGGGCGTTGGCCCGGGCACGATCACGAGGTTCACAACCCCGGTTCGCCCGGCCTGGTTGCAGGCCGGCTCGTCGCAGGACGGCTCGGATCGGGACGGCTCGTGTTCAGGCTCCGATCCTCGCAGGTCAGGCGCTGGGCGGCGGCTGATCGCGGTACCCTCATCGGGTGCCCACCTCCCCGCGCGCCGGGCAGCCGGCCGATCCCGCCGATCTCGTCGACATCCCGGCCCTCCTGCGCGCCTACGACGAGAAAGCCCCGGACCCCGCCGATCCGGCCCAGCGCGTCGCGTTCGGGACATCCGGCCATCGCGGCTCCGCGTTCAAGGGCGCCTTCAACGAGGCCCACATCCTCGCGACGACCGAGGCGATCTGCCGGTATCGCGAGCGGCGTGGCTACGACGGGCCGCTCTTCATCGGGCGCGACACCCACGCCCTGAGCGAGCCCGCGACGCGCACGGCGCTCGAGGTCCTCGTCGCCCGCGGCGTCGACGTCCGGGTCGACAGCCGCGACGGGTTCACCCCGACGCCGGCCGTCTCGCACGCGATCGTCGTCGCCAATCGCGGCCGCACCGTGCCCGCGTCGGACGCCCCGGCCTCCGCTGGGCGCGGCCTGGCCGACGGGATCGTCGTCACCCCCTCCCACAACCCGCCCGACGACGGCGGCTTCAAGTACAACCCGCCCAACGGCGGCCCGGCCGACACGGACGTGACCGGCTGGATCGAGGCGGAGGCGAACCGCCTGCTGGAAGGGCAGGGAAGCGGCGGCGTCGCGGGGATCGCGCGCGTCCCGTACGACCGCGCCCGCCCCCAGGCGGGGGGCCACGACTTCCTCGGCACCTACGTCGACGATCTCCCGTCCGTTGTCGATCTCGAGGCCATCGCGGCGTCCGGCCTCCGGATCGGCGTCGACCCGATGGGTGGCGCGTCGGTCGCGTACTGGGGCGAGATCGCGGCCCGCCATCGCCTCGATCTGACCGTCGTCAACGACCGTGTCGACCCCGCGTTCGGGTTCATGACGTACGACTGGGACGGCCGGATCCGGATGGACCCGAGCTCGCCGTCGGCGATGGCCGGGCTGATCGGGCTGAAGGACCGCTTCGACCTCGCGCTGGGCAACGACGCGGACGCCGACCGCCATGGGATCGTCACGCCGGGCGCGGGCCTCCTCAACCCGAACCACGTTCTCTCCGTCGCGATCGCCTACCTGTACGGCGGCGGTCGCCCGGGCTGGGGCGCGGAGGTCGGGGTCGGGAAGACGCTCGTGTCGTCGTCGATGATCGACCGCGTCGTGGCCGACCTGGGACGACGGCTCGTCGAGGTCCCGGTCGGCTTCAAGTGGTTCGTGGCCGGGCTCGTCGACGGGAGCCTCGGGTTCGGTGGCGAGGAGAGCGCCGGCGCCTCGTTCCTCCGCCGCGACGGCACCGTCTGGACGACCGACAAGGACGGGATCATCGCCGACCTCCTCGCCTGCGAGCTCACCGCCCGGACCGGGCGCGACCCGGGGGTGGCCTACCGCGAGCTGACCGAGCGCTTCGGGGCCCCGGCCTATCGTCGGATCGACGCCCCGGCCACGCCCGAGCAGAAGGCGGCCCTCGGCAGGCTGTCGCCGGCGGACGTGACGGCGACGACCCTGGCCGGCGACCCGATCACCGCGATCCTCACGAAGGCCCCGGGCAACGACGCCCCGATCGGCGGCCTGAAGGTCACGACCGCCAACGGCTGGTTCGCCGCCCGCCCGTCAGGGACGGAGAACGTCGCGAAGGTCTACGCCGAGAGCTTCCGCGGCGAGGAGCACCTGGCGGAGCTCCTCGAGGAGGCCCAGGGCCTGGTGGCGTCCGTCACGCGGTGACGCGCTGCCGCCGGGTCGCGTCCCGACGGAATTGGCGGTGCGCCGCGGCACCGGAGCGGTGCGCGGAATGATCGTCAGGTCGCCGTGAGCGCGCGTACACTGCGCCCATGAACCGGCGACTCGGTCCCGTCCGCGGTGCGCTCCCTGTGTTCGCTCTGGTCATACTGACCGCCCTGGTCGCGATCCCGGCGATGGCGGCCCAACCCTCCGGGGTGCCGGGAGCCGCCGCAGCGTCCGACAAGCCCGGCAAGGGCCCGAAGGCCTCCCGGGAGCCCGAGGTCGCGGTCACGCTCCGCGGCGTCATCGGCAGCCGGACCGGCGCCGACGGCAACCTCGAATACACGATCACCGTCAACGGCAAGGTCCTCGGCCTCGATGCCGGCCCGAGCTGGTACCACGGCGACGCGCACCCCCTCAAGGGCCTCGTCGGCAAGACCGTCACGATCACCGGCGGCCAGCGCGGCGACGAGGTCGATGTCGAGACCGTGGACGGCACGCGCCTGCGCGAAGCCGGCAAGCCGCCATGGGCGGGCGGCTGGAAGCACGTCGGGTCGGATCATCCGGGCTGGTCGCAGGAGAAGGCGGACCGCTGGCTCGAGAAGCATGGCGGGAAGGCCGGCGCTCCCGGCTCGGCTGACTGCTGGCCGCCCGGCCACTGCAAGGAACCCAAGCCCGACGCCTCGGAGTCGCCGGTCGGCACCTGACCGGAGCGATGTCCCTCGTCGAGGAGTACCTCGCTCGCACGCCGCGTTCCCGCGCGCTGTTCGAACGGGCGACGGGCTCGCTACCGGGCGGCTCGACCCGGACGACCGTCTACAGCGCCCCGTATCCGCCGTACGCCGCGTCCGGGGCCGGCCTCCTCGTCACCGACGTCGACGGCAACGTCTACCGGGACTTCCTCGGCAACTAGTCCTCGCTCGTCCTCGGCCATGCCCATCCCGCGGTCGTGGCCGCCGTCGAGGCCAGGTTCGGCGCGGGTCCGCCTTCGCCGCCCCGACCGAGACCGCTCGCGCCGCGCGGGATGGGCGCCATCCCGACCGTCGCGACCGACGACGACGTGGACGCCCTCACCGACGCGATCGGACGCGCGGTGGGCACGATGGAGCGACGCCCTCGGGTCGTGGCGGAGGCGGCCCTCTCGGGCTGATCGCCACTCCGCTGCAAGGCACGGACCATGAGCGTGGTGCGGGTGTGACGAAGCCTGGCGCACCATGAGCCGATGGAGCGAACCCAGACACGTTCAGCGGAGACGCGCGATCTCGCCGATCGCTCCAACCGGCTCCTGGACGCCGTGGATGAGCTACGCGATCTCGAGCAGCAGAAGCGTCGTGAGACGATCTCGACCCCGCCATTCCATCACCTGGCCGACGACGTCAAGGACAAGAGCCGCGAGATCTTCCGGATGGCCGACGCCCAGGAGTCCGCAGGCGATCGGGTGGCCACGCAGACCGTTTCGATTGCCGACGTCGACGCACAATCGGACCGCTGACCGAACCTCTCCGGCGCGTGGGCGCGATCGGCCGGTTCACCCCGAAGGGAGCTGACGCATGACCTCCTCCGACCGACCAGGTGGACGCGATCACGCCGCCGGCGACTCCGACGAGCAGGCCCTCGAGCGCTATCGCTACATGCTGGCCACCGCTCCGCCCGACGACATCGAGCGCGCCCACGAGGAGGCGTTCGCGCGCCTGACGCCCGAGCAGCGCAGCCAGGCGCTCCAGGCGCTCGCCCAGCACGTCCCGCCAGGCGAGGTCCAGGGCGACGACCCGGCCTCGCTGGCCCGCACCGCGACCCGTGCCGAAGTTCGCCAGCCCGGCACGATCGAGCGCGCCTGGGGAGGCGGCGGTGCCGGATTCGGACTGGGCAGCTGGTTCATGACCACGCTCGCTGCCAGCTTCATCGGCACCGCGATCGCCCAGTCGTTCTTCGACAACGAGGGCGGCGTGTCGGCCGACCCCGCCGCCGGCGGATCCGACGCGGGGAGCGAGGGCGACTCGGGCGACCTCGCCTCGGGCGACGCGTCGGGCGACTCCGGTGGCGACATCGGCGACCTCGGCGGTGGCGACCTCGGCGGTGGCGACCTCGGGGGCGACTTCGGCGACCTCGGCGGGTTCTGACCGTCAGGCCGTGCTGCGCTAGCCGCTGCTCGCCGGAACGACGAACACGAGCGCCCCGTCGGCGTCCGAGTAGGTGACGTACGCGTCGTTGGGCGGGGCCTGGACGGACGCGGTCAGGCCCCCCGACGCCGAGGCCCCGGGCGCGAGACGCGTGCCTGCCAGCCCGCCCTGCGCGGTCGGCTGCATGGGGACGTCCTCTCCGCTCCCCGAGATCAGGGTCCACGCGCTCAGGTCGATGGCGACGTCGCCCGGCCCGTCGTTCTCGTACGTGACCTCGATCGCGACCGATGTCGAGCTGCCTTCCGGCCGGACGTCCAGGCCCTCGATGGTGATCGCGACGGTGGCCGGCCCGGAGCGGAGCACCCAGATGTCGCCGACGGCGAGGACGGCCGGTTCGCTCGCTCCGCTCGGAAGCGGGTCCTCGCTCGACGGCGGACCGGACACCGGAGGTCCGCCGGGCCCGGCCGACGGTTCGAACACGGACTGGGGGAGGGCGGCGCGGCCCTGACCGAGAGGTAGCACGGCCGTGGCGGCCAGGGCGGCGACGGTCAGGGCGGCGGTGATGGCGACGGCAGAGCGATCGCGGCCCGACCGGTCGGTGCTCCGGGTCGGCCGGGCCAGGATGGCCGCCGCCACGAACGTCGTGAGCGGGACCGCCGCCAGGATGCCCAGGCTGCCGACGATCGTCCGGATCACCTCGATCGCGACCTCCTCCGAGTTGAAGATCAGGGCGCTCGGCTGGCTGCTCACGAGGATGGTGACGAGCAGCGGCAGACCCGCGCCGACGTAGGCGAGGAAGAGCGTGTTGATCGTGGCCGCGATGTGCGAGCGGCCCACCTCGAACGCCGATCCGAGGAGCTCGCGACCGTGGACACCGCGGGCGGCCAGGCTGTCGACGACCGCGGCCTGGGTGACCGTCACGTCGTCGAGGACGCCGACCGTGCCGAGGATGAAGGCGGCCAGCAGGATGCCGCGCAGGTCGAGCCCTCGCCCGTCGACGGTCTCGATGAATGCGAGATCCGAGCCCGCGGTGTAGGTGAACGAGGCGAGCGCGGTGGCGGCCGCTGCGAGGAGCCCGGTCAGGGCCAGGGCGCCCGCGGTGCCGAGAATGGCGGCGCCGCTGGCTCGCGTCCAGCCCTCGGTCAGGACGATCGTGACCACGGTGACGGCGGTCGCGGTCAGGACCGCCAACGGGACCGGCGCGTAGCCGCTGACCACGAGCGGGATCAGGACCTTCAGGATGATCGCGATCGTCAGGCCCAGCGACAGCAGCGCCCGGATGCCGCGGAGACCCCCGACGAGCGCCACCGCCAGTGCGAAGACGATGACGAAGCCGCCCAGCAACGGGGCGCGCCAGCGGTCGCTGACCGCGACGTGCTCCGCGTTCTCCGAGTCCTTCGAGATCGTGACGAGGACCTCGTCCCCCGCCTGGTAGTTGGCGACGATCTGCGACCCGCCTGGTCCCTCGAGGTAGGCGTCGAGGACCTGGCCGGCCGACGGGCCGTCGAGGAGCTGGACGCGGGCGTTGGGCGGTCGGAGCGGCTCGTCTCCCGTGCGCGGGACGATCTCGAGAATCCGCCCGTGGTAGGCCTGGATCGCGAGATTGTCGGACGTGATCCTCGGGCCGAGATCGGGCAGGAGCGCGAGCCCGACGATCGCGGCGACGGCCACGACACTTGGCAGCCAGCCGGACCAGCGAGCCCTCAGTTCACGCACGCCCCAAGCCTACGTCGTGCATCGGGTTCACGGCCCGCGCGCCGTGAGTGCCTGCCAGACGCGACAGCTCGAATCTGCGGCTCGGGAGCACCGGACCGCGCGCACCCGAGGGTGCGGAAGCGAGGAGCGGACCGGCCAACGCAGCCATCGTCGTTCCATCGCGACAGCCGGAAGTCCCGGCAAGGAATGATGGGGTGGCCTACGGGGGTCGAACCCGTAACCGCTGGAGCCACAATCCAGTGCTCTACCATTGAGCTAAGGCCACCATGCCGCCGCGCGCCGGCGTGGCCGGGGCGGGAGCCACGGGAGTCTACCGGATTCCGGATCGGACCCGCCGTGCCTGGCGGGACGCCCCGCACCGCGCGTTGACCGCGTGCGCCGCAACCCCTACCATCGCCCGACAACTGAAGACTCTTATCAAGAGTGGCGGAGGGACCGGCCCTGTGAAGCCCGACAACCGACCGACGGCGACGTCGGCACGGTGCCAAATCCGGGCAGGTCCTCCTGCGAGATAAGGGATCCCTCCCAGGCCCTTCCT
>DASSPG010000172.1:0-1715 GCA_035699725.1 Candidatus Limnocylindrales bacterium | reverse complement strand
ACGCCCGACGCGCAGGAGCTCTTCCCGTCGAACTACGAGGGGCTGGCGGCCGGTCTCCTGGTCGCGATCGGGGCCGTCGGGGGCGACCAGCTCGTGGAGCAGGTGTTCCAGGCGCGGCGGCGCCAGATCGGCGACCGCGTGCGACGCGAGCTGGCCGACATGGTGGGCGCCGGCGCGCCGCTCGCCGAGCGTGTGCGCGCTCTCGGCGTGATCCAGGACCAGCAAGGCTACCTGGCCGAGGCGACGGTGGACGAGGACGGCACCATCCGGCTGCGCGAGCACAACTGCGCCATCTTCGACGTCGCTCGGGGCGAGATCGCCGCCTGCCAGGCCGAGCTCGACCTGTTCCGCGAGGTGCTCGGTGCGAATGTCGTGCGAGAGACCCACATCGCGAGCGGTGACCGCTGCTGCTCGTACCGGGTCGAGGAACGCGCCGGGGACTGAGTCCCGCGGCGCGCCCCTGCAGCGGTCGAACGGAGCTAGCGCCCGAGCCTGATCGTCACGGGGCCGGTGCTCGCGAAGTGACTGGAGTTGTAGTCAGCGCTGGCGATGTAGACGGTCGCTCCGGCGACGACGGATCCGGATCTCCACGGCGAGACGCTCGCGACGACGCCGAGATCGCGCCGGTTCACGGTCCCTCCGTCGCAGACGACCGAACCGCCCCAGAACCCGACTTGGCCGTAGTTGATCGTGCGTCCGGATGCCTGGAGGATCGTCACGCTCCCATCCTCGAGCCTGCCCTCGGTCGACTCGACCTCCTGGCCGGTCTCCCAGTCGTAGACCAGGAACGGGTCGCAGGTGAAGGTGACGGTGGTGTTCGCGACGAGCCGGCCGACGATCGAGCCCCCGGTCAGGGTGACGGTCGCACCACGCGAGTCGGCCGGGTAGATCGTCGGCGTCGCCGTGGTGTCGGCCAGGGCGGACGACGGGATCGCAAGGGCGAGGGCGAGGGCCGCGCCGACGAGGAGGAGCCGCCAGCGGCGGCGGGTTGATGGAATGGCCATGGCAGGCCTCCCGTGAGGCGGACCGGCCGCCACGAACCGGCGACCGTGATCCGAGGATCCGACGTGCGAACGGTCACCCCGTTGCACTCGGTGCCCGCATCGTCAGGCCTCTTCGCGCTCCACGGCGACCCGCGTCGCGGGCTCGAGGCGCGGCGGCGGGACATCGGACACGTTCGGGACGAACGACGCGGCGAGCGACGTGGCCGCGGCCTGCTCCTGGTCCTCGACGCTGAGAATCCCGTACCGGCCGAGCGACGCCATCTCGTCGCGGATGTAGGTCTTGAGCATCTCCGGGCCGTCGGTGTTGATCGTGAACCGGATCTCGTTGCGCCGGAACGTGTCGAAGATCCAGCGGAACTCGTCCCAGCCCGAGACGACCCGCGTGTTCAGGTTGGACGACGGGCAGATCTCGAGCACGATCCCACGCTCGCGGATCATCTCCATCGCCCGCGGATCGTAGGCGGCCTTCACGCCGTGGCCGATCCGGTCCGGCTCGAGCAGCTCGACGACCCGCGCCACCTCGTCGATCGGGCCTGCCTCGCCGGTGTGCACCGTCAGCCCGAGCCCGAACTGGCGCGCCCGCCGGAAGAGGCGGCGGTAGTCGGCGACGCGGAAGGTGGCCGACTCGGGTCCGGCGATGTCGATCCCGACGACTCCCCGGTCGCGCCAGGCGATCGCCTTGTCGACGATGATCTCGTTGAGCTCGAACGG
>DASSPG010000171.1:0-17968 GCA_035699725.1 Candidatus Limnocylindrales bacterium | reverse complement strand
GGGTGGGCGGGAGATCGCGCGCAAGACGATCCGGGTCAACGACCCGCTGGCGGTGGCGGGCTACACGTTCCACCAGAACGGGTTCGGGCCGGCGCCGGAACTGCTGGTCAGCGACGCGGCGGGGCAGCCGCTGTGGGATGGCCCCGTACCGCTGACGGACGCGGTCTCGGGGTTCCCGTTCGGGACGCTGGCCGTGCCCGGGCGTGACATCGGCCTCCAGCTCCTGCTCCAGCGCCAGGCGAACGGCTTGGGCCTCGTGCTGGTGCTGCCGTACCGGGTCGTCGGACGGGAGAGCGACGGCAGCCCGCGGATCCAGGAGCTGACCCCGATCGCGCTCGCCGCCGGCGAGGCGCAGGTGCCGCCCGGGCTGGACTTCTCGGTGGGGCTGAAGCGGTTCACCGAGTACACGCTGCTGATCGCGAAGAACGACCCGGGACAGGGGATCGTGTGGTCGGCGTTCGTCCTGCTGATCATCGGCCTGTCGATCACGTTCTACCTCCCGCGGCGCCGGATCTGGGCACGGCTCGACCCGGCCGGCGAGCTCCGGCTCGTCGCCCGCTCGGACCGGTACGTCGACGTCGAACGGGAATTCGGGCGACTGCTCGACGACCTGGTCGCGCGGCGGGCCGTGCCGTCGCCCTCGTCGTCGTCGCCGGGCTGACGGCCCCCGCCCCATGGCCACCCTCGTCGACCTGCGCGCCGCCGTCCTGCCGACCGCCCGCTGGCTGGCGGCCGGGCCGGATGTCGCCCCGTCCACCGCCGCGAGCCTCGACCTCGCCTGGGTCCGCGTCATGCGCGGCGGCTCGCCCGCGTTCGACGTGCTCGGGCCGGGCGACCTCGCGATCGTCCCCCGGCCGGCGCTCGCCCTCGTCGGGGGTGAAAGCGAGACAAGTGATGGGGTCACGTCGCTCTTCCGGGCCTGCGTCGAGGCTCGGATCGGCGGGATCGTCCTGGCCGGCGATGCGCTGCCCGGCGGCGACGTCGGGGTCGAGCTGGAGGCCGGCCTCGTCGGTCCGGCCGCCGTCGCCGGCCTGCCCGTCCTGGACGCCGGTCCCAGCGACCCGATCGCGCTCGAGCGGAGCGCCATCGGGTTCCTGATCAACCACCGTGCCGAGCTGGAGCGGCAGGCGACGCTGCTCGAGACCCGGCTCGAGGAGGTGGCGCTCGGCGGCGGCGGGCCGGAGGGCCTGGCGGCCGCGATCGCGGGCTTCCTCGCCCGACCGATCGCGATCGAGGGACGCGGTGGCGCGACGCTCGCGGTCCACGTCCCGCCGGACGCGCCGTGGGGCGCCGCGGCGGTCAGCGCCTACCATCGCCGGCCGCGCTCCGCGGCGACCCGGATCGCGCTGCCGATCCCCGGCGATCCCGGCGCGAGCAGCGGTGCGCTCGCCCTGCTCGGGGACCGACCGCCGAGCGAGCTGGAGCGGGTCGCGACAGCCCGGATCGCAGGGCTCGTCGCGCTCGAGCTGGCCCGCGATGAGGCCCTCGGACGGGCGGTCGAGATCGCCCGGCGCGAGCCGCTCCCAGCCGACGGTCCGCCGTGGGTCGTGCTCGTCGCCCGCCAGGCGGCGCCTGACGCGGACGGCGCGGAGGCCGACGGGGAAGGGCTGCGCCGCGAGACGCTTCGGCGCGAGGCGGTCCGGCGCGAGGTGCGGGCGCTGGCACCGGCCCGTCGGCTGTCGCTCCGGGGCGACGTCCAGAGCGTGGAGCTGCGGGTCGTCGCGGCGGTCGATGAGGCTGACCCCGACGGCTCCGCGGTGGCCGGCCGGATCGCCGGCCTGCTCGGCCGCATCGTCGCGGTCTCGCGGCCCTTCGCGTCCATCGCCGGACGGTCCTCCGCCGAGGCGGATGCACGGGCGACCCTCGAGGCCGCCGAGGCGCTCGCCGATCCTCCGTCGGTGGCGCGCGCCGATCGACTGCCCGCCTACCGACTGCTGGGCAACCTGCACAACCTCCCGGACGGCACCCGACAGGCGCGCGCCCTGCTCGCGCCGCTTCTCCGCGGGCGAGCCGACGTCCGGCGCGAGCGGCTGGCCACGCTCCGGGCCGTGCTCGACCAGCCCGGGCTGGCCGAGGCGGCCGACCGGCTCGGCGTCCACCGCAACACGGTTGCCTACCGCGTCCGCCGGATCGAGCAGGCGACCGGCTGGCGTCTCGCCGACCCCGAGCTGCGGCTTCCCCTCGCGCTTGCGCTCCGACTTGTGCAAGATGACTAACTCGCACAGGCCGTCGCAACCTTCACTGAGACGCATCCGCGCCGTATCCTGACGAGCACCGATTGCGACAGTCGCAGAAATCGTGCGTGTCGCACAACTCGGCCCCTTCTGGTGCATGGTCCGCGCCGGGACGCCGAGGCTCGACGCAGGAGAACCATGAGCGCCCGCCATACCGCCATCGCCGAGATCACCAGCCACCGGGTCGAGTCCACCCAGGACTACACCGAGCATGCGGGCGAGGAGATCTACGGCCAGTACGTGTTCCACGAGGTCGCCCAGCGGCAATACCTCGCCAAGCCGATCTTCAAGCGCCTCCAGCGGACGATCGCGGGCCTCGAGCCGTTCGATCCGGTGATCGCCGACGCCGTGGCGCACGGCGTGAAGGAATGGGCGCTGTCCCACGGCGCGACGCACTTCACCCACTGGTTCGTGCCGATGACCGGCTCGACCGCCGAGAAGCACGACTCGTTCCTGACGCCGCTCGGCGACGGGCGCACGATCGCGGAGTTCAGCGGCAGCAACCTCCTCCAGGGCGAGCCGGACGCGAGCTCGTTCCCGTCGGGCGGGATCCGGGCGACCTTCGAGGCGCGCGGCTACACCGCCTGGGACGTCACGAGCCCGATCTTCCTCCAGGTGGAGCCCAACGGCGTCACGATGACGATCCCGACGGCCTTCGTCTCGTTCACCGGCGAGGCGCTCGACCACAAGATCCCGCTCCTCCGCTCGCAGGAGGCGCTCGGCGCCGAGGCCCTCCGGGTCCTGCGCTGGTTCGGCAACAGCGCGTCCAGCCGGGTGTTCACGAACATCGGCCCGGAGCAGGAGTACTTCCTCGTCGACCGCCGCCTGGCCGAGCAGCGACCGGACCTCGTCCTGACCGGGCGGACCCTGTTCGGCGCCCCGTCGGCCAAGGGCCAGGAGCTCGAGGACCAGTACTTCGGCGCGATCCGACCGCGGATCCTGGCCTTCATGATGGATCTCGACCGCGAGCTGTGGCGCCTCGGGATCCCCGCCCGGACGCGCCACAACGAGGTGGCGCCGGGCCAGTTCGAGATGGCTCCGGTCTACGAGCCGACGTCGGTCGGATCCGACCACAACATGCTCGTCCTCGGCACGATGCGCCGGCTCGCCCCGCAGCACGGCCTGGCGTTCCTCGTCCACGAGAAGCCCTTCGCCGGGATCAACGGCTCGGGCAAGCACAACAACTGGTCGATGGCGACCGACGACGGCGAGAACCTGCTCGATCCCGGCAACGATCCTCACGAGAACGCCCAGTTCCTCGCGTTCCTCGTGGCGGTGATCCGGGCGGTCAATACCCACGCCGACCTGCTCCGGGCGAGCATCGCCGACGCGGGCAACGACCATCGCCTCGGCGCCAACGAGGCGCCACCCGCGATCGTCTCGATCTTCCTCGGCTCGCAGCTCGAGGATGTCATCGAGCAGCTGGCAAAGGGGGCGGCGTCGGAGTCGAAGCAGCGCGGCTCGCTCGAGTTGGGCGTGACGTCGCTGCCGGCGCTCGCGAAGGACGCCACGGACCGCAACCGGACCTCGCCGTTCGCCTTCACCGGCAACAAGTTCGAGTTCCGGGCGGTCGGCTCGTCGGCGCCCATCTACTGGCCGCAGACGGTCCTCAACGTGGCCGTCGCGGAGTCGCTCAAGCAGCTCGCCGACGAGCTCGAAGGCCTCGAGCCGGGCGACTTCGAAGGCCTGACGACGATCCTCTCGAAGGCCGTCCGCGAGCACAAGCAGGTCCTGTTCGAGGGCAACGGCTACTCCGAGGAGTGGCATGCCGAGGCGGCCAGGCGTGGCCTGCCAAACAACCGCTCGACGGTCGACGCCCTGCCGGCGCTCGAATCGGCGAAGGCGAAGACGCTCTTCTCGTCGTTCGGGGTGCTGTCCGAGCGCGAGCTTGCGTCACGGGTCGACATCGCCTGGGAGCACTACGTCAAGGTCCAGAACATCGAGGCGAGCTGTGCGCTCGACATCGCCCGCACGATGGTCCTGCCGGCCGCGGCGCAATACCTCGGGATCCTGGGCGCAGCGGGCGCGTCGAAGGGCGTCGCGGCCGTCGCCGACCGGGTGTCAGACCTGGTCGATCGACTCGTTGCCGCGAGCGACGCGCTCGAGCATGCCCAGCACGAGGCGCACGAGGCGGACACCGTGCCGGCTGAGGCCCGGGCGTTTGCCGAGCACGTGATCCCGGCCCAGGAGACGCTGCGCGAGGTCGTGGACGAGCTCGAGACCGTCGTTGCCGACGAGCTGTGGCCGCTCCCGAAGTACCGCGAGCTGCTGTTCGTGTACTGAGGCGGCTTCCGTCGCGGGCTCGAGATCGAGATGCGCCACCTGCCCAGACCAACGACCGAACGTTCGGCCCGCCGGCGCCGATCGAGCGGGTCCATCAGAGCACGGCGGCCCCGTCCGGCGGAGCCACCGGCAGGGCGAACGCGAACGTGGAACCCCGCCCGACCTCGCTCTCGAGCCACATCCGGCCGCCGTGCTCCTCGACGATCTGGCGCGAGATCGGCAGCCCGAGGCCGGTCCCGCGGGGCTTGTCGGTCAGGGTGTCGCCGGACTGGGCGAACGCCTCGAACACCTTCTCCCGGTCCGCCTCGGGGATGCCCGTGCCGGTGTCCGTGACGAAGACGACGATCTCGCCCGCCGAGTCGTCGCCCGCGCCATCGTCGACCGCGACCCGGACGGTCACGCTCCCCGAGGGCGTGAACTTCACCGCGTTCGAGAGCAGGTTGATCACGACCTGGATCAGCCGATGGTGGTCGCCGGTCACCGTCGGGAGGGGCCCGGCGGGCTGCTCGCGCACGAGCGCCAGGCCGCTCGTCTCGAACAGCGCGGCCACCGCCGCGGTCGCCTGGTCGACGACCGCGGCGACGTCGACCGGCTCCCGCCGGAATTCCATCCGGCCGGCCTCGATCTTCTGGAGATCGAGGACGTCGTTGATCATCGCGGTCAGCCGATCGCCCTCGGCGGCCATGATCCGGAGGTTCTCGCGGATCTGACGGGCAGCCCGGTCCAGCTTCGGGTCCGCGGCGACGCCACCGGGCAGGGCGGCCAGGGCCGGCAGCACGATCTCGTCGAAGCGCTTCCCGACGAGCTTCGTGAAGCCGACGACCGAGGTCAGCGGCGTCCGCAGCTCGTGACTGACGCTGGCCAGGAAGGTGCCCTTCGCGGCGCTTGCCGCCTCCGCCGCCGCCCGAGCCGCGATCGCCGCTTCCGTGGCGTCCGCGAGCTGCGCGGTCCGGATCGCGACCCGCGCCTCGAGCTCGGCGTAGAGCCGGGCGTTCTCGATCGCGGCCGCGAGCAGGTTGCCGACGGTGAAGAGGAGCGGGCCCATCGAGCGCTCCAGCTCGCGGCCGGTGAGCTGGTTGTCCACGGCGAGCACGCCCACGGTCCGGCCGCTCGTGACGAGCGGCGTCCCGAGGAACGAGGTGACGCCGATCGCCCCGGCGAACAGACGGTTGGGCTCGTATGGATCGCGATCGACATCGCGGAAGACCATCGGGCCGTCGGAGCGGGCGAGCTGGACGAGCGTCGAGCGGCCCTCCTCGAGCGAGACCCGGAAGCCGGCGATCAGGGCTTCCGCCTCCGGTCCGCCGCCGATCGAACGGCCGGCCACGAGCGCGTTCTCCGCAGGGTCCACGAGGAGCACGAGCGCCCGATCGAACGGCAGACGGTGGACGACGGCATCGAGCGCCCGCCCGAGGAGCTCGTCGAGATCGAGCGTCGAGCCGAGCGCCGCCCCGAGCTCGTTGAGCGCGGTCAGCTCGCCGAGCCGGCGCTGGAGCTCGGCGCGGGAGAGGCTCGTCTCCGCGGCCTCGCGCGCGAGCGCGGAGCGGCTCTCGTCGGCCAGGGCGCGCTGGGTGGCGGCGTCGCGGGCTCGCCGCGATGCCGTCGTCCCGTACAGGACGAGGCCCGCCGGCAGGAGGGTTGCGCCCACCGTCGCGACGATCTCCCAGCCGGGCGGCCGCGCGAGCAGGATGGCGAGAACGGCAAGCGAGCCGCCCACGCCGGCGATCAGCTCGGCGCGGACGGCTCGGCCGCCGGGTGGCCGGTTCGGCCCGTCGGGCGTCAGGCGGGCGCCCGGCCCGCGCCGCTGGACGCGTCCGCGTGGGCGCGCGCCTGGTCGAGGGCCGGGCCCGCGATCGCGGCGATCGCGGCGAGGAGCTTGAGGTCCGCGGCCTGATACGTGATCGGCGTGGACGACCCGGCGCCGAGAACGCCGATCGTCCGGCCGCGGGCGACCACCGGGGCACAGATCAGCGACGCGAGGGCGCGCTCGGCGGCGCCGGTCCGCGGGTCGGACGCCACGTCGTTGACCTCCTCCGCGATCGCCGACGACGCGACCGCGGCCAGGATCCCCCCGTCGGCGGCCTCGCCCGGCCGGCCCAGCGGGCCATCGCCGGCGACCGCCCGGAGCGTGCCGTCCGCGTCGCCGAGGTAGAGGAAGCCGGTCCCGCCGGCGGGCAGCCGCCCGGCCTCGCCGACGGCGATCCCCGCGACCGTGGCGAGATCGAGATCGCCGCTCAGGCGCTCGGCGAGGTCGTAGACCAGGTTCAGCTCGCGGTACCGGTCGAGGGCCTCGCGGGCGAGGCTGCGCTTGTCGGCCTCACGGGCCACGGCGTAGGACAGGACGGATGCGACCGCCCGACCGAGACGGTCGCCCTCGACCCAGCCCACCGTCCGGCCGTCGACCGTGATCGGGAACCGCTCGGATCCGATCCCGCCGCCGCGCTCAAGGATCACGGTCCCCGCCTCGTCGCTGATGCGGATCGCGGCGTTCGTGCCCGAGAGCAGCGCCGAGAGCATCGGCGCGACGTGGCGGTGGCGGACGATCAGGCGGGCGAGGTCGGGTTCGGCCATCAGGCGGCGCCGCCCGCGCCGGCGGCGCCGAGGCCGAGCGACACCCGGGCGACCTCAAGCAGCTCGTCGGGATCGAAGGGCTTGGTCAGGTAGCGATCGGCGCCGGCGCTCAGGCCCTCCTCGCGATCGTAGGCCTGGCCCTTCGCGGTGAGCATCACGACCGTCGTGCCGGCCAGCCCGAGGTCGCCCTTGATCGCCCGGCAGACCTCGAACCCGTTGAGCTTCGGCATCATCACGTCGAGGAAGACGAGTTCGGGGCGGTGGTTCCGGACCACGTCGAGCGCCATCTCGCCGTCGGACGCGGTCTGCAGCTCGACCCCCTCGTCCTCGAGCTCCTCGAGCGTCTGCTCGATCAGGAGGCGGATGTGCTGCTCGTCGTCGACGATCAGGATGGTCGGCATCGGGACCTCGGCATCGGGATCTGGGGCGGTGACGGAGGGGGCGGCGCGGCCCGGCAACGATGCCGGAAACGACGGCCCGGCGCAACGTGCGGGCCGCGTCCGACCGGGACGACGTCCATCGGGCAGGATGGGTCGCGATGACCCGCGTCCCCATCGATCCCACCGGTGCCCGGATCCGCCCCGACCGGACGCTCTGGCTCCTCTCGATCGCCCACGCCGTCAATCACGCGCAGGCCGTCGTCCTGCCGCTCGTCTACCTGCGGATCATCGTCGAGTTCGGCGTCACGTCCTCGGAGGTCGCCTACCTCGCGGCGATCGGCTCGTTCGCCAGCGGCGCCGTCCAGCTGAGCTACGCGAAGCTGACGCGGATGATCTCGCGCCGGAAGCTGCTGGCCGCCGGCGGGATCCTGTTCGGTGGCGGGTTCGCGGCCCAGGCGGTGGCCCCGAGCTTCGCCGCGTTCGCCGCGGTCAACGTCGCGTCGCGCATCGGCGGCTCGCCCCAGCACCCGGTCGGCAACGGCCTGCTCGCCGAGCAGTTCCCGCCCGCGCGGCGCGGCTTCGCAATCAGCGCCCACATCAGCGGCGGCAACGTCGGGACGGTGATCGTGGCGCTCGCCGGGGCGTGGCTGATCGCAACGGTGGGCTGGCGTTGGGTCGTCGTGCTGTTCGGGATCCCGGCGGTCGTGATCGCCCTCGCGATCCTGTTCCTGGTCAGGGAGACCGGCCACGATCGCGAGGCGGCGGTCGCGCACGGCAGCGTCCGGAGCGCGTTCGGGACGATCCTGCGCGATCCGGACCATCGCTGGATCTACCTGGCGTCCGTCCTGGGGGGCGGAGGCCGTGGCCTCGGCGTCGTGAACCTGTTCGCGCTCCTCTACCTGACGTCGGTGATCGGCCTGGATGGCCCGACCACGGACGCGATGTACGGCATCCTGATCGTCCTCTCGGTCCCGATGCCGCTCGTGGCGGGCTGGCTCTCCGACCGGGTCGGGCGCCGACCCGTGATCGTGGCGGTCTACCTCGGCGGGGCGATCGCCTTCGTCACGTTCCTGCTCGCCGGGGACGCCCTGGTCGGCCTGTGGTTCGCGATCCTGCTGATGGGCCTCTTCTCGTTCGCCGAATCGCCGCAGCTCCAGGCCCTGCTGGCGGACATCGCCCCAGCGACGATCCGGGACGCATCCTTCGCCCTGTACTTCACGCTGGCATTCGGCGTCGGGTCGCTGTGGACCGCGCTCTACGGGGCGGTCATCGCGTGGCTCGGCGAACCGGCCGGGCTTGCGGTCGTGTTCTGGCTCATGGCGATCTCATTCGTGCTTGCCGCCCTCGCCGTGATCCCCATCCGGGAGCCGGCCCGGCAACCGGGCTACCAGGGCGGCGCGGACCTGGACTGATCGGGCCGCATCGGCCGGATCCTCTGCTACTATTCGCGAGCCCTGAGACAACGGGCATCCGGTCGGGGCGTGGCGCAGCTTGGTAGCGCGTATCGTTCGGGACGATAAGGTCGTGGGTTCGAATCCCGCCGCCCCGACCAACTGACCGGCAACGACCCCGGTCGAGACCACTCAGACGGTCCTCAGCGGCCGTCCCGACCGTGAGGTCACATGCCCACCCGACGGACCAGCCCGCGGCGTTCCGCGACCCGCCCCCGCGTCCTCGGGGAGCGGCTCGCCGGCCTCGAGCACGACGCGACCGATGTCCGGACCGGCGGCCAGCTCGCCGCCGCCGCTCCCTGGCTCGCCCTCCTCGCGGTCATCCTTGCCGGGGCCGCGCTGGCCGTCGCCTTCGTGGGGCGAACCTCCGGCGGCGACCTGACGGCGTGCCGATCCGCGGCCTGGTCGGCGATCCCCGCCGCCGAGGCCCTGCCGGCCGGCTGGACGCTCGGCTCGAGCGATCTCAACGCCAACGGGATGACCGTCTCGATCGTCGGGCCCGCCCCGGCCGATGGCGCCACGAGCCAGGCGGTCGTGTATGCCAGCGTGACGTGCTACGGCGAGGCAGCGGCGACCGCCCTCGACGACAACCGACGGGCAGCCGAGGCAGCCGGTGCGAGCGTGATCGATCGGACGCCGAGCGGCCAGGCGTACGACGTCGACAACCCCTCGACCGGCTCGCTCACGACCCTGTTCCGGGTCGGGGGGCTCATCGGCCAGATCGCCGATGCGGGCTCGGCCACGCCGACGGACCTCGCGGCGATCACCAGGGCCGTGGCCGCGGCCATGGGCGACCAGAACGCGGCCGGCGCGCTCGGGTCCGATTCCGGCCAGCCCGGCGCGAGCGACGAGCCGGCAGGCTCGCTCGACGGCGAGACCCCCGAGCCTGCGGCATCGGCGTTCGCCCCGGAGCTCGAGGCGCTGATGCCCAGGGACGTCAAGGGCACGCCGCTCACGGTCCAGAGCGCGGCGGCGACCGAGGTCTTCGGTGACGACCCGAGCTCGCGCGCCCTGGCGGCCCGGATCCGGACCCTCGGTGGCACGATCGCGGAGCTCCAGATTGCCCAGGCGTTCGACGAGACCGGCGGGCTCGACGTCTCGATCATCGGCTTTCGCCTGCCGGGCGCCGACGAGGCGAAGCTGCGCGACGCCATCGTCGAGACCTGGCTGTCCGCCGGCAACGAGGGCGTGACCCAGGCGGAGATCACGCTCGGCGGCAGGAAGCTCATCCGAGTGGACTACGGCGACGAGGGCACCACCGAGTACGTGTACGCGAAGGGCGACACGGTGATCGTGATCGACACCGCGGATCCGTCGATCGCCGAGGACATCGCGGCCAAGCTGAAGTAAGCCGGCCTGGCGGGCCCGACGGCGCGGCTACCGCTTCGCGGGGAGGCTCGCGGCGTGGTGCAGACCGCGTTCGACCCAGCGGCGGATCGCGGCGTCGTCATTCACGTCGGCCGCCGGGATGACCACGAACGACTGCATCGGTCGTCCGGGCATGGGTTCGAAGGGTTCCGCACCGGACGCGAGCGCATCGGCGATGTCGACGTCCGCGAGGCGGACGACCCAACGGTCGGCGAACAGCCCGGTCGCCATGTTGCCGCCGACGAACGCGGCCGGATAGCCGAACATCGCCTTGCGCTGGCGCTTGACGCGGCCCGGACCCACCCGCGATCCTGCCCGGCGTGACTCTGCTGCTGATTGCTGCCGGCGGCGCCGCCGGGGCGGTGACGCGCCATGTCGTCGATGGCGCCGTTCTGGCCCGGTTTGGCGGGGTCTTCCCGCTTGGAACGCTGCTCGTGAACCTGAGCGGTGCCTTCCTCGTGGGGCTCCTCGCCGGGCTGATGCTGGATCGCGGCCTCCTGCCCGCCGATCTGCGGGCGCCGCTGTTCGTCGGCTTCCTCGGCGCGTACACGACGTTCTCGACGCTGATGCTCGAGAGCTGGGGGCTCATCGAGAAGGGACTGCCCGTATTCGGGGCGCTGAACCTCGTCGGGTCGACGGCGCTCGGAATGGTGGTCGTCCTCGCTGGGCTGTGGCTCGGGCGGACGATCGGCGCGTGACGCGCCGGCCGCCTTCGGTACGGGGGTCGGAATGGGCCGGATCGGCTATTGGTCAGGGCGGGCGGCCAGGCGTAGGCTCGCGGTCTCGGTCCGACCCTGACCCGGCCGGCCGATCGACAATGGCAAACCCGTCGCGAGGCGGGGACGCAAAGCCACGGGCCTCTCGCAGGTAGCCGGGCTGCCGAACTCGGAGGTGGACCGTGCAGGTCCAGGTCTCACAGCGCGTCCGGCTGGCCGCGCGAGCGCTCGCGACCGCTGTCCTGGCGTGGGCCGTGCTCGCGGGTGCTGCCGCCAACTTCGCCCGCTGATCCGGCCGCGACCCTGACGCCGACCCGCGCCTCCGGCTAGATCGCCGCGATCGAGCGCGGCGCATTCCTCGGCCCGAATGCCGGCGGCCGGAGCCCGCTCGCCTCGAGCAGGCGGACCACGCGTGCCCGCTGACCCCGCCACGGTTCGAGCAGCGCCACCATCCGGGCGTCGTCCCCGCGGTTCTCGCCGGCCAGGCAGAACGCCACGAGGTTCGGCAGGTGGAAGTCGCCGATGCTCAGCGCGTCCGCGTCGCCGAGCGCGCGCAGCGCCACCTCCGCCGCCGTCCAGGGCCCGATCCCGGGGACGGCCGTGAGCCGCCGGTAGGCGGCGTCGCGCGGCAGGTCCACGATCTCCTCGAACCGGGTCGCCCGCTCGGCGACCCGCCGGATCAGCTCGGCCCGGCGGCGCTCGATCCCGACCGGATGGAGCTCGTGGTAGGGAATCGCGGCGATCGTCGTGGGCTCCGGGAGGAGTCGGAGGCCGAAGGGTCCCGGGGCCGGCTCGCCCCAGCGGCGGACGAGTCCGCGCAGGCCGCGCCACGCTTCGGTGCCGGTGACCTTCTGCTCGAGGATCGCCGGGATCAGGGCCTCCATGACGGCCCCGGTCCGCCCGATCCGGATGCCGCGGTGGCGGCGATCCAGCTCGGCGACGAGCGGATGCCGGCCAGGCACGAAGCCGCCTCGGTCGTCAGCGAGGCCGATCAGGGCGGGGACGGCGTCGAGGACGGCGTCGGCGCCCGGGCCCCACGCCTCCGCGGTGACGTGGTCGAGGTGCTGGACCAGCTCGATCGTGGCCGGACCCATGGTGGTGCGCGTGGCCCGCTGGACCCGTCCCGGCCCGATCCGCATCGTCGGGTCGCCCGTCCCGCGCCGATGGAGCGACAGGGTGCCGACGAGGTCGAGCGGGCCAACGAGCGGGATCGTCCGGGTCGCCATCGGGCGATTCTGGCACGGCTTCCGGAGGCGGATGACACGCACCCGCAAGACTTCGGCCCGGTGGCGAAAGCCGCGCGATCCGGCGATCGCTGCTAAGGTCCCCTCGACGTGCGACGCCTCAGAGTCGTCGCGAGCGTGGCGCTCATCGCCCTGCTCGCCACGGTCGCCGTCCCCGGATCCGCGGGATCCCAGGGCCCCAGCCCTGAACGCCCGGTCGATGCGGCCCTCTTCCACGAGGTCGCCCCGGCATCGATCGACGGGACGGCAGTGATGACTCCTTCTCTCGACCCTGCGTACCGATCAACCGGTGCGCTCAGCGATACGACGGTCCTGCTCGACCCGCATGAGCGACCTGTTCCGACAGGCCGCCCCGATGCGGCGGCGGTCCAGCCGGATGCGCCTGTCCGGACGGTCGTCGTCCCGACGTGGCGAACCGACCCCAACGTGTCGTGGTACGGCCCCGGCTTCTACGGCAAGCGGACCGCGTGCGGTCTCGCCATGACCGAGTCGCTCCGTGGCGTGGCCCACAGGACGCTCCCGTGCGGGACGAAGATCACGTTCCGGAATCCGGCGAACGGGCGAACGGTCACCGTTCCCGTCGTGGACCGCGGACCGTACGTCGATGGCCGCCAGTGGGACCTGACCGGCGGGCTGTGCCTCGCCCTGGCCCACTGCTACACCGGCCCGATCCTCTGGAAGTTCGCCTGACCCTCGGCTCCCGGCCGCCGCCCGTCTAGCAGCGCGTCCGACCCGGCTCCCAGCCGGGTTCGGCGAGCTCGAACCCCGCGAACTCGAACGCCGGCGCGACCGTGCACCCGACCAGGGTCCAGGCGCCCCGCGACCGGGCGGCCTGCCACCACCCCGCGGGAACCACGATCTGTGGTCGCTCGCCGGCGGCGAGTTCCGCTCCGAGCACGTAGCGCTCGACGGGACCGCCGTCGCTCTGCGCCATCGAGAGCTCGATCGGCGCCCCCGCGTAGTGGTGCCAGATCTCGGTGGCGTCGACGCGGTGCCAGTGCGAGGTCTCGCCCGCGGCCAGCAGGAAGTGGATCGCCGACGACGCGGGTCGCTGCCCGTCTCCCATCGGCTCGCGCCACGTCTCGGTGTACCAGCCGCCCTCCGGATGGGGCCGCAGCCCGAGCCGCGCGATGATGTCCTGTGCCTCCACGATCGGATCGTAGCCGCGCCGGGCCCGGGACGCTACGCTGGCGCCATGTGCCGAAGCATCAAGGTCCTGCGCCGTCCGGACGAGCCGGCGACGACCGGTGAGATCGAGGCGGCCGCCCGCCAGTTCGTCCGCAAGGTCAGCGGCTACCGGACCCCATCGCAGCGGAACAGCGCCGCGTTCGAGGCCGCGATCGAGGAGGTTGCCGCGATCTCGCGGCGGCTGCTCGAGGAGGTCGGGGCCGAGGTCGAGGAGGGTCCCGACCGCTGGACGCCCGGCACCGGACGCGCCCGCCGGCCCGCGCCTGCGGGGTGACCGTCATCGCCGACGACACGACCACGTGGTGGGCGCGGCCGGGTCTCGACGCGTCCGATGGTCGGCTGGCGATCGCGGGACATGACGCAGAGGCGCTTGCCCGCGAGCACGGGACGCCGCTCTTCGTCTATGACCGGCGACGGTTCGCCGAGAACGCCGAGCGTCTGATCGTCGCCCTCGACGGCGCGGGCCTTCGTCACCGGGTCAGGTTCGCACTGAAGGCCAACCCGGACCGGCGGGCCCTCGAGATCCTTCGACCGCTCGTCGGGATCGACGCCTGCTCGCCGGGCGAGGTCGAGCGTGCGCTCGAATGCGGCTGGGAACCCCCGGAGATCAGCGTCACGGCCACGAACCTCTCCGACCGCGACCTCGACGCGATCCTGGCCCACGACGTCCATCTCAACCTCGACGCCGTCAGTCAGGTCGAGCGATTGGGCCGGCGGCTGGCGGCGCTCGGCCGCCCGCCCCGCCCGATCGGGCTCCGGCTCAACCCCGGGGCGGGGGCCGGCTACAACGACCAGCTCGCCTACAGCGGCGCCCGGCCCACCAAGTTCGGGATCTACGAGGATCGGCTGCCGGAGGCGCTCGCCGCGGCCGCCCGCCACGGCCTGGTGATCGACACGGTCCACGTCCATGCCGGATCGGGCTGGCTCGCCGACGGCCTGCCCGCGTTCGAGGCCGCCCTCGCCCGGGTGACGGCGATCGCTCGCGAGCTCATCGCGGCCGGCCATCCGATCGTCGAGCTCAACGTCGGCGGCGGCCTCGGCGTGCCCGCCCGCGCCGACGAGCGCCCGATCGACCTCGACGCCTATGCGGCGGTCATCGCCCGTCATGCCGGCGATCTTGGCCTCGTCATCGGCTGCGAGCCCGGCGACTACCTGGCCAAGGACACCGCGATCCTGCTCGGGGAGGTCGTCACGGTGGAGGAGCGGGCCGGGACCCGGTTCGTCGGCCTGGACCTGGGCTGGAACGTGAACTGCTCGTACTTCATCTACCGCTACGCGCAGGAGGTCGTCGTGTGCCGGGCAGCAGCTGCGGCTGCGACCGAGCGTGTGACCGTGGCCGGCCACATCAACGAGGCCGGCGACGTGTTCACGGAGGACTACCCGCTGCCGCCAGTCCATGAGGGTGACATCGTGGCGCTCCTCAACGCCGGCGGCTACCACGAGGCGATGAGCACGACGCACTGTCTCCGGCCCCACGCCGAGGCGCTCTACCTGGACCGCTGACGCACGGCGGTGATCCGGGTCGGTCTCCTCCGCTACCCGACGCCGCCGGCATCCCCGGCGGTGTCGCTGCGCCCGGCGTCAGGCCCGAGGTCGCCCCACGACACGGCGCGCAGGACCGTGAAGCGGAGCATCGGCCGGTCCTCCAGCCGGTGTGACGCGTACTGCGGGTACTTCGCGCGGAGCGCCCGGACGGCGGCCTCGTGCTCGGCTCGCTCGGGGGCGTCGGGCTCGAGGATCTCCGCCCGCATCTCGAGGCGGAGCCAGCCGAGGCGCTCCCAGTCCTCCGACCAGCGGTCGACCAGGAGGGTCGCCCGGGGCAGGACGAGCAGGTCGCGGACGCGAGCCAGGTCGTGTGGGTCGGTGCTCCGCTTCGGCTTCTCGTCGAGCGGGCTGTGGAGGCGAGGCAGCCCGTCCGTCGAGTCGGCTTCGGTCACGACGAAGCAGATCGGAACGAGACGTGGGCCGCCGTCGGCCTTCGTCGTCGCCAGCGTGGCCCGCCGGGCGGTGGCGAGGAACTGGCGTTCGCGTGGTCCGAGGACGGAATCGCTCATCCGCGGATCATCGCGCGTCGCGACCTACACTGGCTCCGTGAACCCGACATCGCCCAGGGCTCCGGAGCCGCTCGCGTCATCCGCGCCCCCGACCCGCCACGTGACGACGACCCGGATCGTGGCGGTTCGCGGCGAAGCCCTGGAGTTCCGTGCCGACCGGGTCGTCGGGGAGGAGCCGCTCGAGATCCGCGCCGCCGGTCCGGGCCAGGATCCGGTCTCGGTCGCGGTCACGATGCGGACGCCGGGCTACGAGGATGAGCTCGCGATCGGGTTCCTGCGGAGCGAGGGCCTGATCGACGGTCCCGAGGTCCTCCGGACGACCACCGGGGACCCGGCGGAGATGAACCAACCGGACGACCAGATCACGGTTCATCTCGCGCGGGCCTTCGACGCCTCGCGGGTCGCGGAGCGCCACTTCGTCGCGACCGCCTCGTGCGGGATCTGCGGCAAGGCCTCGCTCGACGAGGTCGCGATCCGCTCCGCCCCGATCCCCGACGGCCCGGTCGTGGGGCGCTCGGTGATCCTCGCCCTGCCGGACCTGCTCCGGGCCGCACAGCGCGCCTTCGACGAGACCGGCGGGCTCCACGCCGCGGGCCTGTTCACCGCGGCCGGCGAGCTCGTCGCGCTGCGCGAGGACGTCGGCCGCCACAACGCGCTCGACAAGGTCATCGGCTCGCAGGTGATCGCCAAGGCCGTGCCGCTCCACGACCGGATCCTGATGGTCAGCGGCCGGGTCAGCTTCGAGATCGTCCAGAAGGCCGCGGTCGCCGGAATCCCGATCCTCGCCGCCGTCTCCGCCCCGTCGGACCTGGCCGTGGAGGCCGCCGATCGGCTCGGCGTCACCCTCGTCGGCTTCCTGCGCGGCGACGGCTTCAACGTCTACAGCCACGACGAGCGGATCGACCTGCGCGACCTGCTCGCGTTCGACTGAGTCAGTCGGCGGGACTCGCCCGGCCCAGGAACTGCTCGACGATGGCCGCCACCTCGGCGGCGTGCGTCTGGGGCACGCGGTGGTCGGCTCCCGGAATGATCGCCAGCTGGGCGTTCGGCGTGGCCTCGAACATTGCCACGGTGTGCTCGGTGCGGACCAGATCACGGTCGCCGGCGACGAACAGGACCGGCGTGGTCGTTCGCGCCAGTTCCGCGAGTGTGATGCCCGGGTCTCCGCGCCACATCGCCTTGAGCCGCTCGACGATGGCCGGCCATGCCTCGGCCGCGCCGGGAAGCTCATCGCGTCCATCGGGTAGAGCGAAGTCATCCGCGGCCGCGGTCGCCAGCCACACGAATGCCGACTCGTCCATCGCAGCGGGCGCCGGCGGTGCCCACGAGACGTTGGCCGAGATCGGCACGAGCCGGCCGACGAGATCCGGCCGATCGCGCCCCAGGTACAGCCCGATGACGCCGCCGTCGCTCCAGCCGACCACGTCAGCTGCGCGCACGCCCAGCTCGTCGAGCAGCGCGGCGGTATCGGCCGCCATCGCCGCGTAGGTCAACTGGCCGAGATCCGGCGAGCGGCCGTGACACCGCTGGTCCGGAGCGATCACGCGCCGCCCGACGGCGAGCCGTGCCCGGAGCGCGACAAGGTCCGAGGCTGCACCCGCCCCACCATGGAGCAAGAGAAGGTCGGGACCCTCCCCGTCGACGTCGACATGCAGGCCGGACCGGCTGATCATGCCTCGCTGCGTGGGCCGCGGCTCTGGACGAACTGGAACCCGAACCGGCCCTTCACGCACAGGTGGCCGTCGGTCACCGACGAGTCGAGCGGCGACGTCACCTTGACGATCGAGTTGTCCTGGACGTGCAGCTCCAGGACACAGCCGACGCCGCAGTACGGGCAGATCGTCTCGGTCACGGCCTGGGCGTCCTCGTCCCACGTGCCCGCTGCGCGCATGTCGAACTCCGACTTGAACATCAGCGCGCCGGTCGGGCAGACCCCGATGCAGTTGCCACAGTAGACGCAGGCCGAGTCGGGGAGGGGAACGGCGACCTCGGTCGAGATCCGCGCGTCGAACCCGCGCCCGGCCACGGCGATCGCGAACGTGTTCTGGGCGTCCTCGCCGCAGGCCTCGACGCACTTGTAGCAGAGGATGCACTTCGCGTAGTCGCGGACGTACAGGTCGTTGTCGACCTTGACCGGCTGGGCGACCGTCTGGGCGGCATCGACCGGCGGCGGGTGGTGATGTCCCGGCTCATGGTGGTCGCGCTCACCGGCGGGCGCCGGCGAGGCCGGCGGGCCGTAGCGCGTGGGATCGGCGTCGTAGCGCTCGAGGTAGCCGGCGGCGGACGGCGCGGTCGAGAGATCGACCGACGAGCCGAGCAGCTCCATGACCATCTTCCGGCTGTGGCGGACCCGCTCGGAATCGGTCCGGATGTCCATCCCGGCCTCGACCCGGCGCGAGCAGGCCGGCACGAGGACGCGCGCTCCGGTGACCTCGACGACGCACACCCGGCAGACGTTGACCGGCGTGAGGTTCTCGAG
>DASSPG010000170.1:0-12660 GCA_035699725.1 Candidatus Limnocylindrales bacterium | reverse complement strand
CCTCTAGGAGCGAGTCGAACGCATGGCACGAGTCAAGCGCGGGGTCACCGCCCACAAGCGCCACAAGCGCCTCCTGAACGCGGCCGAGGGCCGCAAGGGCGCCAAGTCCCGCCTGATCAAGGTCGCCCGCGAGGCGAACCTGCACGCGATGGCCTACGCCACCCGCGACCGGAAGCAGCGCAAGCGCCAGATGCGCGAGCTGTGGATCATCCGGATCAACGCGGCGGCCCGCCTCAACGGCATGACCTAC
Source organism: Candidatus Limnocylindrales bacterium (assembly GCA_035699725.1). Taxonomy (GTDB): domain Bacteria; phylum Chloroflexota; class Limnocylindria; order Limnocylindrales; family CSP1-4; genus CF-46. The sequence continues at coordinate 12,410 of DASSPG010000170.1, read as the reverse complement.
GGCGCCTTCGTCGCCGGCCTGAAGAAGGCCGAGATCGAGCTCGACCGGAAGACCCTGGCCGACGTCGCCGTCCGCGACGCGGGCACGTTCAGCCGGATCGTCGAGGCCGTCCGCAGCGCATAGCCTGCGCCTGAGCGCTCGGCGCGCCGAGCGCGCGCTCCGGAGCGCGGTCCGAGGAGCTTCGTGGATCTCGCCGACCTGACCCGCGACCTGGAGGCCCTGCGCGACGAGGCGCTGTCCTCGATCGCCGCCGCCTCGGACGTCGCCGCCCTGGAGGCGCTCGAGCTCGACGTCCTGGGCAAGAAGGGACGCCTCACCGCGGTCCTGCGCGGCATCGGCGCCCTCCCCGCCGACGACCGGCCGCGCGTCGGCGCGATCGCGAACGTCGTCCGCGCCGCCCTCGAGGACGCCCTCGCCGCCCGTGGCCGCGAGCTTCGCGGCGCGGCCCTCGACGCCCGTCTGGCGGCCGAGGCCGTCGACGTCACCACGCCCGGCCGCCCGATCCGGCGCGGAGCGCTCCACCCGATCGTCGAGACGATCGGCGTCATCGCCGACATCTTCGGCCAGTTCGGGTTCGTGACCTACGAGGGTCCGGAGGTCGAGGACGACGTCACCAACTTCCAGATGCTCAACATCCCACCCGATCACCCGGCGCGCGACCTGTGGGACACGCTCTACGTCGACATCGACGGCCAGCTCCTGCGGACCCACACCTCGCCCGGGCAGATCCGGGTGATGACCACGACATCCCCGCCGATCCGGGCCCTCCTGCCCGGGCGCTGCTACCGCTACGAGGCGATCGACGCCAGCCATGCCTCGGAGTTCTTCCAGGTCGAGGGCCTGATGGTCGACGAGGGCACGACGATGGCCGACCTCAAGGGCCTCCTGGAGCAGTTCGCCAAGGCCCTGTACGGCGCCGACAAGCGGACCCGCTTCCGACCCGGCTACTACCCGTTCACCGAGCCCTCGGTCGCCTTCGATGTGGAGTGCCTCGTGTGCGGCGGATCGGGCTGCCCGGCCTGCTCGCGGACGGGCTGGATGACGATCCTGGGGGCGGGCATGGTCCACCCGGTCGTGCTCCAGTCCGGCGGCCTGGACCCCGAGCGCTACCAGGGGTTCGCGTTCGGGATGGGCGTGGAGCGGATCGCCAACCTCCGCCACTCCGTCGGCGACCTGCGGCTGTACATGGAGAACGACCTTCGCTTCCTCGACCAGTTCGTGGCGGTCGGCAGCGAACAGCCGGGCGGGACGGCATGAGGGTGCCCCTGTCCTGGCTCCGCGACTACGTCGACGTCGAGCTCGAACCCGAGGCGCTGGCGGAACGGCTGACCCTGTTGGGGATGGAGGTCAAGGGGATCGAGCGCTGGGGCGCCGACTGGCAGAACGTGGTCGTGGGCGAGCTCCTCAGCGTGGAGAAGCACCCCAACGCCGACCGCCTGTCGCTGACGTCGGTCCGGATCCGGGCCGGCGAGGAGCCGCTGTCGATCGTCTGCGGCGCGACGAACATCGCCGCCGGCCAGCGCGTCCCGGTCGCGCTCCCCGGCGCGGTCCTGCCGGGTGATCGCCGGATCGAGCGGACCGAGAAAATGGGCGTGGTCAGCAACGGGATGCTGTGCTCGGGCGATGAGCTGAATCTGACCGGCGACGCCGACGGGATCCTTATCCTGCCGCCGGACAGCCCGATCGGGGCCGGCCTGACGGAGCTGTACGGGGACGTCGTCCTCGACGTGGACGTCAAGCCGAACCGGGGCGACGCCCTGTCGCTGGTTGGGCTGGCCCGCGAGGTCGCGGCGATCACCGGCGCGCCCCTCCGCTGGCCCGAGACGGACCCGGCCGAGGACGGCCGGGACGCCGCCGACCTGATCTCCCTCGAGGTCCGTGACGGCGAGTGGTGCCCGCGCTTCGTCGGTCGCTGGGTGGATGGCCTGACGGTCGGCCCGTCGCCGGACCGCGTCCAGATGCGCCTCCGCGCTGCCGGCCAGCGCCCGATCAGCAACGTCGTCGACGTGAGCAACTACGTCATGCTCGAGCTGGGCAAACCGATCCACGCCTACGACGCGGACGCGGTCGCCGACGTCGACGGCCGGCGCCATGTGATCGTTCGCCGGGCGACGGCGGGGGAGCGACTCGAGACGATCGACCACGTCACGCGGGAGCTCGACGCGGACACGCTCCTGATCGCGGACGTGCGGGGCCCGCTCGGGATGGCGGGGGTCATGGGCGGCGCCGCGTCCGAGGTGAACGACGCGACCACCCGGGTCATCATCGAGTCCGCGACGTTCGATCCGATCGCGATCCGCCGGACGGGCCAACGGTACGGCCTCCGCTCCGAGGCGAGCCTCCGGTTCGAGAAGGGCCAGGAGACCCGCCTCGCTCGCATCGGCGCTGACCGGGCGGCCCGGCTCACCGCGGAGTGGGGCGGCGGCTCGGTCGCTCGCGGCCACGTCGACAGCAATCCCGCCGAGCCGGATCGTGCCCGCGTCCCGTTCCGTCCGGCACGCGTCAACCGCCTCCTCGGGACGAGCCTGGACACCGAGCTCCAGCGGGCGACGCTCGGACGGGTCGGTGTCGAGACCGAGCCCGCCGACGGGGCGGGCGACCGCCGGGTCATGATTTCAGCCGGCCCCAGACCGCTGGTCGCCGAGGCGAGCGCCGCCGACGAGGTCGTCGTCGCGATCGTCCCGACGTGGCGCCGCGACATCGCGATCGAGACCGACGTGACCGAGGAGATCGCCCGGATCATCGGCTACGACACGGTGCCCTCGATCCTGCCCCACACGCCGATGCCGCCGTTCCGCGCATCTCCCCTGGAGATCCGTGATCTCGTCCGCGCGACCCTCGCCGGGGCCGGCCTGACCGAGACCGTGAGCCACGCCCTCGTCTCGCCGACCCTGGCCGACCGCTTCTCGTGGACGGCCGAGCTGCCTCCGGTCGCCGGGTCGTCGCCCGCGATCGGGCGTCCGATCCGTGTGACGAACCCGCTTTCGGCCGATCACGCGATCCTTCGGACGTCGGTGGTCGGGAGCCTCGTCGAGATCGCGTCGACGAACGTCCGCCACGGCCGGGCCGACCTCGCGATCTTCGAGATCGGCAAGGGCTATGGCCGAGACGGCGAGACGACCCGCGAATGGTGGCGGCTGGCCATCGCGCTCACTGGTGCGTTCGATCCGCCGGGCTGGAACCGCCCGCGCCGCGCGGCCGATCTCGACGACGCGAAGGGCCTGATCGAGCTGGTCTGCCGGCGCCTCGGGTTCACCGAGCCGGAGTTCGCACCTCTCACGGACGAGCCGATCCTCCATCCGGGCCGGTCCGCGCGGGTCGTGGCCCGGGCCGGTGGAGCGACAGCGATCTCGGGCGTCGCCGGCGAGCTGCACCCGAGCGTGGCCGAGGACGCGGACCTGCGCGGGGTCCGGGTGATCGTTGCCGAGCTCGACGTCGCCGGGCTGTCCGCCGGCCGGGCGCGCGACGTCCGCGTGCGCGCCCCCTCACGGCAACCCGCTGCCGAGCGCGATCTCGCGATCGTGGTGCCGGAGGCCACGCCCGCCAGCGACATCGCGACCGCCATCCGGGCGGCCGGCGGTCCCGACCTGGCGTCGGTCAGCCTGTTCGACATCTACCGCGGCAGCCCGCTCGGCGGCGACGAAAAGAGCCTCGCCTGGCGGCTCCTCCTCCAGGCCGAGGACCGGACCCTCACCGAGGCCGAGATCGACCACGCCATCGCCTCGATCACGAACGCCGTGGCCGCGATCGGCGGCCGGATCAGGACCTGAGTCCGGGTTGCCGCGCCCGAATCGGCGCTGCTACCCTGTGGCGGGCTCACGACTGGTGAGATGACCGGGGATCTCTGAGCCGAGGGAGCGTGTGTGAACATCGGGGACGTGCTGGACTCGATCAACCGGTTCGACCTGCTGGTCGTCCTGTTCGCTTTCGGGATGTTCGTCCTCGGCTTCATCCAGGGAACGATCCGACGCGTCCTGGGTCTCGCGTCGATGCTCTTCTCGTTCCTGTTCGCGGCGAACCTGCGCGACCCGCTCGGCGGTTATCTCGCCCAGAACTGGAACGACTACCCGGACGAGTACGCGGTCATGCTCGGCTTCGGCATCGTGTTCGTCGCCGCGACGATCGCGTTCACCGTCGTGATCCAGGGCTTCTACCACAAGCAGGACCTGTTCCAGCGGGCGACGTTCGCCGACGAGGTGATCGGCGGGCTGCTCGGGATCGTCCAGGCCCTGTTCCTCGTGGGGTGCGTGATCATCATCCTCGACTCGTTCTTCCGGATCCCGACCATCCCCAAGGACGAGAACGAGTTCGCCTGGATCCGGAGCTTCTTCGACGTGATGAACACCTCGACCGTGGCCGACATCTTCCGGACCCGGATCATCCCGGGGTTCATCGGCGTGTTCGGCCTCCTGATCCCGACCGATCTCCAGGCGTTCTACGTCACCGTTCGGCCCGAGTAGCGAGCGCGCCCTCGCAACGAGCATGAGGGAAGGGGCCGCCGGCACCGACCCGGCTGACTCGCGGGCCCGCCTCCGGGCCCTCCCGCCGCTCGAGGCGGCCCGGGCGCTCCTCGGTTGGCGCTTCGTGCGCGATGACGAGACCGGCCGTCGGGTGGGCCGGATCGTCGAGCTCGAGGCATACCTCGGCGAGGACGACCGGGCGTCACACGCCCGGTTCGGGCGGACCGCCCGGAACGCCGTGATGTTCGGGCCCCCGGGACGGGCCTACGTGTACCTTGTCTACGGCATGCACGACTGTCTGAACATCGTCACCGGATCGGCCGGTGAGGCCTCGGCGCTGCTCGTCCGGGCGATCGAGCCGCTGGAGGGGGCTCCGCTCATGCGCGCGTCCCGTGAGCGCCGCGCCCGCGAGCGCCGCCGCGGGGCTGCCGATGACGGCGTGATCCCGGCGCGGGTGCCGGACGCTCGGCTCGCGGCGGGACCCGGGCTCGTCTGCGCGGCGTTCGATGTCGACCGCTCGCTGACCGGCCGCGACCTGCTCGAGCCGACGGCGCCGATCCGATTGGAGCCTCCACCGCCGGGCGAGCCACGTCCCGCCGCGGTCACGGGCCCGCGCGTCGGGATCGCCTTCGCCGGGGAGCCGTGGGCGTCGGCTCCGTGGCGGCTCGCGATCGCGGGGCATCCATCCGTCTCGCGCCCGGCGCCGCTCGCCCACGAGGGCCTCGGCCGACCCTGATGGACCCCCGCTCGATCACCCTCCTCGAGTTCCCGCTGATCCGGGATCGGCTCGCCGAGAAGACGCAGTTCGCGCCGTCCCGTCGGCTGGCCGAAGGCCTCGTCCCCGAGAGCGACCCGGTCCTCGTCGCGCGCAGCCTCGACGAGACCGACCAGACCCGGGCGCTCCTGTCCGAACGGCCGGGGGTCGGTATCGGGGCGGCCCACGACATCGGACCGGCGGTCGAGCGGGCGGCTCGCGGCGGCCGGCTCGACCCGGCCCAGTTCCTCGGGCTCGCCGACACGCTCGATGCTGCCGCCCGCCTCCAGACGTCCCTCGCCGAGGATCGCCGGCCGCTGCTCCACGCCCTCGCCCGTGAGCTCCACGCGCTGCCCGCGATCCGTTCGACCCTTGCCCGGAGCTTCGATCCGGTCGGGGAGCTGCTCGACACCGCCTCGCCGCGCCTCGGCGGGTTGCGGGCGGCGGTGCGCGTCGCCTACGACCGGCTCCGGCGCCGGCTCGACGCCCTGGTCGGCTCGGAGCTCGGCGGCGCGCTCCAGGACCCGATCGTCACGCTCCGCAACGGGCGCTACGTCGTGCCGGTCAAGGCCGAGGCCCGGAGCCGGGTCAAGGGCATCGTCCACGACGCGTCGGGCAGCGGGGCGACGCTCTTCATCGAGCCCCTGATCGCCGTCGAGCTCGGCAATGCCTGGCGCGAGGCGCAGGTCGCCGAACGCGAGGAGATCGAGCGGATCCTCGACGAGCTCTCCGCGCTCGTCGGGGCGAACGCGGGCCCGCTCCGGGAGACGCTCGGGGCGCTGGCCCGGTTCGACTTCTGGGCGGCCAAGGCCAACCTCTCGGCGGACCTCGACGGGACGCGCGCCGAGACCGCCGACCGCCCGGAGGTCATCCTCCTGGGCGCCCGTCACCCGGGGCTGGCCGGCCGCGTGGTCCCGATCGACATCCGGCTCGGTGACGGCTACACGGCGCTCGTCGTGACCGGCCCGAACACCGGCGGCAAGACCGTCACGCTGCGGACGCTCGGGCTGCTCGCCCTCATGCACCAGGCCGGGCTCCACGTCCCGGCCGAGGCCGGCTCGCGGCTGCCGATCTTCCGTGATGTCTTCGCCGACATCGGCGACGAGCAGTCGATCGCCCAGAGCCTGTCCACGTTCTCCGGCCACCTCCGCTCGATCACCCGGATCGTCGAGGCGGCCGGGCCCGGCACGCTGGTCCTGCTCGACGAGCTCGGCGCCGGCACCGACCCGACCGAGGGATCGGCGCTCGCCCAGGCCCTCCTCGACCACTTCATCCGGGCCGGCGCCCTGGTGGCGGCGACCACCCACTACGCCGAGCTCAAGGCCTACGCCCACACGACCGGCGGGGCGCGCAACGCGTCGGTCGAGTTCGACCTCGAGACGCTGTCGCCGACGTATCGGCTCACGATCGGCCTGCCCGGCGGCAGCCAGGCGTTCGCGATCGCGGAGCGGCTCGGGCTCGACGCGGCGATCGTGGAGGACGCCCGCTCGCGCCTGTCGGAGAACCAGCGCGCGTTCGAGGAGACGCTCGCCCGGATCCGGGAGACCGAGGGCGAGACGAGCGACCTGCTCGAGCGCGCCCGCGCTGCCGAGGCCCGGGCCGCGGCCGCCCTGCGCGTGGCCGACGACGAGCGGCGTCAGGCACGGCGCGAGCGCGACGAGGCCGTCCGCAAGGCGCGGATCGAGGGAGAGCAGCTCGTCGCCGCCCTGCGCGAGGAGATCCGTGCCACCCGCGAGTCACTGGAGCGCGAGACGTTGACCCAGCCCGGCCTCGACGCGGCCGTGGCGCGGGCCGAGGCCCAGCTGGCGCGCCTGCCCGACGGCGTCGCCAGCGGTGACGGGGTGGGCGACGTCGCGGCGGCCCGGCCACCGCACGAGTGGCGCCTCGGCGAGAAGGCGCGCTCGCGGAGCGGCGGCTGGGAAGGGCGGATCGCGGCCCTCGAGAAGGCGGGCACGCGGGCGACGCTCGAATCGGGCGCGATGCGGATCAGCGTGGCCACCGACGACCTGGACCCGGTGTTCGAGGCGGCGCCGCCACCCGATGCGGATCGCACGATCGGCGGCAATGCCCGCTTCACGGCGCCGGGACCACGCGACCGGGGAACGGGGATCGCGGCGTTGCGCCTGGAGCGGGCGCGGACCGTGGCCTCATCGCTCGACCTGCGCGGTGCGCGGGTCGAAGAGGCGCTCGACGCGCTCGATCGCTACCTGGACGACGCCGGCCTTGCGGGCCTCGACCAGGTCGTGGTCATCCACGGGCTGGGCACGGGCGCGCTGCGGGACGCGGTCCGGGTGCGGGCGGGCGCCCACCCGCTCGTCACGTCGGCCCGGCCCGGCGAGCGCGGCGAGGGCGGCGACGGGGCGACGGTCATCAAGCTGTAGGGGCGTCGGGGCATCCGGACGGCGACCCGGCCCGGTCGGCTCTCGGCCCCGGTCAGGGCCGCGGGGTCTTGCCCGGCTTCTCGCTGCCGGGCGGCCCCGGATCGACCGGCTGGGACGGGCAGAACAGCCCCAACGGGTTGTCGCACGGTGGCTCACTGGGTGGCGGTGCGAGCGGGCAGGTCCCGGACGGAGCGAAGATGCCGCCCCAGGTCCGCCCGAACGGATAGAAGCCGTCGCCGTAGAAGTACTGGGTGGTGGTGCCCTTGAGGCCACCGCCGACACCGGGGCCGCGGGCGGCCCGACGGACCCAGGCGTTGTCGGCCTTCTGCCAGCGCGGGAAGGCCGCCTCGACCTGGCTGAAGTCGAGCGCCCCCACGGTTCGCCGCGGTCCCACGCATCCGTCCTGCCAGAGCAGCCCGCTCGCCATGTCGATGTCGACCGTCCGGCGCAGGTCGTCCGACTGGGTCGGCTCGGTGCCGTCGATGAACAGCTCCTTCACGGTCCGGGTCGTGAACGGTCCGGGCTTCAGGCCGGTGATCGCGTCAACCGGGACGGTGACGATCCCCTTCGGCTGCTTGAAGTCGACGATGGGGGTGCCCTTGCTGGCCTCGGTCAGGATCCGCGACCAGAGCGGCGCCGACGACTTGAGCGAGAGCGTGTCCGTGTTCGGCTCGTTGTTGCTGTTGCCCATCCAGACGCCGACCGCCAGGGCGGGCGCCTTCGGATCCTTCGGCGGAGCGAGGTAGCCGAAGGCCAGGACGTCGCGGTTCTCGTTGGTCGTCCCCGTCTTGTAGGCTGCCGGCCGGCGGGCCCCGTTCTCGTAGATCGCCCACTCGGCCCAGAACGGGTTCACCTTCGGATCGGTGTTGCCCTTCAGGATGTCGGTCACGATGTACGCGGCCTGCGGGCTGATCACCTTGGCCGGCGTCCGCTTGACCGCCGGATCCGGCCAGATGACGGTGCCGTCGGCCTTGGTGACCTTGAGGATCGTCGTGCGTGGCACGAGCCGCCCACCGTCGGCGATCGCGCCATACGCGCCGAGCAGGTCGATCGGGTGGACCTCGAGCGTCCCGATGCCCATCGAGGTGACCGGCACGGTGCCCGGGAAGTAGGTCACGCCGAAGTCGCGCGAGCGCTCGTAGAAGTGGTCGAGGCCGTTCATCAGTCCGGCCTTGATCGACGGGATATTGAGCGAGAACTGGAGCGCCGAGCGCAGGCGCACCGGGCCGCGCTCCTTCTTGTCGGCCTGGGTCGGGATGAACTTGCCGCCGAAGTCCGTCGTGACGTCCATGAACATCGTGGCCGCGGTCATCGTCCGGTCCTCGATGCCGATCGCGTAGTTGAGCGGCTTGATCGAGGATCCCGGCTGGCGCCAGCCGTCGGAGAGGACGTCCCACTGCGGCTGGAACTTCTTCGTCCCGGCGGCGGTGTAGCTGGCGGACCCGGCATAGGCCAGGATCTCGCCGGTCCGGTAATCGAGGATCGCAGCGGCGCCGTTATGGAGGTTCTTGCCGCGCAGGTTGACGAGCCAGCCCCATTCCTTCGACGGGATCTTGAGGTTCTTCAGGCGGGTCTTGGGGTCCGACAGGTTGGGCACCCGGGCCGCGGCGAACACCCACTTCTCGGTGGTCGTCTGCTTCTTCCAGTCGAGCGTCGTGGTGACCCGGTAGCCGCCGGTGTCGATGTCGCTGCACTGGTCCACCGAGTCGTTCGGGCAGAGGATCCGGGCGAGCTCGGCGCGGACCTGCCACACGAAGTGCGGAGCCAGCCAGCGGACGCCGAGCTGGCGGGCCAGGACGACCGGCTCGGATTTCGCCCGCTCGTACTCGTCCACGGTGTGCTTCGTGCCCGACAGCGGGCTGCGCGTCTTCATCTGGTCGAGCACGTAGTTGCGACGGACGACGATCTCGGTCGTGTCGGGAACGATGAGCTGGACCTTCGCCGTCGGGCACTCCTTGCCCTCGGCGACGGTGACGGCACAGACCTCTTCGGCGTTCTTCACGAGGTCGAACTTCGTCGGCGACTGGGGAATGGCCGCGAGGATCGCCGCCTCGGCCAGGGTCAGCTCGTCGAGCTCCTTGTCGAAGTACGTGTGGGCGGCGGCCTTGATCCCGTACGACTGGTTGCCGTAGAAGTTCTGGTTCAGGTAGGCGGTGATGATCTCCCGCTTGCCCTCTTCGCCGGGATAGCTCTCCGTCAGGCGCAGGCTCTGGATGATCTCCCGGATCTTGCGCTCCTCGCGACCCTTGGCGAAGGCGCTGTCGGGCAGGAGCCGGGCGCGGACGAGCTGCTGGGTGATCGTCGAGCCGCCGCGGGGCCGCCCGCTGAGGGTGTCCAGCGTGGCCGACACGAAGCCCGGCAGGTCGAACCCCGGGTTCGACCAGAAGTCCTTGTCCTCGATCGCGGTCGTGGCGTCGAGGATCTCGGGCGGGATGGCGTCGAAGGCGACGAGCTCGCGCTTGAACTCGCCGAGGCGGGCCAGCTCGACCTTGCCGGTTCGATCGGTGACCCGCGTCTGCTGGTCGAAGGTCAGGTTGCTCAGGGTGTCGCGAGGATCGGGCAGGCCCTGGCTGTAGTACGTGTACGCGGCGGCGACGCCGATCACGCCCGCCAGACCGATCGCAAGGAAGGTCGTGAACAGGATGATCGGGATCGCGATCGCGACCCTCCGCACCGGGGAGGAGCCGCGGGGCCGCCCGCGGTCGAAGCTGCGTCGATGACGCTGCCGCCGCGCGAGGCTGGTCTGCATGTCGGGCCGCACGATAGCATAGGGGCCGTGAGCCGCCCCTCTTCTCTGCCCGTCGTGACGGCTCGGGCCACGAGCCTGTGACGCTCGATTCGGCCCTCGCCGGAGGCGTCCCGGGGCTGTCCGGGCTGCTCGACGAGCTCACCTGGCGGGGCATGCTCCACGCGACGACACCGGGCCTCCCGGCTCGGCTCGCGACGGGCCGCCCGATCGCGGGGTACAACGGGTTCGACCCGTCCGGGCCGTGGCTCCACATCGGCCACCTCGTGCCGATCATGGGTCTCGTCCAGCTCCAGCGCCACGGCGGCCGGCCGGTCGCGCTCGTGGGCGGCGGGACCGGCATGATCGGTGATCCGTCGGGGACGTCCGCCGAGCGGAACCTCCTCGATCGCGACACGCTCGCGGCCAACGTCGGCTCCATCCGCGGCCAGCTCGAGCGGTTCCTGGACTTCAGCGGCGCTTCCGGCGCGCTCATGGTCAACAACCTCGACTGGCTCGGCGGGATCGGCCTGATCGACTGGCTGCGCGACGTCGGCAAGCACTTCACGGTCCCGTACATGCTCGCGAAGGACTCCGTCCAGACGCGGCTCGACCGCGGCCTGTCGTTCACGGAGTTCAGCTACATGCTCATCCAGGCGACGGACTTCGAGCATCTCCACCGCGAGCTGGGCGTCGAGCTCCAGATGGGCGGCGCCGACCAGTGGGGCAACATCACCGCCGGCCTCGAGCTGATCCGGCGCCGGGCCGGGGAGGGCGGGGGAGAGGCCGGCGGGCAGGCCGGCGGGCCCGAAGCGGATGTGGACTCGGGCGGGGGGCACGCCCACGGGCTGGCGTACCGGCTGCTCCTTTCGCAGTCGGGGACGAAGTTCGGGAAGACCGCCGGCGGCGACACGGTCTGGCTCGACCCCTCGCAGACCTCGCCGTACGCCTTCTACCAGTACTGGCTCAACGTGGACGACCGCGACGTCGGCACGTACCTGCGCTGGTTCACGCTCCTCGGGCGCGAGGAGATCGAGGGGCTCGAGGCGGAGGCGGCGGCGCGGCCGGAGGGGCGAGCGGCGCAGCGAGCACTCGCGCGCGACGTCACGGAGCGCGCGCACGGTGCTTCGGCCCTTGCGCACGCCGAGCAGGTCAGCGAGGCGGCCTTCTCGCGGGGGCCAATCCGCGACCCCGCGGTCCTCGCGACGCTCCACGGCGCGGTCGGCGGGTTCGGGTTCACGGACGCGGACGTCGAAGGCGGCCCGGTGGGGGTCGCGCTCGCGTCCGGGCTGTTCGCGTCAGCCGGAGAGGCGCGGCGTGCGATCGCGCAGGGCGGATTGACGATCGGCGACGAGCGGATCGCCGCCCTGGACGCCGCCGTCCCCGCACCGATCGACGGGGAGTGGCTCGTCGTCCGCGCCGGCAAGCGCCGGCTGGCCGTGGGGCGCCGCCGCGCCTGACCGCCGCGCCGATCCCGGAGCCCGATCGGTCCCGGCCCAGATGCGATATCGACCGGATCGCGATCCGACGGGTTGGCGGGGCATCAGGCAGCCCCAGACGGGCCCGCTGGCTGCTGACGCCCCCAGTCTGAGCGTGGGGTCACGCGTCGAGGCCGAGGTCGAGCGTCGATCCGGTGGTGAGGCCGCGCCAATCGGGCGTGCAGCGCCATGGATAACGATGGCGTCGATGTGGCGAGGATGAAGCGCCCGCAATCGGAGATGACGGGTCGGGCTGGGCCAATCTGAGATCAGCCATCTCGAGGCGGGGCATGGGGCCGGAACGTCGATCGCGACGTGGGCGGCGATCGGGATCGCACTGGGGCGGCCGCGCGCGGTGGGGTTCAGCCGCGACATCACTCCCGAGCCGCGCGACGCCGGCCATCTCGTCGCCCAGGAGCTGGTGCTGCAGCTGGGGGCGCGACATGGCCGCGACGGCTCGCTCGAGCTGCCGACCCGACCGCTCGACCCGTCTCGATCAATCGACGTCTGCCTCATCGAGCGACGGCATCGCGTCATGATCGTGGTCGAGATCTGGAACCGGCTCGACGATCTGGGGTCCGCGGCGCGAGCGACCTCAAGGAAGGTGGCCGA
>DASSPG010000169.1:0-3223 GCA_035699725.1 Candidatus Limnocylindrales bacterium | reverse complement strand
GCTCCGTTGTGGCCACCGAGCCCGATGTTGTTGCTCAGCGCGTAGCGGATCCGGTGCTGGGTGGCGTCCGGGACGACCCACAGGTCGCACTCCGGGTCGGGGTCGCGGTAGTTGATCGTCGGCGGGACGCACTGCTCGGCGACGGACATGACTGTCGCGAAGGCTTCGAACGCGCCCGCGGCGCCCATCATGTGGCCGGTCATCGACTTCGTGGCGCTGATCGCGAGCTCGTGACGGGAGCCCGCTGCGCGGTCGCCGAAGACCGCCCAGATCGCCTCCGCCTCGCGCTTGTCGCCGAGCGGCGTCGAGGTGCCGTGCGGGTTGATGAGGTCGACCTCGTCGGCGGGCACGCCGCGCCGCTGGAGGGCCATCTTCATCGCCCGGGCCGAGCCCGTTCCGCCGGCAATCGGCTGGATCATGTCCCAGCCGTCGGCCGCGGAGCCGTACCCGACGACCTCGGCGTAGATCCGCGCCCCGCGCGCCTTGGCCAGCTCGAGATCCTCGAGGAACAGGCCACCGGCGCCCTCGCCGAGGACGAACCCGTCGCGGGTCTTGTCGAACGGACGCGAGACGGTCTGGAGGGGCTCGCCGGGACGCGGCATGCCCATCCCGCGCATGTTCGTGAAGCCGGCGTGGGCCGTCTCGAGAAGGGGCGCCTCGGTGGAACCGGTGATCGCGGCGATGCAGTCGCCCCGGCGGATCGCTTCGGCCGCCTCGCCGACGCTGTGGGTCCCGGTCGCGCAGGCGGACACGATGCACAGGTTGTGGCCGATCGCACCGGTCTCGATCGCCAGCATGCCCGAGGCGGAATCCACGAGGGCGTTGGCGATGAACGTCGGGGCGACGCTCCGCGGGCCCTTCTCGTGGAGGCTGACCCAGGCGTCGATCATCAGCTGCTGGCCGCCGGCGCCGGAGCTGAAGACGACCCCGACCTCCTCGCGGTTCTCATCGGTGATCTCGAAGCCGGAGTCGGCGAGGGCCTGCTTGCCCGCGGCGACCCCGAAGTGCATGGAGGACTCGCTCCGGCGGGCGGCCTTGGGGTCCATCCAGTCCGCGGCGTTGAAGTCGCGCACCTCGCCGGCGGCCTTGGCCTCGTAGCCGGTCACGTCGAACTTCGTGATCTCGGCCAGGCCCGAGTGGCCCCGAACGAGGTTGTCCCAGGCGGTCTTGACGTCGTTCCCGACCGGGCTGACGACACCCAGGCCGGTGACGACGACGCGGCGGTCGTAATCGGGTTTGCGCACGCTCGGAGAGTCCTTTCTGGAAGCGGGTCAGGCCGTCGTCGTCGTGACGAACGGGACGGTCAGTCGGTCGGAGGATGCGCTGTCGTCGAGGGCGATCCCCTCGGCATCGGGGGCGATGCGCTTGATCAGCCCGGTCAGGACGCGACCGGGCCCGACCTCGAGGAACGTGTCGACGCCGGCCGCGGTCATGCGCTCGATGGCGGCAACCCAGTCGACGCCGGCGGTCAGGTGCTCGACGAGCTCGGCGCGGGCGGCGTCGGCCGTCGTGATCGGGCGGGCGTCGGCGTTCGCGAGGAGGGGGGTGACGGGATCGCGGAACTCGACGTCGGCGAGGACCCGGCGCATGCCGTCGGCGGCCTCGGCCATGAGCGGCGAATGGGCGGCGACGGACACCGGCAGGACGATGGCCTTGCGGGCGCCGAGCTCCTTCGCGATCTCGGCGGCGGCCTCGATGGCGGCTCGCTCGCCCGAGACGACGACCTGGCCGGGGGCGTTGCGATTGGCAACGCCGAAGATGCCGTGCGCGCCGGCCCGCTCGACGAGGGCCGGCAGCTGGGCGTCGTCGAGCCCGAGGATCGCGGCCATCGCGCCGTCCCGTCCGGCGCCCGAGGCCTGCATCAGCCGGCCGCGCTCGCGGACGAGGCGGACGCCGTCCTCGAGCGAGATCACCTCGGCGGCGACGAGGGCGGAGTACTGGCCCATCGAGTGGCCGGCAGCGAAGGCCGCCACCGGCGGCTGAATCCCGGCGGCGGCCCAACGAGCGCGGACGGCGGCGAGGTAGGCGATCGAGGTCGCGAGCAGCGCCGGCTGGGCGTTCTCGGTCCGGTCGAGGATCTCGGCCGGACCGTCGAAGGCGAGCGCGCTGATCGGTTCGGCGAGGGCGGCGTCAGCGGCGGCGAAGACGGCGGCGGCAGCCGGTGATGCGGCGGCCAGATCGCGTCCCATGCCGACCGACTGCGAGCCCTGTCCGGGGAAGACAAAGGCAGGCGTGGTCATCGTCGGTCAGGGTAGCCGCCGGATCGCGCTTCACGCGGGCTTGTGTGTGCGACCCTGCACAAACCTGGTCGCGCCTCGCTATGCTCGGGACGATGGCCAGCGAGACCCGATCCGCTCCACGTCGCGCGACGCCGCCGCCCGCCCGGGCGATCGCCCGCCGATTCGAGGCGGACCTGTCCGCGACGGTTCTCGCCGCCGGAACCCGGATCTCGAACGTCCGCCAGATCTCCGAGCGCGTGGCAATGGGCCGGGCGCTCTGGCGCGAGCTCGTCATCGGATTCGCGTCGCAGCTCGGGGAGCTGCGCCTCGGGTTCACGCAGCTCGCGGCGCTCTACGTCCTGGCCGACTCGGGAACGATGACGATCGGCGAGCTGGCCGAGTCGATCAACCGCTCGCCGTCGGCCACGAGCCGGCTCATCGACGGGCTCGTCCGTCGCCGGCTGGTCGAGCGCCGCGTCGAGGCCGAGGACCGTCGCCAGCGGACGCTCGTCCTCACCCCGCGCGGGGCGGCGCTCCTGCGGGTCGTGGATCGGGCCCGGGCCGATCAGTTCCTGTCCGCGATCCGTCCCATGCCGACGGCCGAGCGAGCCCTGATCGCGATGGGTGTCGCCGCGCTGGCCACCCATGCGATCTCGCGCCGCGGCCGGCTGATCCGGACTCCGAAGGACTAGGATCGCCGTCCGCCCTTGCGCGGTCCGGGCCCGCGCGCGACCATGCACTGGACGTCGCCAGCACGCGGAGAGCCCATGGACCCGAATCTCCGGATCGCCCAGGAGTACCGGATCGAGCATCGCCACGGCGATGGCAGCTGGTCGGCGCTCGAGCCGATCCATCACGACACGGCCGCGCATGACGGCGAACGGTCCTGGCTGCGCCGGGCGATCTTCCGCTGCCATCGCTGCGACGAGGTCGTCACGCTGACCGTCGGCGGCGACGAGGACGAGGTGCCCCAGCCCGGCTGACAGCCGCCCCATCGCCCGGCC
>DASSPG010000168.1:0-29586 GCA_035699725.1 Candidatus Limnocylindrales bacterium | reverse complement strand
CGAGGCCGTCGCGGCCGACCACAACCAGTACGCGATCACGTTCGGGGCGAAGCCGCTGCGCGACGCGATCGCCGCCAAGACCGCCCGGTTCCACCCCGACTGGGTCGTCGACGCCGACACCGAGATCACGGTCGTCAACGGCGCGACCGAGGGGATGATCGCCGCGATGCTCGGCCTGCTCGACCCGGGCGACGAGGTCCTGGTGTTCGAGCCGTTCTACGAGAACTACGGGCCGGACGCGATCCTGACGGGCGCCGTGCCGCGCTACGTCACGCTCCACGAGCCGGACTGGCGGATCGACCCCGACGAACTCCGGGCGGCGGTCACGCCGCGGACCCGGGCGATCGTCGTCAACTCGCCCCACAACCCGACCGGCAAGGTGTTCACGCGCGACGAGCTCGAGCTCGTCGCCGATCTCTGCCGCGAGCACGACCTGATCGCCTTCACCGACGACATCTACCAGCACCTCGTCTACGAGGGCGGGCACATCCCGCTCGCGACCCTGCCGGGGATGGCGGAGCGGACCGTCTCGATCGACTCGATGTCGAAGACCTATTCCGTCACCGGCTGGCGGATCGGCTGGGTGATCGCCTCGCCCGAGCTGACCGTCGGCGTCCGCCGCGTCCACGACTTCCTGACGGTCGGCGCCGCGGCGCCGCTCCAGCACGCCGCGGTCGCCGGGCTCACGATGGACGGCGCCTACTACGACGCCCTCCTTGCCGGCTACCGCGAACGGCGCGACGTGATCCTGCCCGCGCTGGCGTCGGCAGGGTTTCGCGTGCACCGCCCGGCCGGGGCGTACTACGCGATGACCGATATCCGCGACCTGACCGACGAGGACGACGTCACGTACGCCCGGCGCCTGATCGCCGATCCGGGCGTCGCCGCGGTGCCCGGTTCGTCGTTCTTCTCGCACCCGGAGCTCGGCCGGACGAAGCTCCGGTTCGCGTTCCCGAAGCGACTCGAGACGCTGCGCGCGGCGGCCGACCGGCTGGCCGCGCTCGCACCCGCGACGCGTGCCTGATCCGGCGCGCCGGCCGCGCCAGCCGCGTCAGCCCAGGAGCGCGCCGAGCGCCGCGCGGCCGATCAGGGCGCTGATGATCGCGACCGACACGCTGGCGAGGGTGCCGAGCAGGTAGTACTCGGCGAAGTCGCGGTCGTCGAGGAGTCGGAACCGCGCGAGCGTCTTGGCGCCGACGACGAAGCCGATCGCGACATCGGTACCAGTCAGGACGAAGACGACGATCAGGATCCGCTCGAGGATGCCGATCGTGGCGCCGACCCGGGCGCTCGCGCCGAGCGGGGCCGGGCCGGCGAGCGCGCCCGATGCGGCCCCGGAGGCCTTCGGCGGATCCGGCTCGGCGACGACGCGGGCATCGAGCGGGCCGATCCGGATCGACCAGCGGCGGACCGATTCCGGGGCCGTCGCCGAGGCTGCCGCAGCCGGTGAGGCCGCGGGCGCATCGACCGCGCGGGCCGCGCGCCCGCCCCAGCGGTGCTCGCCGTCCTCGCCGGCCTCGACCGGCCGGACGAGGATCCCGACGAACAGCGATGCCGCCCGGACGTTCACGATCGCGAGGCAGGTGAGGACGAGGCCGCCGGCGACGACCGCGTGGACCGTCGCCCGATCCCAGCCGCCGAGCCAGCTGTCGACAAGCGTGATCCAGTCGGGCGACGGGACGGCGCCCGACAGGAGCACCGCCCAGCCGATCCCGGCGACCAGGAGATGGGCGCCCTGATCCGCCAGGAAGAGCGCGGCCGGGCGGGGGGTCCAGGCTCGACCGAGGTGCTCCGGCGGAGGTGGGTCTTCGTGGCGGGCACGAGCGTCCCGGATCGCGGCCGCGGCCGCACGCCGGGTCAGGATCACCTTCGTCCGATCGATCGCGACGTGGCTCAGGCCGGTCAGCGCGACCAGCCACCAGCCGCGCTCCCCGAATGCCAGCCCGGCGGGCGCGCAGCACAGCGCGACGATCAGGCCATGAACCGCGAGGGCGCCCAGCCCGCGCGACCCGGCGCTCGCCTTCGCGGCGGCCAGCCCGCCGGACTGGAGCACGAAGTCGGCGACGAGGTGGGCGAGGACGAGCCAGGCGAGGACCAGGACGGCGTCAGGCATCGGACCCAACCGTAGCCCGGGCGAGCAGCGTGCGCACCACGCCGGCCAGGTCGCCGAGCTCGCGGAGGTGGGCGCGATCGGCCGCGACCGACACCGTCGCCCGGCTCACGCCGAGTCGCTCGGCTGCCTCGGACCGGCGCAGGCCGTCCACCAGCAGGAACCACGCGATCTCGCGCTGACGCGGCGTCAGCTCGGCCAGCAGCGCGCCGAGCAGGGGCGCAACGCCATCGAGGAGCCGGTCCGTGCCCGGATCGCCGCTCACCGCGGCCAGGCGCTCCCGCCGCGCCACGGCCACATCCAGCCGTTCGCGCGCCGCGATGAACGCCGGGCCGCTCCGCTGCGTGGCAGGCCCTCGGCCCGGATCGACGGGCCCGGCGACGATGACCCAGCGCATCGCGAGCGCCTCGGGATGCAGGGCGGCCCGGAGGACGGCGATGGTCGGATCGGCGGTCGGTGCGAGCAGGCCCTGGAGCTCGTCGCCCTGCGTGAACTCGAACGCGGCCAGACGGTCGGCGGCCGGGTAGGCCGCCATCAGGTCCGCGCCGAGCGTGCGCAGCCAGGCGGTGGCGGCCGGCGAGTCGCGCCGCGATCGGATCACGTCGCCGAACAGGACGATCCCGTGCACCGCTGGAGGCTAACCGAGGCGGAGTTAGCCGTCAACGACTAACTCATCACGAATTAGCCACCAACGACTAGCGGATGCCCATCTCGGCCACGACCTCGGCCACCTGGGTCCGGACCGCCGCGGTGTCGAACCGGAGCAGCGGGTCCGCCTCGACCGTACGCTCCTCGACCCGGCCGTCGCGCCGGACGTACAGCACCGGGTAGACAGCAGACGTCCCATCCGCCTCGAGGGTCAGCCCGATCGAGTCGGCCGTCCCGTCGTCGCCGGCACCGTCGAGGAAGGCCGCGAGGGGCACGACGCCCTCGTCGCGGATCCCGTCAGCCGGATCCACTGACAGCACGCGGCTGAGATAGGCCCGCTGGTGCCACAGCTCGGGCGCCGTGGCGAGCTCACGGACGATGAACTCGATGACGTCGCCCGGGGCGATGTCGGGCCGGCGACGCTCCGCGCCGAACCGGGTCCGGGCGATGTGGGCGGCCAGGACCCGGGCGTTGTAGCGCGCGCCGTGGACGGCCCCGGAGTTGGCCGGAAGGCCGTGCTTCTTGAGACCGGCCGAGCCCTGCCCGATCGTTCCCGCGAAGAAGATGCCGGGCACCGTGGCGCTCTCCCAGTAGGCGGTCTGAGCCGGCAGCCGGGCCTGGCCGAAGGTCGCGACGCCGAGGTCCGGCAGGTCGAGAAGGGGCGTCACGAAGCCCGTCGCCGAGATCACCTCGTCGGCCTCGATCGCGAGCTCCTCGCCCCCCGCCGACGGCCGCACGCGGACGACGAGCGGGCCGTCGGCACCCGCGCCGCTCCGTTCGATGCCGGCGATCGACGCGTCGAGCACCGACACGCCCCCGCCGAGGACGTGATCCTCGAACGGCTGGAGATACCGTGCCCGGACGCCGACCAGCGAGCGCGTGTTCACCGACAACTTGGCCGGGGACGGGGACGCGAGCACGATCCGGCGAGCCCAGGGCAAGAGCCCGGACGCAAGCTCGAAGCCCGAGTTCTGCTTGCCGAGGATGAACACGCAGCGACCGGCGTACGTCTCGGCCGCGCGGGTGTCGGCGTAGTGCGCGGCGAGCTCGATGCCGGGCGTCGGCGGCGCGAACGGCTCGGCCACGCCGACCGCGAAGACGACGGTCCGGGCTCGGTACTCGCCGTCGGTCGTCGTCAGGACGAAGCGTTCGCCGTCCGGGCCGTCCTCGCGGCGGGTCGCGGTCCAGCGGCAGTCATAGCGGATCCGGGTGCCCGTCCGCTCGACGAAGGTGACGAGGTTGCGCTCCATCTCCGGGCGGGACGGGAAGTACGAGGTCCCGTCCATGTACTCCGGCATGATCCCGCTCGCGGCGGGGTCGTCGGAGAGGAGCGAGTTCCAGTCGTAGCGCTGGTAGGCCCGGTCGTCGCGGGCGACGGGCGCGTACGGCTTGGTCCAGGAGAGGAGCCGCTGGAAGAACGGCCAGCGCCGGAACATCCCACCGGGCGCCGGGTCGGCCGAGATCACCGCGTGCTCGACGCCGGCCGCCGTGAGCGAGGCGGAGACCTGGATCGCCCCGGGCCCGCTGCCGACGACGACGAGGTCGTAGTCGCCCGGCGGGAACGGTCGCTCGTCGTCGCCGTCCGGGCGACCCGCCCGATCGCCCGGAGCGGTCAGCTCCGCCACCGGTTCGCGTTCCGCAGACGGCGCGCTTGCGCCTGGAGCATCCGGTACATCAGCGGGGGGTTGTCGAGCAGGACCGGCTGGACCTGGGGCCCGGCCAGGACCAGCGTTCGGAGTGGCCGCGAGGCCACGATGTCGGCGCCGGGCGGCTCGCCGAGCAGGATCGAGACCTCGCCGAAGAAGTCGCCGCGGGCCAGCGTCGCCCGCTGCTGACCGTCGATGACGACGGCCGCCTCGCCGTCGAGGATGACATGGAACGCCGATCCCGACAGGCCCTGGCGCAGGACCCGGGCGCCCTCGGGGAACAACTCCTCCTCGAACATGTGGGCGATCCGCTGGAGCTGGGGCGTCGTCAGGTCGGCGAACAGCGCGAAGCCCGCGATCTGGTCGACGATCTCGTCACGACTGGCCATGTGACCTCACCCTCCGCTGCCCGGCCAGCCCATTCTGCCACTCGCCGGCCCTTGCGACGACGCCGAGTTGACGCCGGACCTGCCGACCGCGCAGCATCCACACCATGGTGGATGACGCGGCGACAACGCTGACCCAGGATCGCCGGACCGAGCTGCTGGGCGCCTGCCCCCTGTTCGGGGGCGTCCGGCCGGAGGACCTGTCCGCGATCGGCGAGCGCTCGATCGAGGTGGAGTTCGGGCCGGATCACGTGATCGCCCGCCAGGGCGAGATCGGGACGGGCCTCTTCGTCATCGTCGACGGCGCCGTCCGCGTCATTCGCGACGGCGACGAGCTTGCCCGGCTCGGTCCGGGGGACTTCTTCGGCGAGATGTCCGTCATCGACGGGCTGCCCCGTGTCGCCCAGGTCGTGACGAGCGCTCCGACCCGGTGCCTGGCCCTCGCCAGCTGGGAGTTCGAACGGCTCGTCCTCGATCATCCCACGATCGGGCTCGCGATCCTGCGCGGCCTGTCGGCCCGTCTCCGGGCGAGAACCGACCCACCGCAGCACTGACCGGACGCACCGCCACGGAGCCGCCGAGCGCATCCCCTGCCCTGCCGACCGGCACCGTCGCCTTCGTCTTCACCGACATCGAAGGCTCGACCCGGCTCGCCCAGGCCCTGCCCGCCGATCGCTGGGAGGCCCTCCTCGACCGCCACCGCCAGCTGATCCGGACCGCCGTCGCGGCCCACGGCGGCGTCGAGGTGATGACCGAAGGCGACGGCTTCTTCCTGGCGTTCCCGCGAACAGCGGCGGCCATCGCGGCGGTCGTCCAGGCGCAGCGCGCCCTCGCCGCGGAGCCGTGGCCCGACGACGCCCCGATCCGGGTCCGGATGGGCGTCCACACCGGCGACGGCCGCCTCGATCGCGACCGGTCCTACGTCGGAGCCGACGTCCACCGCGCCGCCCGGGTCGCCGCGGCCGGTCACGGCGGCCAGGTGCTCCTGTCGGAGACCACGTCCACGCTCGTCGCCGACGAGCTGCCGCCGGGCGTCGGCCTGCGCGGCCTCGGCGAGCATCGCCTGAAGGACCTCCGGCCGGAGCGGATCTGCCAGTTGGTGGTGGAGGGCCTGCGGGCCGAGTTCCCGCCGATCCGCTCGCTCGATCGCCAGCCGAACAACCTGCCGACTCAGTTGACGAGCTTCGTCGGGCGCGACGCGGAGCTCGCCGCGGCGTCCGGCCTGCTCGGCTCCAGCCGCCTGCTCACGCTCACCGGACCGGGCGGCACCGGCAAGACGCGGCTGTCGCTCCAGCTGGCCGCCGACGTCTCGGATCGGTTCCCCGACGGGGTCTGGTTCGTTGCGCTCGAGCCGGTCCGCGATCCGGCGATGATCGCAGGGACGATCCTCACGACGCTCGGCCTGATCGAATCGGCGGGGCGCAGCGCGCGCGACGTCCTGCTGGACTGGCTCAGCGAGCGGGCGGTCCTGCTCGTCCTGGACAACTTCGAGCAGGTGATCGACGGCGCCCCGGTCGTGACCGACCTCCTGCGCGGCGCGCCCCGTCTCTCGATCGTGGTCACGAGTCGAGCCCCGCTCCGCGTCAGCGGCGAGCAGGAATACCCGGTCCCGGGCCTGCCGGCGCCGCGCGACGTGCTCTCCCTCACCGACCTCGAGAAGATGAACCTGCCCGCCGCCGATCGCCGCCTCGACGCCGCGGCGGCCACCCAGTTCGAGGCGGTCCGCCTGTTCATCGCCCGGGCCATGGCCGTCCGGCCGGACTTCCGGGTCACGAACGACAACGCCCCGGCCGTCGCGGCCATCGCGGCCCGGCTCCACGGGATGCCGCTCGCGATCGAGCTTGCCGCGGCCCGGGCGAAGCTCCTCGCGCCGGACGCGATCCTCGAGCGCCTGGAGCACCAGCTCGGCGTGCTCCAGGCCGGCGCACGGGACCTCCCCGAGCGGCAGCAGACCCTGCGTGGGGCGATCGCCTGGAGTCACGACCTGCTCGGGGCAGGCGAACGACGGCTGCTCGCCCGGCTGTCGGTGTTCGTCGCGGGCTGCGAGCTCGACTCGGCGGAGGTCGTCTGCGGACCGGCCGGCGAGCTCGGCGGCCTCGACGTCCTCGACGGCCTGATGGCGCTCTCGGACCAGAGTCTCGTGCGGGCCGAGGAGATCGACGGAGCGACCCGCTTCCGGATGCTGGACACGATCCGGGAGTTCGCCGCGGAGCGCCTCTCGGAGAGCGGTGACCGGGCCGTGATCGAGGAGCGCCATCGGGCGGCATTCCTGGCGCTCGCGGAGTCGCTGACGCCGAGACTGTCCGGGGACGATCAGCGCGTGTGGCTGGGCCGGCTGGAGCGCGACCATGACAACATCCGGGCCGTCCTCGACCGGGCCGTGGCCGCCGGCGACGCCGACACGGCGATCCGGCTCGGGTTCGCGATGTGGCGCTTCTGGCAGAAGCGAGGCCACCTTGCGGAGGCCCGGCGGCGGCTCGGGGCCATGGTGGACGCGTCGTGGTCGCGCGCCGATCCGGTCCTCCGGGCGCGCCTGATGGAGGCGTTCGGCGGCGTCGGCTGGTGGCAGGCCGACCTCGCGACGATGGCTCCGGCCTACGCCGAGGCGCTCGCGCTCTGGGAGGAGATCGGCGACCAGCGCGAGATCTCGAACGCCCTCTACAACGACTCGTTCCGGTACGCGATCACGAGCGACCCGTCGCGCTCCGATCCCGATCGCGCCGGCTTCCGCCAGATGCAGCGCGCCCACGACATCGCCGCGTCCGTCGGCGACGAGCGGGCCCGGGCCAATGCCCTCTGGGGGATCGGCAACTACCTCTACTTCCGCGACGACGAGGACAGCGGCGTCAGCCAGTTCCGCGAGGCGCTCGAGGTCTTCCGCCGGCTCGGCGACCGGACGATGGAGGCGTGGTCGCTCCACATGCTCGGGACCTCCCTGACGCGGACGCGCGATGTCGAGGAAGCCCGCAGGCGAGCCGCCGACGCCCTGCGCCTGTTCCACTCGTTCGGCGACGTGGCGGGAATCACCCTCGTCCTCGACGACTTCGCGGCCATCGCCGTGTTCGACGGCGATCTGCCCAGGGCCGCCCGCCTGTGGGGCGCCGCTCGCGCGCTCTCGTCCGCAGGCGGCGTCGGGCTGGCCGACTTCGTCGATCGCGAGTTCAAGTTCTACAACCGCCCGAACGCGCGCTTCGCGATCGATCCGACCGACCTGGAACGATGGGCCGCGGAGGGCGGGTCGATGACCCTCGACGAGAGCGTCGCCATGGCGCTCGACGTCGGGATCGACGAGCTCGCTCCGCACGCGCACGGCGGCGTCCGATGACGAAGCCGGCCGATCCACGACGTCCGCTCGGAGGTCGGGATTCCCGTGGAGCGGGCCGATCGGACGGAATCGAGGCCGGGCGAGCATGACGTTCCCAGACCGTGGGAGAACCGCGCACAGTCCGTCCGATTCGCCGCCTGGGGGCGGTCCGGACGCCGCGAGCGCGTCGGATCCGTCCGCCCGGCGGGCGCTCCTGCCGATCGTGCTGCTCGAGACCGACGAGATCGACGAGGTCGACCCCGGAACGGTCGTCCTGACCTGCGCCAACTGCGGCGCCGAGATGGACGAGCGGAAGTGCAAGCTGATCTGCCGCTGCGGCTACTTCCTGTCCTGCTCCGACTACTACTGAGTCCCGCGTCCGGCCGGTCCGCGTCGTAGACTTCGGCGATGACCGCCGAGGCGACCCAGCCGCCCGCCGCCGAGCCCACCGGAACCCCGGTGGCGCCCGCCGCCGCCGGCCCGCCCGTCCGCGAGAAGTCCGCGATCCCGAAGAATCCAGGGCGGCGCGAGCTCGGCATGAAGGCGACGCTCCTCTTCCCGAACAAGGAGATCGTCGAGCAGTACTACGTCCCGCTGATCTACACCGCCTGCCGGACGTGCTACTCCGAGCTCACCCCGGAGGACATCTTCGACCGGGCGGCGACCGGCCGGATCGAGCAGGCCAAGATGCAGAAGTTGATCTCGGGCGTGATCGAATCGGGCCACGGCTCGACCATCGAGCACGTCGTCTTCACCTTCGGGATCAGCGGCGTGTCCCGGACGCTGTCGCACCAGCTCGTCCGGCATCGGGCGGGCGTCGCGTTCGATCAGCAGAGCCAGCGCTACGTGACGTTCAAGGGCGCCTCGACGATGCTGCCGGCCTCGATCGAGGACGCGGACCCGGAGCTGCGCGACGCGTACAACGAGCAGATCGCGGGCTCGATGGACCTGTACGGCCAGCTGGTGGGCGCCGGGATCCCGGGCGAGGACGCCCGGTTCGTCTTCCCGAACGCCACCCGGACGAACCTCGTGATGACGACGAACCTGCGGGCGCTCATCCACATGTCGGGGCTGCGCCTGTGCACGATGGCCCAGTGGGAGATCCGCCGCCTGTTCCAGCTGATCCGCCACGAGATCTTCCAGGTGAGCCCGTTCCTGGGCTCGTTCCTCGCCCCCAAGTGCGTCGCCCTCGGCTATTGCGACGAGATGGGCAACCGCGACGAGCACTGCCCGATCCGGCCCCACAAGGACAACGTCCTGGGCGCCTGGGCGGAGAAGTCGAAGGCGGCCAAGGCCGCCGGTCGCGAGCTGACCGTCAGGTAGCGGCCCGGACGCTCGCGGGTCGCACGGTCAGGCGAGATCGGCGACGAACCGGCGGATGACGCGGGCCAGGCGGGGACCGGCCTCCGCGCCCGCCGCCAGGACCTCCTCGTGGCTGAGCGGCTCGCCGCTGTACCCGGCGCCGGCGTTCGTGACCAGCGAGACGCCGCAGACCTCGAGGCCGGCCCAGCGCGCGGCGATGCACTCGAGCACGGTGGACATCCCGACCGCGTCCGCGCCCAGCCCGCGCAGCATCCGGACCTCGGACGGGGTCTCGTACTGCGGCCCGAGCAGGCCCGCGTAGACACCCTCCGCGAGCGCCACGCCCTCGGCCGCGCCCGCCGCCTTCAGCGCGTCGCGGAGGCGCGGACTCCAGGCGTCGGTCAGGTCCTGGAACCGGGGGCCGATTGCATCGGCGTTCGGGCCGAGCAGCGGCGTCCGGCCCGTCAGGTTGAGGTGGTCCGAGATGACCATGAGCGTGCCCGGGCCGAATGCGGGATCGATGCCGCCGGCGGCATTCGTCAGGACGACGATCTCCGCGCCGAGCCGCCCGAACAGCAGGACCGGCTGGACCACGAGGCCGGGATCATTGCCCTCGTACACGTGGAAGCGGCCCTGGAGCATGACGACCGGGGTGCCGCCGAGCCGGCCGAGGAGCAGCCGACCGACGTGGCCCGGCGCGGTGGCGCTGGGCCAGCCCGGCAGATCGCCGAAGGGGATGGCGAGCGCGTCCTCGAGGTCGTCGGCGAGGCCGCCGAGGCCGGACCCGAGCACGATCCCGACCTTCGGCACGAGGTCCGATCGGGCGCGGACCGCGGACGCCAGGGCGTCGAGCCGGGCGGGCTGCTCGGCCGGCGGGATCGGGCGGGCAGGGTCGAATCCGGAATCGGAGCCGGGGTCGGTGGTGGTCACGGGCGTGCGGGCCTCCGGGAACGCGTCCAGGGGGAAGACGGCCGAGGCCCGCTTCGAAGAGCGCCCGACGGACGTACCGACACCGGGATGCCGGTCGCGGTCCGTCGGGCGGTCGTCGTCCGGACGGGAACGTACGAGGCCGTCGGGTCCGGGCAACGAAACGCCCGAAGCGACCGGCGCGGAGCGGAGGTCCTTGATGCGATCTCGGTTTCTCCGGTTCCAGCAGGCCCCTTCGGGCAAACCCGACGATACGTGCCGGCCGATGAGCGGGTCAACGGACTTGTCCACCATCTGCGGTCGTGGCTGGCGTCGAGTATCCACGAGTTCTCCACCGGTGTGGAGGGAGCGTGGACAACCCGGCGCAGCATCGCTCGGCGGAGGCCGGGAGCGGAGCGGGTCCGGGCCTACCCGCCCATGGCGAACATCTCGATCCGCGGCAGGCGCGAGGACGTCGCCTCCGTCCGCTCCTCCGAGTAGCGGTCGTCGCGGGCCCGCCACACGGCGGCCACGGCATCTCGCAGGACCGCGTCGTCGGGGACGTCCGTGGCGGTCGGGTCGCGCAGCACGGCCCGCAGGTCGTGGCCCTCGCCGGTGAACAGGCACGTGTAGAAGCGGCCCTCGGCCGACAGCCGGGCCCGGGTGCAGTCGCCGCAGAAGGGCTTGGTGACCGAGGCGATCAGGCCGAGCTCACCCTCGCCGTCCGCATAGCGGTAGCGCGTCGCGACCTCGCCCCGATAGCGCGGCGGCTCGGCGACCAGGGGCATCTCCGCATCGACGATCGCGACGAGCTCGTCGGCCCCGACGACGTCGTCCATCCGCCAGCCGTTGGTGTGCCCGACGTCCATGTACTCGATGAAGCGCAGCGTCACCCCGACCGAGCGCGCCCAGCGGGCCATCGGCAGGACGCTCGCCTCGTTGATCCCGCGCCGCACCACCATGTTGATCTTCACGGGCCCGAGCCCCGCCTCCTGGGCGGCGGCGACGCCGTCGAGGACCTTGGCCACCGGGAAATCGACGCCGTTCATCGCCGCGAACACCGCGTCGTCGAGCGAGTCGAGCGAGACCGTGACCCGCCCGAGGCCGGCCTCGGCCAGAGGGCCGGCCAGCTTGCGCAGCGCAGACCCGTTCGTCGTCAGCGTCAGGTCGAGCGGCGCGCCATCCGGGCGGCGAATCCCGGCGAGCATCCGGACGAGGATCGCGAGGTCGCGCCGGACGAGCGGTTCGCCGCCGGTGAGCCGGAGCTTCTCCACGCCGAGGCCGACGAAGACCCGGGCAACCCGCTCGATCTCCTCGAAGGTCAGGATCTCCGCCCGAGGCAGGAACGCGTAGTCGGCGCCGAAGATCTCCTTCGGCATGCAGTAGGTGCAGCGGAAGTTGCAGCGGTCCGTGACGGAGATCCGCAGGTCGTGGAGCGGACGGTCGAGCTGGTCGACGAGCTGGGTCATCCCCCGGATCGTACCCCGGTCCCGTCGAACGCCGATGCGGCCACGCACCGGACCGGCCCGCGGAGGCAGCCAGCGCGGGTTCCGGCCTGGCGGATGGCGCTGGTCCCGTCCCACCGGCGGTACCACCGGCTTGCACCGCTGGTACCTCTAGCGGACTCCATCACACCCCCCATCCGCGACCACAATGCCGCCACGCCCTGGATCCCCGACAGCGCACCTGGAGAGGCACACACCGCATGGCCACCACCGACGCCAAAGCCGGATTCCGGCTTCCGTGGAGCACCGACCGCACGTCGAGCGACCCTGCCGAGGGTCAGCCCGACACGAGCGCGCCCGTCGCTGCGGCGGCCGCCTGGCCGACCGAGGACACGGCTGTTCCGGAGGCCGCGGTCAACGCTTCGTCGGAGGCGCCCGACGCCCCCACGGCGGCCGTCGAGGCGGGACCGAGCCCGGCGCCCACTCCCATCGCCCCTCCGCCCGGCAGGAAGCCGAGCAGGTTCATGGCCGACCTCACGAAGGCCATGCAGGCCGCGGCCGAGGACGCCCGGAGCCGGGCGCTGACGCAGCTCCAGGCGGACGCGAAGACGCACGTCGAGACGATCCACGGCCGTGCCTCCACCGAGGCGGCCACCCTCCGCCGCATGGCCGACGACGACGTCGCCGCCGTGCGCGAGTGGTCCAAGGCCGAGATCGCCCGGATCCGCGAGGAGACCGAGACCAGGATCACGGATCGCAAGGCGCGCCTCGAGACCGAGATCGAGCGGCATGCCGGGGTGATCGAGCGCGAGATCGATGCGGTCCAGAAGACCGTCGCCGCGTTCGAGGCCGAGATGGCCGACTTCTTCGACCGCCTCCTCCGCGAGGAGGATCCGAGCCGGTTTGCCACGATGGCCGAGAACCTGCCCGAGCCGCCCGCCTTCGAGGCGATCGTGCCGACCGCGGTCGAGGACATGACAGCCGCCGAGGAGCCCGTGGTCACCGCCACGTCCGAGGCGACGCTGGTCGAGCCCCAGCGCGTGACCGCCATCGTCGAGGAACCCGTCGCCGATCCGGTCGACGACCAGGTCAGCGCCCTTGCGAACGACGTCGCCGAGCCGGCGCTCGAAGAGCCGACCACCCCGACCGAGACCCCGGCCGAGCGCTTCGATCGCGAGGCTGCGTTCGCCGCGATCCAGGCGGCCGCCGAGGCCGCGGAGTCCGATGACACCGCGAGCCCAGGCGCCGCGACCGGCGACGACCCGCGCCTCGCCGCTCTCGGCATCACGCCCGACTTCGATGCCGCGGAGGCCGAGGCCTACGCGGCCGCCGACGAGTCGGACGAGGAGATCCCCGAGATCACCGACGAAGCCGTGGCCTCACGCCTCGCCGGCCTGGTCCCCAGCGCCTCGCCGGAGGCGGTCGACGAGGCGGTCGCGACCCAGGTGGTCGTGGTCGGCCTGGTCAGCGTGGCCTCCATCGCCAGCTTCAAGCGTCATCTCGGCCGCCTGCCCGGCGTCCAGTCCGTCGGCGTCTCGTCCGGGCCGGACGGCGAGTTCATCTTCGCCGTCAGGCACGGTGCCGAGGTCGTCCTGCGCGATGTCGTCCCCTCCCTGCCGGCGTTCCAGGCCCGCGTCACCGGCGTGACCGACGGCGTCGTCCAGGTCACCGCTCACGATCCGGAGTCGGACGCGTAGGCCGGCGCCCGCCGACCATCGCGCCGCCCGATCGCACCAGCCCCGAGGGAGGACCGCACCGTGGCTCGTCCGGCCATCGCCATCGCCCTGCCGCCGAGCGAGGCCGCGCCGGTCGTCGCCGAACTCCGCGGGGCGGGGTTCGAGGCGATCACCGTCGGCACGCCCGACGAGCTCGACGCCCTCCTCACGAGCCGTCGGGACATCGCGGTCGCGATCCTCGACGGGGAGTTCGACCTCGACACGTCGCTCGAGTACTACGGCCTGCTCCACGAGGGCTCGCGCGCCATCCCGGCCCTGATGGTGATGTCGCCCCAGGCACTGGACACGCTGTTCCGCCCGTCGTCCTCCGACGAGTTCTTCAGCCGGCCCTACACCGCCGATTCGATCCGCTGGCGGGTCGAGGCGATGTGCATCCGCTCGGTCACCATCGATGACGGGTCCGGACCGATCATCCAGGGTGGCTCGATGGAGGTCGGGGGCTGGTCCCGCCGAGCGACGGTCATCGCGGTGTTCAACCCGAAGGGCGGCGTCGGGAAGACGACCGTCGCGACCAACCTCGCGTCCGCGCTCCAGCTCAACCGGGGCCAGAAGGTCCTCCTCGTCGACGCAGACACCGTCACGGGCCACGTGACCACCTCGCTCGGCCTCGAGCAGGTCCGGACCGTGGCCGACAGCTGGCGCGACCACGCCGACGGCGGCGACCTCGAGTCCCTCGCCGTGCTCGCCGCACCGCATCCGTCGGGCCTGGCGATCGTGTCGCTCACGTCGTCACCGCTGAACACCCAGATCCTGGAGCCGGACCGGGTCGCCGATGCGATCACGGCGGCACGGCCCCACTACGACTTCATCGTCGTGGATCTCCACCCGTCCTACAGCCAGCTCAACCGGGCGGTGTTCGCGAAGGCCGACAAGATCCTCGTACCGGTCACCCCGGACGTGCCCGCCCTGCGCGCGGCCGTCCAGCTTCGCGAGGTCGCGATCGAGATCGGTGTCCAGGACCATCTCGCGCTCGTCGTGAACCGCGCCAACAGCGGCGTCTCGGTCGCGGACATGGAGAAGACGGTCGGGATGCCGGCCCTCGCCCTGATCCGCTCCGGCGGCCTGCTCTTCGTCCGGGCCGCGAACGAGGGCCGGACCGTCATCGAGATGTATCCGCGGGAGCGCGTGACCGACGACTTCAACGCGCTCGCGGAGCGCCTCGTCCGGACGTTCGCCTCCGACAGCGCCGAGAGTGCCGCGGCTTCGCCCCGGTCGGGGTTCCGGCTGTTCGGCCGCTCGAAGGAGCCGGCTCGAGCCTGACCCCGCGGCCGCGGCCCGTGCCCGCGGCGTCGGCTCAGGTGCCCGCCAGGCGCGCGAGCGCGTCCGGTCGCCCGTCCGGGCTGCTCGGGCGGCTCGTCGCTCGGCACCCGGAGGTCGCACGGGCTCCGGGCGCGATCGTGCTCGTCAGGAGCGGTCCTGCCAGGTCGTGCCGCCGAGCGGCCGCCCCGGGAGCTTCTGCGCCTTGAGCCCGGTCCGCTTGTCGACCTGCTCCACGCCGCGCAGGTAGAAGCGGTTGACCAGGACCGTCTCCACGTCCGGATCGCCGACCCGCTGCTCGCCGAGCATTGCCACCGCGTCCACGACCGGGACGAACATCTCGGTCGCCCGGTCGAGCAGGCGGTCCGGCTCGGATCCCGGGTGGAGGAAGACCGTGCCAACGACCCGGAACGGCGGCGCCTCGAGGGCGACGTCGTAGGACACCTTGTGGACGCGGTGGGCGGCACGCTCCGAATCGGTCAGCTCCGGCATCGAGCCTTCGCCGGCGAGGACGAGGATCAGGTCGTACGGATCGATGCTCCGGAGGCCGGGCGCGTCCACCATGGGCGACGACCCGTCGATCGGCGCCCACTGGACGTCATGGATCTCGATCGACTCGCGCTTGTTCAGCGCGTCGGACAGGCGGCCCTCGACGCTCATCCGACCGACGAGCCGCCACTCCTCCGTCACGCCGTCGAACGGGACGCCGGTCCGCGGCGGGCGAGGGCCCCCGGCTCGGCCGCCGGGAGCAGCCCCGACCGCGTCCCCCTTCTTGCGACGCAGGAAGTTCAGTGGCACGGGGCGCCCTTCGGCCCGGTCATTCCTCGGACGCCCCGCTGTTGGCCCGGATCGTCTCGACGACCGTCGCGTCGGCCAGGGTCGTGGTGTCGCCGAGCGAGCGGCCCTGGGCGATGTCACGCAGCAGCCGGCGCATGATCTTGCCGGACCGGGTCTTCGGCAGGTCCGGCACGAACATCAGCGTCTTGGGCTTGGCGATCGGGCTGATCTTCGTCGCGACGTGGGCCCGCAGCTCGTTGCCCAGCTCGGGGGTCGGGTCGTTGCCGAGGCGCAGGATCACGAACGCGTTGATCGCCTCGCCGGTCACCGGGTCCGGCCCGCCCACGACCGCGGCCTCGGCGACCGCCGGGTGCGAGACGAGGGCGCTCTCGATCTCGGTCGTGGACAGGCGATGGCCGGAGACGTTCATCACGTCGTCGACCCGGCCGAGGAGCCAGAAGTAGCCCTCCTCGTCGCGCTTCGCGCCGTCGCCCGCGAAGTACATCCCGGGGAAGCGGCTCCAGTAGGTCTGGCGGTAGCGTTCCGGGTCGCCATAGATGCCGCGGAGCATCGCCGGCCACGGCCGCTTCAGGACGAGATACCCACCGCCGCCATTCGGGACGGACCTGCCCTCGCCGTCGACGATGTCGGCGTCGATGCCCGGGAACGGGAAGGTCGCGCTGCCGGGCTTCGTCGTCGTGACCCCGGGCAGGGGCGAGATCAGGATCTGGCCGGTCTCGGTCTGCCACCAGGTGTCCACGATCGGGGCCTTCCCGCCACCGATGTGCTCGCGGTACCAGAGCCAGGCCTCGGGATTGATCGGCTCGCCGACCGAGCCCAGGACGCGGAGCGACGACAGGTCGTGGCGGGCCGGATGGTCGGCGCCCTGCTTCATGAACGCCCGGATCGCGGTCGGGGCGCAGTACAGGACGGTGACCCGGTAGTCCTCGACGATCTGCCACCAGCGATCCCAGGCCGGCGTGTCCGGCGTCCCCTCGTACATCACGCCCGTCGTCGCGTTGGCCAGCGGTCCGTACACGATGTAGCTGTGGCCGGTGACCCAGCCGACGTCGGCCGCGCACCAGTACACGTCGTCCGGCTTGATGTCGAAGATCTGCCGGTGCGAGTACGACGTGCCGACGAGATAGCCGGCGGTCGTGTGGGTGATCCCCTTCGGCTTGGCGGTCGAGCCCGAGGTGTAGAGCAGGTAGAGCATGTGCTCGCTGTCGAGCGGGACGGGCGGGCAGACCTCTGCCTGGCGGTCGACGAGGTCGTGCCACCAGACGTCGCGCCCGTCGGTCATGGCCGTCCCGCCCGCGAGGGCGTCGCCCAGGCGCCGCACGACGAGCACGTGCTCGACCGTCGGGGTCGACTGGACGGCCTCGTCGACGGCCGGCTTGAGGGCGGTCGGCCTGCCGCGCCGCCAGCCGCCGTCGGCCGTGATGACGAGCTTCGCCTCCGCGTCGTTGATCCGGCCGCTGAGTGCCTCCGCCGAGAAGCCGCCGAAGACCACCGTGTGCGGCGCGCCGATGCGGGCGCAGGCGAGCATCGCGATCGGCAGCTCCGGGATCATCGGCATGTAGATCGCCACCCGGTCGCCGGTCCCGATCCCGAGAGCCCGCAGCGCGTTGGCGGCCTTCGAGACCTCGCGTAGCAGGTCGGCGTAGGTGATCGTCCGGGTGTCGCCCGGCTCGCCGACCCAGTGGTAGGCGACCTTGTCGCCGAGGCCGTTGGCGACGTGGCGGTCGACGCAGTTCTCGCTGATGTTGAGCTTGCCGCCGACGAACCACTTCGCGAACGGGAGGTCCCACTCGAGGGTCGTCTCGAACGGCTCGGTCCAGGTCACGGTCTCGCGGGCGATCCGCGCCCAGAACGCCTCGGGATCCCGAGCGGCCTCCTCGTACAGCGCGGCCTGGGCGTTGGCCTGCGCGGCGAACGCCGGATCGGGCGGGAAGACCCGCTCCTCGAGGAGGAGATTCTCGATCTCGGGTCGCTGGTCGACGCTCACGGGCCTCTCCTGGGGTTCGCGGAGGCGGGACTCAAAGGGCGGGCGGACCCTGGCGGTCATTCTACGCGGGCCGGCAGCGGCCTCGTCGTCGGCCCCAGATGCCCACGCTAGACAGGATCGCCACGCCGGTCCCGGTCGGCTCTCGCCCCGGGCGGTCCCCCTCGTGCACCAAGCGACGCGCGGGCCTCCATGGAACGCGCTCGATCCGACCTCAGGTCCGGACGGGGGACCGCTCGGCGGCTGGCTGGGCCGCAGCGCGGGTTCGGGGCCCGCCGCGAGCCTGATCGGCCGTCGCCTGGTCCGCCACACGCACGATCGTCGCCCCACTCGGACATCGCCCGAGCGCACGACTACTCGTCGGCGAGGTCCTCCTGGGTCGGCGCCGGCCCGAGCCGGACGCCCTCGGTCGCGTCCGACTGGGCGACGAACACCTGGGGCGGCCGGGGCAGGCGGATGCCGTGCCGGGCGAACGCTTCGAGGAGGAGCTTGCGGAACTCCCCGCCGGCGGCCCACTGCTCCGATGCCCGGACGGTGCCGAGGATCTTGAGGGTGATCCCGCGCTCCTCGATCGACTCGACCCGCTCCACCCGGGGCGGCTCCAGGATCCGGCGCTTCCAGATGGGATCGGCCGCCATCGCCTTGCCGAGCTCCTCGACGACC
Source organism: Candidatus Limnocylindrales bacterium (assembly GCA_035699725.1). Taxonomy (GTDB): domain Bacteria; phylum Chloroflexota; class Limnocylindria; order Limnocylindrales; family CSP1-4; genus CF-46. Next base: position 11,401 of record DASSPG010000168.1, on the reverse strand, counting down.
TCGATCGCTCGGTCGATGTCGGTCCCGAAGGCCACCGTGACGTTCTGGTTGATCCGGGCCCACGTCCGGGTCCGGTTGCTCGCCACCTTGACCTCGCCGTTGGGGACGGTGTGGACGATGCCGTCGAGGTCGCGCAGGGTGGTCCGGCGAAGGCTGAAGTCCTCGACCGACCCGGTGACGCCGGCGATCGACACCACGTCGCCCTTGCTGTACTGGTTCTCGACCAGGATCAGGGCGCCGTTGAGGTAGTCGCGGACGAGACTCTGGGCGCCGAACCCGACGGCGATCCCGACGACGCCGAGACCCGCGATCGCCGGCCCGATGTCGAGGTCCAGGGCGCCGAGGACCATGATCCCGGCGATCATCACGACGAAGGCCCGGATCACCCGGGCGCCGAGCTCGTCGAGCGTGTCGATCCGCTTCTGGACCTCGATCGCCGACAGCTCCTGGGCCGTCCCCTCGCTCGCCTCGCGGTCGAGGAGCGCCTTGACGATCCCGTGGACGAGGATGCGGGTCACACGAACCGCGATGATCGCCACGACGATGATCAGGAGGATCCGGAGGCCGCTGTCGCGGACGACCTCGATGAACGTGCTCAGCGGCGGCTTCGTGACATCCATGGTCCCCGATGGTAGCCCGCCCGGCCGCCGCCGAGGAGCATCGCCGCCCGGCGAGCGCGGACCGGCGCTCGCGGGAACCGCGACCGTGACGTCAGGAGGCGGCCGCGACCTCGGTGGTCAGCTCGCCCACGGCAGCGACAGGCGACGCCGGGAGGGGCGCCGGCTCCGTGGCCGCGATCGACGAGTTGGACAGGGCCTGCGCCAGGGTCGGCTGGGCGGCCGTCGCGGTGCCCGTCCCGCCGAGCCGGACCGAGATCGCGGCGGCAGTCTCGCGGGCCTGGGCGGCGAGCTCCGGGATGCGGCGCGGGGTCAGGCGGAACGCCGGTCCCCAGATGTCGACGGCCGCGATGACGTTGCCCCGCGCGTCGTGGACGGGCGCGGCGACGGCGTTGAGGCCCATCTCGAACTCACCCAGGGCGGTGGCGTAGCCGCGCCGCCGGATCCGGGCCAGCTCCTCGAGGAGCGGCTCGAGCTCGGTGATCGTGCGCTCGGTGTAGCTGACCAGGCCGCGCCGCACGATCCGCAGGACCTCGCGCTCGGCGACCGAGGACAGCAGGACCTTGCCGGACGCCACGCAGTGGAGCGGCGTGGAGCGCCCGGTCCAGTCGCCAACGGCGATCAGGTTCGGGCCGTCCGCCTGGGCGACCGTCAGGAGCGAGTCGCCGTCGAGGATGCCGAGGCCGGTCGTCTCGTGGGTCAGGCGGGCGAGGCGCTCGAGCTCGGGCATGGAGATGCCGCGCAGGTCGAGCGTCCGCTCGGCGCGCTCCGCGAGCCGGATGACGACCAGCCCGAGGCGGTACTTGCCGGACTCCTCGTCCTGCTCGACGAGGCCGCGCTTCTGGAGCGTGGCCAGCAGGCGTGAGGCCGTGGACTTGTGGAGCCCGAGTCGACGAGCGAGCTCGGTGACTCCGGCTTCCCCCTGGGACTCGCCCAGGGCCAGGAGAAGTGCCGCCGCTCGATCGACCGAGCGGACTGCGTTACCGTCGAGGACCATCGATCTGTTGTCCCTCGTCTCATGCCGGCCGGGTCCGGACTGGATGGCTGCCTGGGTGACGGAACAGGCCGGCGACCCGGCCGCGTGACCGGCGTCAGCCGGCTCCTGGATGACTCATGGCGCCCTGGCCGGCCGTGGCCACGTCGCCGTGGGCGCGTGCCTCGAGCGCCGCGTGGAGCGACGCTTCGAAGATCGAGACCACCTCGTCGACGGTGTCGCCTTCGGCGTGGGCCTCGCAGATGAACCAGGGCTCCCGGCTGTCGGGCTCGGGCATCGCGCCACGGGCGAGCATCCCGAGCGCGACCGCGTCGTACAGCTCGTGGTCCGACTTGGCCCAGTCGCGGTACTCGGTCGGGATCTCCTCGGTGAACATGATCCCGAACATGGAGGGGTGGCCGGTGAACAGGTACGGCAGGCCGGTCGGATTGAGGACCTCCCTGAGGCCGTCCTGGATCCGCCGGCCCGTGGCGTGGATCGTCTCGAGGGCCGTCGTGTCGCGCAGGATCTCGAGGGTCTTGACGGCCGCCGCCGAGGCGACGCGGTTGCCGGCGTACGTCCCGCCGTGGCTGACCTTGTCCGGCAGGACGCTCATGACCTCGCGCCGGCCGCCGAACGCGGCCGCCGGGTAGCCGTTGCCCATCGCCTTGGCGAACGTCCCGAGGTCCGGCCGGATCCCGAAGTACTCGGCGGCGCCGCCGCGGGCCAGGCGGAAGCCGGTCTTGACCTCGTCGAAGATCAGGAGGATCCCGAACTCCTCGGTCATGGCCCGCATCGCAGCGTGGAAGCCCTCCTGGGGCATGATCCCCTGGGCGTTGCCGAGGACCGGCTCGACGATCACCGCGGCGATGTCGTGGCCATGTTCCTCGAACAGGCGACGAAGCAGGTCGAGGTCGTTGTAGCGGGCCGGGATGATGGTGTCGGCGACGGCGTCCGGGATCCCCCGGCCCCACGCCAGGCGAACCGGCTTGTCGGCGTCGCCCAGCTCCGACATGTCGTCCGGGGCCACGCTGATCAGGGCGTAGTCGTGCACGCCGTGGTACTGGCCCTCGAACTTCACGATCTTGTTGCGACCGGTGTAGGCCCGGGCGACGCGCATCGCGTGCATCGTCGCCTCGGTGCCCGACACCGTCATCCGCGCCATCTCGACCCAGCCGGTCAGCTCGCAGACGAGCTCCATGGCCCGGACCTCGTCCTCGCTCGTCAGCGAGAAGCTGACGCCGCGGCGCATCTGCTCATTCACGTAGTCGTCGACGCGGTCGTCGCCGTGACCGAGGATCACGGGACCGTAGCCCATCCGCAGGTCCACGTACTCGTTCTGGTCCTGGTCCCAGATCCGGCCACCCTTGCCCCGATCGATGTAGACCGTGTCCTCGCCCCAGGCCCGGAAGTTCGAGTTCGTGCCACCGGGCAGGGTGCGCAGCGCGCGGCGGTACATCGCCAGCTGGCGGTCGCGGCGCAGCTCGCGGGCCTGGGTCGTCCTGGGCTCGGTGGCCATGAAGTCACTCCGTGGGCTGGATGACCCGTCATGCGCGACGGGTGTTCCGGGCAGCGGAACGGGCGGGAGCTGCATCGTGCCACACGGCTCGTGACGCCGTCAACGCGGATATCGCAGAGATGCTGCGATTCTCGTGCGAATTCCGTCAATCTACGTGCCGATCGGCCGGTGACCCGCACGGATCCGAGCGGCGCACCGCGCGACGTGCGACGATCCCGGGATGATCCCCGACCCCGCCACCGCCATCAGCTACTGGCTGGCGGCGTCGTCCCCGCCGGCCGTCCGGCCACCACTTCGCGGCGACGCCGGCACCGATGTCGCGATCGTCGGGGCCGGCTTCACCGGGCTGTGGGCGGCGATCGCCCTGACCGACACCGATCCCGGGCTGCGGGTGACGGTCCTCGAGCAGGCATCGGTCGGGTACGGGGCCAGCGGCCGCAACGGCGGCTTCTGCCAGGCCAGCCTGACCCACGGCCTCGCCAACGGGATCCGCCATTTCCCCGACGAGCTGGCGATCCTCGAGCGGGAGGGGCTCGACAACCTCGCGGCGCTGATCGCATTCACCCGCGCTCACGGGATCGACTGCGACCTCGAGGAGACCGGCGGCCTGGCCGTGGCCGATCAGGCTCACCAGGTCGACGAGTTCAAGGCGTGGGCCGACGAAGCCGCCGAGCACGGCGAGGAACTGGTCTTCCTCGATCGCGACGCCGTCCAGGCGGAGGTCCACTCGCCCCTGTGGCAGGCCGGGCTGGCCTCGCCGCCGGACCGCGAGGTCCTGCTCGACCCGGCGAAGCTGGTCCGCGGCCTGGCCCGGGTCTGCGAGGAGCGCGGCGTCACCATCCACGAAGGAACGGCCGTCCGGGCCGTCGAACGGCGCGCCGGCGGCGTCCGCGTGGCAACTGCGGCCGGCGCCACGGTCAGCGCCGATCACGTGGTCGTCGCGACGTCCGCCTACTCGGGCTGGCTCAACCGGCTCGAGAGCCAGTTCGTCCCGGTCTACGACTACGCCCTGGTGTCGGAGCCCCTCACTCCCGAGCAGCGCGCGTCGATCGGCTGGCGGCGCCGCCAGGGCATGTCCGACGCGAACAACCAGTTCCACTACTTCCGCCTCACGGCGGACGACCGGATCCTGTGGGGCGGCTACGACGCGATCTACTACCGGGGCAACGGCGTGGGACCGCGCTTCGATCGCCGGCCGGCGACGTTCGACCTGCTCGACGCCCAGTTCCGGCGGGCCTTCCCGCAGCTGGCAGACCTCAGCTTCCCGTACCGCTGGGGCGGCGCGATCGACACGACATCGCGGTTCACGGTGACCTTCGGCCAGGCCCTTGGCGGCCGCCTGACCTATGCGCTCGGCTACACCGGGCTCGGCGTCGGGGCCAGCCGATGGGCGGCGGGCGTCGTCCGCGATCTCATCCTCCGCCCGGACTCCGACCTGCTCCGCCTGCGCTTCGTCCGGAGCCGGCCGTTTCCCTTCCCACCCGAGCCGCTCCGCTCGATCGCGGTCAACGTCGTGCGTCACGAGCTCGCCCGGGCGGACCGCAACGAGGGCCGACGGGGCCTGCTCCTGCGAACCCTGGACGCGATCGGGATCGGCTTCGATTCCTAGCCGGCCGGGAATCCGAAGGCCCCGCCGAGGCGGGGCCTTCGGGTGACTGCGGCGCGCGGGGTTACGCGCCCGGGATGTGGATCGCGAGGAGCTGGCCGCCCTCGAGCTCGAAGCGGGTCGCCCCGATCTTGTCGTTCTTGAGGATCAGCGAGCCCGCCTGGACATCCACGAGGAACCAGCCCGGTCCGAACGCGGCCGAGGCGTCGATGATCCCGCTCGACTCCCACGCCCCCGCCCGGGCGGCGGTCGCGTTGTAGGTGTCGGTGTCGATCGCGGTCTCGTCGAGGGACTGGTTGACCTTGGCGACGGTCTCGAGCGTGCGGGCCGTCAGGTCGTAGCGCCAGATCCGGGCCGTCGAGCCGGTCGGGCCGTCGCTGAACTGGTTGTGGCTGCCCGGGTCCTCCTGGATGAGGAGGCTGGTGGCCGTGGTCTCGATGTTGTCGGGCTGGTGGATGACCCCGGCGTAGGCGCCGTAGCCGCCGGCGTCGGCGTCGATCAGGATCGACAGGCTGTCGACGACCTTCGGATCGTCCTCGTTGAGGACCATCTTCCAGATCCGCCCGTTCGGGAACGGGCCCCGGAACGACGAGCCCTCGCGGGTCATCCTGGCCGCCGCCGTGGCGCCCGGCTTCGCCCGGGGCTCGCCGGTGTCGGCGAAGTAGACGATGCGGGGATCGTTGCGGTCGTAGGCGATGTCCTCGACCCGGATGAACTGGAACACGTCGTTGGCGTTCGACCAGCTCTCGAGCGGCCCCTGGGCGCCCTGCGCGATGGCCCTGGGAACCTCGATGAAGCGGCCCGAGATCTCCTCCGAGCCCGTGACGTCCCCGTAGTCGTTGTTCACGAGCCCATCGGTGCCGGGGTTGCCGACGAAGGCCCACAGCCTGCCCTCGTCGTTCCAGACCGCGTCGGTGTCGGCGGCGATGTAGCTGTACAGCTGCGACGAGGGCGCGCTGAACGTGTCGTCGCCCGAGAGGATGACGAGATCGTCATAGCCCGGGATCGCGACGCTGTTCTCGTGGTTGTGGCGACCCATGCCGTAGATCGTCTTGTAGACGCCGCTCTTCACGTCGTAGGCGACCACCACGCCGGCCTGCTCCGGGTTCGAGCCACCGGCGTCCAGGGGGAAGGCCGTCCCGGTCCGGTTGACCGTGTCGGTGGCCTCCTCGTTCGTGAAGAGGATGTCGCGGTCGAAGCCCTGCGCCGCGGTGGCGAGGAAGTTCGAGCAGAAGCGCTGGTAGTTGGCGCTCGATGGGATGACGTACTCGGCGTTGAGCGCACCCATCGAGTGCTGGTTCAGTGCGATCCGGCTGACCTGCGAGTTCGTGTAGTCGCTGAACAGCTCGGGCGTGACCGGGAATGGCACGAGCGAGGTCTCGTGGTTCAGATAGACGTCCACCCGGCCGTTGCCCTTGAGGGTGAACGAGATTCCGTCCATCAGCGAGTCGGCGGTGTAGCCGTCGTCGCCGACCGCCTCGCCGACGGTGAGGATCGGGACGACCTGCACGTCGGCGCGGACCTTGTCGAGCATCGCCGGGACGCTCGTCCTGAAGCCACCGTTGCCGGCGCTGGCGGGGATGGCGAGGCTCGTCGCGGCGACGATGCCGGCCGCGAGCGTCGCGGTGATGCGGATCCGGCGCGAGCGCGCGCGGGACCGGGTGGGGTCCATCGATTCTCCTCCTCCAGAGAATGCGGGGTCCGGTTGGGTACAGAGCGCAGGGGTTTGGTCCATGGTCACCCGTCACCGCCAAGTCGGCAAGCGCCCGTGCGAGCACGCGACCCGGTCGATGGTGCCCGGTGGCACCGCGTTCAGGCCGGTGCAGCGACCCAGTTGGGGAGCTCCCGGGCGAGCGTCGCGAGCGGAAGCGACCCGTGGGCGAGGACCTGGTCGTGGAACTCGCGCAGGTCGAAGCGCGATCCGTCGCGGCCCTCGAGCTCGGCGCGCAGCCGCTCGATCTCGCGACAGCCGATCATGTAGGTCAGCGCCTGCCCGGGCCAGGCGATGTAGCGGTCGGTCTCGATCGTGGCATCGGTCTCGGACAGGCCGGTCTCGAGGAGGAAGTCGATCGCCTGGCGGCGTGTCCAGCGGAGCGCATGGAGGCCCGTGTCCACGACCAGGCGGGCGGCCCGCCAGGCGACGGCGTCGAGCATCCCGAAGCGCTCGGCTTCACTGCGGAACAGGCCCATCTCGTCAGCCAGCTTCTCGCTGTAGAGCCCCCAGCCCTCGACGTAGGCCCCGCCGACCATGCGCGATCCGAGGCGGCGGAACACCGAGAGGTTCGGGTTCTCCTGCTCGAGCGCGATCTGGAAGTGGTGCCCGGGCACGGCCTCGTGATACGTCGTCGTGGCGAGCTTCGTGTACTTCCGGCTGGCGAGGTCGTAGCCGTTGGCGTAGTAGGTCCCGCCGCGCGAGCCGTCCGTGGCCGGCGGGAAGTAGTAGGCGAAGGGCGCGTCCTTCTCCTTGAACTCCTCGACCGCCCGGACGTCGCAGCCGGCGCGCGGGAGGGTCCCGAAGAACCGCGGTGCGACCGCCATCGCCCGGGCGATGTCCTCGCGCGCCCGCTCCAGGAGCTCCTCCTTGGAGCGCGGGCTGTTGGCGGGATCCTCGTCGAGGCGGCGGCGATACTCGCGTGGGCTGTCGGCGCCGGCCGCGGTCGCGATCGCGCGCCGGGCCCCGTCGACCTTGCGCAGCTCCTCCATCCCGATCTCGTGGACGTCGCCGGGATCGAGTTCGAGGGTCGTCCACGAGCGGATCTGCGTGCGGTACAGGGCCTCGCCATCCGGGGCCGACCACAGGCCGGGGTCCTCGCGGGTCGCGGCAAGGTAGTCGCCGCGCAGCACGTCGAGGAACGCCTGGTCGGCGGGGTTGAGCACGTCCGCGGTGATCGACCGGACCCGCTCGCGATCCGCGTCCGACGCCACCTGGGCGAGCGTCGGAACGATCGCCTCGGCGAGCGGGATCGCGAGCATCCGCTCGAGCTGGGCGACGGTCCGCTCCGCGACGATCCGCGGGGCGGTCAGGCCGGTCTCGAGGCCCTCGCGCAGGATGTCCGTGTTGGCCGCCATGAAGTCGCGGTACGACTCGAGGCGGGCGACGAACTGCTCGAAGCGTTCCGGCGTGTCGGCCGGCTGGAACTGGCAGATCTGGGGCAGGAGCGTCTGCGGCCCATTGATCTGGTCCACGACGCGCAGCCGATGGACGCCCTGATCGTCCTCCTCGACGCCGAGCTCGGCGATCACGATCAGCATGTCGCGGGTGATCCGGTCCTCGACCGACAGGCCGTCGGGCGGAATCGCCTCGGCCCCGGCCCGGACAGACTCGACGAGCCGGCGCGCCTTCGCTCGGCCCGACGGGCTGGGGTCCTCGAGACGGTCGTTGTAGCGCTCGTCGCCGTAGACGGTCGCCGTCGTCGGGTTCAGCTCGAGGATGTCCTCCCAGAACCGGTCGGCGAGGCGGTTGACGGGCGAGTCGAGGGGGTCGGATCGAGTCACGTCGTCTCCAAGGTGGCGGGGGACGCGCGCGCCGTCGGCCCCGGGTCGGTGGTGCGGCCAGCGTAGCGCGGCGCGCGGATTCGGGGTCTCCGCGGGCGACGCGGCGCTCCGCGGCCTACTCCCGGAACAGGTCGAGCTGTTCGCCGCTCCGCTCGACGGCCGGGTCGAGACCGAGGTACGGCTCCATGGCGTCGAGCGAGAGCGGGTCTCGAGCGACGAACGAGCGGAGGTGGTTCCACTTGAGGATGTGCCAGTTGTCGCGCTGGAAGGCGTCGCGAAGCAGGGGCGAGCGCTCGAGCTTGTGGCGGACGAGCTCCGTGCGCTCGGGGGCGACGACGAGGAACCGGACCGTGCCCTCGTCGCCAGGGATGCGGGCGTGTCGGCGGAGGACCGGCTCGCCGAGCATGGCCGTCCACTCGACCTCGAACAGGAAGGCCAGCTTGCCGCGGACGAACCATGCGCAGTCGACCTCCGCAACCTCGTCGACGGCCCGGTTGAGGTGCGACAGCGGGGTTCGCAGGTCGCGCTCGTCGAGCCGATCGGCCAGCCGCCCGGCCCCAAGTCTGCGGGCCTGCTCGCGCCGGCCGATCCAGACGGTGAGTCCGAGCCGATGGCCGGCGTCGGCGAGCAGTCCGATCAGCTCCGCGTGCTCCTGGGCGCGGCGCAGGAGGTCATCGCCGGTCACGATCCGCTCGATCGTGCTGGCCCGGCTGCGGTAGCTCTGGAGGCACGTCCGGACGAGGCTCTCGTCGGGCAGGTCATGGCCGCTGAACAACCCCGCCACGCGCTGCAGGAACGCCGACTCCGACATCGAGCCCGACGTGGAGAGGAGGCTGAAGACCGCCCACTCGACGCGGTCGGCGAGCGGCGCGGCGGCTGCCTCGCGATCGCGCGGATCGGCCAGCCACCAGCGTCCCGGCGCGATCTGGGCGAGGCGCTGGCGGCCGCTGCCCGCGAGGCCCTCGGTGATGAGGCCCAGGAGGGCCTCGACCTGGTCGGGCGGGGGATCCGCGTGGCGGGCGACCCGGCTCGGGACGAGCGCCGGCGGCGCGGGCGGCGCATCGGCTCGCGATCCGCGGACGGTCGACTGGGCGGGCGGGTCGGTGCGAGGTTGCGGCACGTCGGCGAGGCCCGGCCTCCGCGCGTCACCGGACGCGTCCGGCGCGTCGGCCGCGTCGGCCGGGTGGGTCACATCGCCCGCGGCGGCGGCCTCGGCGGTGTCCGTCACCGGGCGCCCGGGTCGATCGCCGGTCGCGGTCCCATCCGTCGGGTGCGTGGCGGGGTCGGCCAGTCCGCGGTCTGCCACCAGCCGGCGGAGCTGGCCGGCGCGATCGAGCCCGACGAGAATCTCTCCCAGCAGCCGATCCTCCGACGCCGGCTCGCCGCGCGCCTTGAGGCTCTCGATGGCCACCTCCACGACCGTGTTCCGGACGTCGGCCGCCGAGAAGGCGCGCCGATCGAAGCGCTCAGGTGCGGTGAACAGCCCGGCGCTCGGGACGAGGTCGGGATCGCCCGCACCGCCAGGGGTCGGATCAAGGGCGACGTTGGCCCGCGTGCGCGGTCCGGGGGGCAGGACGGCCCCGGGCGGGATCAGCTCCACGATCCCGTACGCCTCGTCGTCGCCGTCGCCGAGCCGGGCCGAGAGGAGTCGGAATCCGGCCCCGACGCCGCCCAGGGCGGCCGCGACGAGCGCCTCGCGCCCGCCATCGACGAGGTGGACCACACGGCCGTCACGCGCAATCGACGGCTCGATCGACGCCAGGGAGCGAGCGAGGGCGGCGGCCTGCCAGCCCCACGGCGCGCGGATGGGCGGCCCGGACAGGGCGGCCAGTGGAAGACCGGCGGCGGCCTCCGATCCGATGGCCCAGGCCGTCGCCCAGTAGGTCAGCGAGAGACGCTCCTGGTTCGGCCGGACCGGCGGCTGGCTGAGCACCAGCCGGATCCGGCGACGCAGGCCGGTTCCGCTGTCCCAGCCCCGGCCGAGGGCCGCCTCCTCGCCGATGGCCCGGGTGGTCGACGGCCCGGTCACGCCGACGACGGCCGTCGCGCTGCCCTCGTCGAGGGCGCGCAGATCCGTGCCCAGGCGCGCCTGCACGGCGCCGCCCGGCCCGCTCTCCAGCCGCTGGATGAAGCCCCGGACCGTCCGGATCCCGTCCTCGAACGCGAGCCATGGGTTCCGCTCGCGCCACTGGCCGCTGGCCGGCGGCCGGACGCGACCGGCCTGGACCCGGAGCGTCCCGATCCGGCCGGGGTACCCGTTGAGCCGGCTTGCCGGAAGGAGGGCATGCAGGAATCCGAGGCGGAGGGCGGCCTCCACCGGCGCCGCTCGCAGGTCGCCTTCGATCCGCTCGAGGATGGCGGCCAGGCCGACGAGCTGGCGCGGGGTGTGGAGGTCGAGCAGCCCGTCGACGAGATCGCGGCCGCCCTCGACGACGGGGAACCGCTCTCGGAGGCGCGAGCGGACGACGGAGAGGTCGTCGGGGACGGCGCGCGCGCGGGCCAGGTCGGTGTCGTCGAGATCGGCCGTGCGCTGACTGCTCCCCCGCGCGCCGCGGCAGACCGGGCAGGCGTAGAGCTTGCGCGGGCGAGGACGTTCCGCATCCGTGGCCCCGTCGTGCCGGTCGCCGGTCGCGGACCCCTCGCCGACGGCAGCCTCGTCCGGGCCGGCCGGGCCGGACCACACGACCTCGTCCAGCGGGAGGGTCCGTCCGCAGGTCGCGCAGCGCGTCGTGAACAGCTCCCCGACGGCGACCTTGAGGCTGGTCTGGCCGTGGGGCGACGCGCCCATCGCCTGGAATGCCGCGTCGAGATGGCGGAGGTCCGGCGGACGCAGCACGAGCTCGGCGAGGAGCCGGGTCAGGGGCGTCGACTCGAGGCTGACGGCCCGGCGCTGGCGGTCGACGGCGGCCCGCGCGACCCAACCGCCACGGCCGGCGAGGTCGAGGACGACGTCCCCGGGCCCGCTGTCGGCCTCGATCCGGCCGGCGATCAGCCCGGGCGGCGGCGGCGGCGCGAGCCGATCGAAGAACGGCAGGGAGAACCCCGGCTCCGCTCGGACCAGGGACGCTCGACCGGCCATCGGCCTAGCCTACCCGGCGCGGGCAGGGCCGTCATCAGGCACGGGATGGCTCGTCCTCAGGCACGGGACGGCCTCATCAGGCACGGGACGGCCGCAATCTGGTCATCCAGTC
>DASSPG010000167.1:0-24574 GCA_035699725.1 Candidatus Limnocylindrales bacterium | reverse complement strand
AGACGCCGATCGCCGGCGCTCGGCGCGGGATCAGGATCGCGGCTGCCACCCCCGCGGCCACGCACGCGATCGCTCCGACGATGATCGCCGCCTCGATCGAGGCCGCCGCGATCGCCCCGGCGAGCGCCGCCCCGATCGGGTAGCCGAGGAAGTTCAGGGCCATGGACACCGCGAACGCCCGGCCCATCCACGCCTGGTCCGTCCGGCGCTGGCGGATCGTGAACAGCCCGACGTCCATCGGCCCGTTGAGGGCGCCGCCGAGCGCCAGTCCGAGCGCCACGAACGCCAGCCCGGTGAGGAGCTCGCCGGCGCCGGCGCCGGCCAGCAGCAGCAGGTCCGCGACCGCGATGCCGGCCATCGGCAGGACGAGGAGGTGCCACTCCCGGCCGCGGCTGTCGAACCGGCCCGCGATCAGCGCGGCGATGACGCCCGCCACCCCCGAGCCTGCGAACACCAGCCCGACGGCGATCTCGGGTCCTCCGAGCCGGTCGAGGATCACGAGCGGGACGACGATCGTGACCATGCCGCCGGAGATGTTCAGGAGCGAGATCGAGAGTCCGAGTCCGCGCAGCGTCGGGTTGCGAAGCGTGTAGAGCACGCCATCCCACGCGTCGCGGAAGAGGCGCCCGGTCGAGGCCGTCTCCGAGACCGGATCCGGTGCGCCGATCATCGCCACGGTCGCCGCCCCGTACACCAGCCCGATCAGGATCAGCGTCGTCGCCCCACCGACGAGGGACACGAGGGCGGCGGCGAGCGGCGGCCCGAGGATGGTCGCGATGAGGTAGCCGTTCGAGTCGACCGCGTTGACCCGCTCCCACAGGCGCTCCGGGACGAGCAGCGGAAACAGGCTGCGCAGGCCCGTGTGGGACAGGATCGCGGTCAGCGAGCTCACGACGGCGATCGCGAGCAGGATCGGCACGGGCAGGGCGTCGAGAAGCGCCAGCCCGCCGATCACAACGAGGGCCAGGAGCGCCACCGCGTAGTCGAGGATGACAAGCCGGGTCCGACCGTGGCGGTCGAGGAGGGCGCCGGCGACGGGCGCCACGAGGAGGCCCGGGAAGACGCTGGCGAAGGTCACGACGCCGGTCAGCGCGGGCGAGTCGTACTCATCGAGCGTGAACAGGACGAGCGCCACGCCGACCATCGACTGGGCGATCCGGCTGAGCTGCATCGAGACGAGGATCCGGCCCAGGCCGGGCACGCTCAGCAGGGCGCGGTAGGAACGCTCGGTCCGTGGGCTCGCAGTCACTCCGGGATGCTATCGGCCGGGGGACCGAGTCGTCAGCGGCCGAGCGTCCAGGTCCAGTGTTCGGGTTCGAGGCTGCCGTTCCCCCACATCCGCACCTCGAGACCGAGGCCCGCGACGGCCCGCCGGGCATCCTCGAGCGCCGCTCGCGGCAGGACGAGGAGGAGCCCACCCTCGCGGCCGTCCGCGCGCACGATCGCCCGGCGCAGCGCCTCCGCCGGCTGGGGGACGTAGCCGTCGAAGCCGCGCGCCTTGTAGGTGTCGAGCAGGAGCACCCAGCGCCGACCCTCGGTCGCCCGCCAGAACGCCCCGACGCCGACGAAGTGCCCGACGCCCCACGCCTCGCGCGGGATGGCCGCATCGGGATCCGGACCGGCGAGAGCGGCGGGCTCATACGCATCGCTGGTCGCGTCGAGGAGCTGGTCCACCTCGAGGTTGGCGATCGGATGGACGTTCCAGGTCTCGAGGTTCGCCTCGATGACATCGAGGAGGGCGTCGAACCGCTCCGGGGTGAGGACGACGTCGCCGTCCGCCCGCCGCGCCGACACCGGCAGCGTGACCAGCGCCCCGTCGGACGCGACCGCGATCGCCCGGGCCGTGCCGGTCGGGCTCGTTCCGGTGATCACATCGTCGTCCGACGAGCGGACCGCCCAGCCGTACCAGGTCCGCGGGAAGCGCTCGATCGCGGCGGCATCGTCGAGCCCCAGCGACGCGACCGTCGCTCGCGCCGCGGCGACGTCCGCCAACTCGTCGGTCTCGATCACCGTGCCCGCGAGGTGGGCCAAGTAGTCCTCGCGGGTCGTGTCGACGCCCGCGTGCCGGGGATGCCCGAGCGGGCCAAGCAGGTAGCGGGTCGCGTAGGCGCCGCACGTGGCCGGTCGCTGGTCGTCGAGCGCATCGAAGACGTCGGCGATGGCCGGCCAGCCGGCGACGTGGCGGATCGTGGCGTCCGGGAACAGGACCTCGGCGATCCGCCGCGCGGGCTGGCCGCCGGGCACCGGGCGGCGGCGGTCGGCGAAGGGCGGCATCAGAGGTGCTCGAACCAGGTCCGGCGCTCCCAGTCGGAGACGTCGATCGCATCGGGCGGGAGGCCGGACCGCTCCAGGTACAGGTCCCACTCGAAGCGCTTCACCGCGTCGTAGTGGACCGCGACGACGGGTCCGAGCGCGGCCAGGAGCACGTCGTCGGCCGCGAGCGCGTCGAGCGCCACGTCGAGGCGGGACGGCAGCCGGTCCGCGCCGCGCTCGGCGGCCTCGTCGTCGGTCAGGTGGCCCACGTCGACGTCCGCCGCGCGCGGCGGTCGGAGCTCGTGCTCGACCCCGTCGCGGATCGCCGCGAGGAGACCCGCCAGGTGGAGGTACGGGTTCATCGCCGCGTCGCCCGAGCGGTACTCGAGGTGCCGGCCGTCGCCGCGGCCCGGGATCCGGACGAGCGCCGAGCGGTTGCCGACCGCCCAGCACACGTGGGCCGGAGCCCACGAACCGGGCAGGAGTCGCTTGTACGAGTTGGCGGTGGGGGCCGCGATGGCCGCCTGACCGCGGGCGTGCGCGAGGAGGCCGGCGATCGCCGGCCCGGCGCTCGGTGCGATCGCCTCGGGATCGGCCGGGTCGGCGACGAGGTCGGACCCGGGGTCGTCGGCCCGGGTCAGCCCGAGATGGACGTGGAGGCCGTTGCCGGGCAGCGAGGCAAACGGCTTCGGCATGAACGACGCCGTCAGGCCGGCATCCCGGGCCGCGGCGCGGATCAGCTGCCGGGCGAGGAGATAGCGGTCCGCGGCCACGAGCGGGTCGGCCGGCAACAGGCTGACCTCGAACTGGCCCGGTCCGTACTCCTTGGCGAGCTGGTGGACCTCGATCCCGGCCGCGGCCAGGTCCGCAAGGATCCGTCCGCCGAGCTCCCAGCGTGCGTCGAGCCCCTCGACCGCGAACATGCGCCCCGTGTCCCGGAGGAGGGCGCCGGAATCCGCCCGCGGGACGACGACGAACTCCGCCTCGAACGCCGCCCGAACGGCGACCCCGGCACCGAGGAGGCGCTCGACCTGCGTGGCCAGGATCGCGCGCGGATCGCCCGGCCACGGCCCCCCGCGGTCGTCGGTCAACCGGGCGAACGACTGGGCCACGCTCGGCCGGCCCGGGACCGCCACGATCGTCGCCGCGTCGGGCACGGCCCGGAAGTCGCCGGAGTCGGCCCCGAACCCGGGATGGGGCACCTGCTCGTCGGTGACGCCCAGGTCCCAGTTCGCCATCGCGAAGGTCACGCCCTCGGCCGCGACCTCGGCGAAGCGTGCCGCGGGGACCGCCTTGGCCCGGCCGAGACCCGCGTAGTCGTGATAGACGACCCACAGGACGGAGGCCTCGAGCGCGGCCAACCGGGCGGTCGTGGCCGCCGCGTCGCCGTTGGAGTCGACCACCTTCGCCCGCTGCCTCCGCGAAATTCCGTTGTCGGAGCCCTCGCCGGGCTGCATAGTACCGGCGTCGAGCCGGCGCGCACGCGCTCGGTCGACGGGAGAGGAGGAGCACGTGGCGTCTTCGACTGGGGGTGCGACTCTCGAACGGAACGCGGTGGGCCTGACCGCGGTCCTGTTCCAGTCCATCACGCACATGGCGCCGGCTGTGGCGACCGCCCTGTCCATCGGCTTCGCGACGACACTCGCCGGTGGAATCACGCCGCTGGCCGTGGTGTTCGCCCTGATCGCGTGCCTGTTCACGGCGTACTCGATGGGCCAGCTGGCCCGGCACCTGCCCTCGGCGGGCGGCATGTACACCTACGTCAGTCGCGGGCTCGGGTCCTTCGTGGGCTGGCTCATGGCGTGGGCGTTCGCGCTGGCGGAGCCGATCGTGCCGGCTGCCCTGTACGCCTCGTTCGGCCTGTTCGGATCGGCGTTCGTCACGACGCTGACCGGATTCAGCCACGAGCTGCTGTGGCTGCCCCTGGCGGTCCTGTGCGGGATCGTCGTCTGGTGGCTGACGTTCCGCGGGATCTCGATCTCGACCCGGGTGGGCGTGATTCTCGGGATCGTCGAGATCGCGGTGTTCCTCGTCGTGTCGGCGCTCCTGATCCTGAACGCGGGCAGCCGCAACACGCTCGGGGTGTTCATCCCGGCGGACGGCAACTACCTGCCGGCGTTCCAGGGCATGGTCTTCTGCCTGCTCGCGTTCGTCGGGTTCGAGGCCGCCGCCCCGCTCGGCGAGGAAGCCGCCGAACCGCGTCGGACGATCCCGACCGCGGTCGTGATGTCGTGTCTCCTGATCGGTCTGTTCTACATCTTCAACTACTACGCGGCCGCGGTCTTCTTCGGCCCGGACAAGCTCGCCACCGACTTCCTCGGCTTCAACAATGCCGACCCGTGGGGCGGCATGGCCGAGCAGGTCCTGCCCGGGATCGGCAGCCTGCTGATCACGTTCGCGATCCTCAACAGCTCGATCGCCAATGCCAACTCCGGCGCCACCGCGTCGACCCGGGCGATCTTCTCGCTCGGCCGGAGCGGGCTGCTGCCCCGCTGGTTCGCCGCCATCCACCCGAGCCACCGGACGCCGGTCAACGCCGTCCATGCCCAGGGGGTTCTCGGGATCGTCCTCGCGATCGGCCTCGGCCTCCTGTTCCAGGGTGTCTCGACGGGCGGGCCGCTCACGACCTACATCTTCATCGGCTACGCCCTCGGGCTCCTGTTCGCGGCGATGTACATCGCGGTGAACCTCGCGGCGATCGGGTTCTACCTCGGTGAGCGGCGCGACGAGTTCAACGTCGTCAAGCACCTGGTGATCCCGATCCTCGGGGTCGTCGCGATGATCCCCGCATTCCTGTCGGTCCTGGGTGGCCTGACCATCCCGGTCCTGAACATCCCCATCCCGGCCCTCGCCGCGCCGTACGACATCGTCCCGCTGCTCGTCGCGGCGTGGATGGTCATCGGCGTGGTGGTCTATGTGGTCCTGCGCGGCCGCAGCCCCGAAGCGATGGCCGCCATCGGCCAGGCGGTCAGCGAGGCCTGACCGTCGGGCCGTTCCGTCGCCGCTCCTTCGAGCCCCCGCTTCGGCGGGGGCTCGTTCGATTCCCGCCCCAGCGTCGGGCGGTCAGTCGAACAGGCCCAGCGGGCAGTGCGCCGTGACGACGTGGTTGGGCATGTCCACGATCTCGCTGATCCGGAGGTCGACCGCCACGCTCGTCAGGAGGTAGGCATCGACGGCGGCGATGCCGTGCTCCCGGCCCAGCCAGTCGATCATCCGGTGAACCGCATCGCGGGCGGCGCCGAGCAGGTCCGGCCCGATCCCGTCCGTCGCGTACCGCCGCCCGACGGGGGTGGTCACGTCAGCCGTCAGGAACTCCGGGCCGGTCAGGTGGAGGTCCTTGCGGACCGTCAGGCGGACGAGCGCGCGCATCGGCGTCTCGATCGCGGTCCCGCACACCTCGCCGTCGCCCTGCGCCGCGTGGCCGTCGCCCATCGACAGCCGGGCCCCGTCGTGGAACACCGGCAGGAACAGCGTGGCGCCCGCGGTCAGGTGGCGGGTGTCCATGTTGCCGCCGTGGAGGTCCGGCGGGATCGTGGACAGGGGCCCGGTCGGCGGGGCGACCCCGACCTCCCCGCAGAACGGCACGATCGGGACGCGGACCCCGGGCAGGAACTCCGCCCGGCCACCGGCGCCCGGGACGCGGGTGATCCGCAGGGCCGGGTCGGCGAAGTCGTCGGCGAGGAGCCCGAACCCGGGGATCGCCGCGGTCCAGCCCCAGTCTGCCGGCTCGAACTCGAGGAGGTCGATCTGGAGCGTGTCGCCCGGCTCGGCGCCGGCCACCGCGATCGGGCCGTTGACCTGGTCCACCCGGTCGAAGTC
The DNA here is from genome assembly GCA_035699725.1 of Candidatus Limnocylindrales bacterium. Lineage (GTDB taxonomy): Bacteria > Chloroflexota > Limnocylindria > Limnocylindrales > CSP1-4 > CF-46. The sequence goes on along the minus strand of DASSPG010000167.1, from coordinate 18,502 downwards.
GAGCCGGGCGAGGTCGTCGACGGTCGACGCGGCGGTGAGCTGGCCGCCCGACGCGTCGAGCAGATCGAACTCGACCACGGCGCCGCTCGCGACGGTCTCGATCGCCGGGATCGCCGGGTCCCACTTCAGGTGGAAGCGCTCGCGGGTGATGTGCACCGCCGGGCTGATCGCCATGTGGACCTCCTCCTCGGGCCCGATTGTAGTTGCATGACACTCGCGCCCGGCTCCGACCCGGCGTCTGCGCGCGACGCGCGCGCGACGACGGCTGGACGCGAGTACGCCGCGTTCCCGCGCCCGGATCGGGGTCGTCGCCGGTCAGTCCGTGCGCCAGCCGAGCAAACCAACGCCCGAGAGCACGCCCGGCCGCCACGACGCGCGCCAGCCGCGCAGGCGACTGCGTTCGTCGCGCAGGGGCGGCGCTGGCAAGGCGGACGCGACTGCGTTCGTCGCGCAGGGGCGGCGCTGGCAAGGCGGACGCGAGGACCGTAAGCGAGCGCACTCGAAGGTGCGTGAGCGCGGACCGCAGCGTCCAACGCAGCCAGCGTCGTTCCTGTGTGACAGCCGCCGGTGTTAGCATGCGCCCACTCGAGCCGGCTCCTCGTGTGGGGTCCGTCCAAGTCCGCCTCCCGGCGGCTGGATGCAGGGACCCGCGATGCCCCGGTGGAGTGAGGTGTACGCATGGCCACCGTGACGTTTGACCACGTCGACAAGAGCTACGGCGACGTCAAGGTCGTCAAGGACATGAACCTCGCGATCAACGACGGCGAGTTCATGGTCCTGGTCGGGCCCTCCGGCTGCGGCAAGATGACCAGCCTCCGGATGATCGCCGGTCTCGAGGAGATCACCGCCGGCACGCTCAAGATCGGCGATCGCGTCGTCAACGACGTCCCGCCCAAGGATCGCGACATCGCGATGGTCTTCCAGAGCTACGCCCTGTATCCCCACATGACCGTCCGCGACAACATGGCGTTCGGGCTGAAGCTGCGCAAGCTCGCCAAGTCGGACATCGAGAAGCGGGTCAACGAGGCGGCCGCGATCCTCAGCCTCGACAAGCTCCTGGACCGCAAGCCCAAGGAGCTGTCCGGCGGCCAGCGCCAGCGTGTCGCCCTCGGCCGGGCGATCGTCCGCGAACCGGCCGTCTTCCTGATGGACGAGCCCCTCTCCAACCTCGACGCCAAGCTCCGCGTCCAGACCCGCGCCGAGATCGCCCGCCTCCACCAGCGGATGGGCACGACGTTCGTGTACGTCACCCACGACCAGGTCGAGGCGATGACGATGGGCACCCGGATCGCGGTGATGAGCGACGGGATCATCATGCAGGTCGGCTCGCCGCAGGAACTCTACGACCGGCCGGCGAACCGCTTCGTCGCGGGCTTCATCGGCAGCCCGTCGATGAACTTCGTCGAGGTGACCGCCGACAACGGCAGGCTCGTGGGGCCCGGCGGCTGGAGCGCGGATCTCCCGGCTCGGCTGAAGAACGCCGTCGGCGCGGTCAACGGGCGCAAGCTCGAGGCCGGCTTCCGGCCGGAGCATCTCGAGCTCGGCAGGGTCGAGGGCGAGACGGTCACGATCCCGGGCAAGGCCGATGTCGTCGAGTACCTCGGCAACGAGGAGCTCCTCCACGTCAGCGCCCTCGGTCGCGACATCGTGGCGATCGTCGAGTCCGATCACCGGGTCAAGCCGGGTGACGTCCTGGAGCTGATCCTGCCCTACTCCAAGCTCCATCTCTTCGATCTCGAGACGGGCGCGAGCCTGATCTCCGAGCGCGAGGCGGTGCCCGCCTGACCGATCGGGCGGCTCGGGTCGGCGGCCCCGGGGGCCCCGGCCCGGACGCCGACGGGGGCACGGACGGGGGCACGGACGCCGATCTCGTCGAGCGGGTCGTCGAATCGCGCGTCCTCCATCGCGGCCGCTATCTCGAGTTCCGGGTCGACACGATCGAGCGGGCCGACGGCACCCGCTCCGAGCGGGACATCGCCGGCCATCCGGGCGCGGTCGCGGTCGTCGCGCTCGACCCGGACGGGCGGGTCCTGCTCGTCCGCCAGTGGCGGACGCCCGCGGGCCGGGTGCTGCTCGAGATCCCGGCCGGGACGCTCGACGTGGATGCCGCGACCGGCGCGATCGAGGATCCCGACCTCGCGGCGCGACGCGAGCTCGAGGAGGAGACCGGATACCGGGCCGGGCGCTGGGAGCGCCTGACCGCGTTCTACACGGCGCCCGGGTTCACGAGCGAGCACATGACGCTCTACCTGGCGACCGACCTCGTGCCCGCCCACCCCGACGAGCGGCTCGGCCCGGACGAGGACGAGCACCTCCGCCTCGAGCGGCGGACGCTCGGGGAGGCGCTGACGGCGGTCGAGGACGGCCGGATCGCCGACGCCAAGTCGATCGTCGGGCTGCTCTGGGTCAGCCGGCGCCGACCCTAGCCTCGCTCGGGCTCGGGCCCGAGGCGGGCGAGGGCGCCGCGGTAGATCTTCGACCCGGGATCGAGAGCCACGGCCAGCTTCAGGTGCGTCCGCGCCGCGTCCCGGCGGCCCAGCTGCTTCAGGCTCTGCCCGAGCGCGAAGTGGGCGTAGTGGGCGGACGGATCGAGCTCGAGGACGCGTTCGAACGTGGCCCGCGACCGCTCGTGCTGGCCGGAGTTGTAGAGCGCCCGGCCGAGGGCCTCCAGGATCGACGCCTTGCCCGGCTCCGCCCGGTCGGCCCGCTCGAGGACGACCGCGGCCTGGGCGAAGTGGCGCTGGCGGAGCAGGTCGGTCCCGCGCTGGAGCAGCTCGTAGGCGGACTCGCGATCGTCGAGGTCCTCGGGCCCGTCCGCGGGGCGGCGCTCGTCCATGCCGGCATGGTGGCACGGAACGGACGTTGGGTCAGGCGCCGCCCTCGCGCCAGAGCGCCAGGTCGACCGGCTGGAGCCTCGGCGACTCGGTGATGCCGGGGATCCGGCCGCGCTTCGCGATCGGCCGGCCGTCGATCTCCTTGATGTCGCCGGTGAAGTCGATCGGCGTGGCGCCGCTGATGTACGAGCCGACCGCGAACGAGTCGACCGGGGCGCCCTGGTCCTTGAAGTACTGGATCCGCTCGGGGTTCAGGCCACCGGACACCACGATCTTCACGTGGTGGTAGCCCTCCTGGTCGAGCCGGGCCCGGATCTCCTTGACGAGATCGGCGGTGACTCGGCCGCGCTCGGACGGGGTGTCGAGGCGGATCCCGTACAGCCGATCGCCCAGGGCGTGGGCGACCCGGAGCGTCTCCTCGGCCTCGTCCTTGAACGTGTCGACGAGGACGATCCGGGGGACGTCCGCCCCGAGGTCACGGTCGAACGCCTCGGCCGCGGCGACCGTGTCGCCGAAGATCAGGACGAGCGAGTGGGGCATCGTGCCGGTCGGGTTGAGGCCGGCCAGGCGGGCACCGGCCGGGGTCGACGCGCCGACGCAGCCGCCGACGATCGCGGCATAGTCGAGGACGTCGGTGATGTCGGGGTGGACATGGCGCGCCCCGAAGGAGACGACCGGCTCCGGAGCCGCGACCTCGACGCACTCGCGGGCGGCCGTCGCCCAGCCGGTCGACTGGGCGAGCATCCCCAGGATCGCGGTCTCGTACAGCCCGATCTGGCGGTACCGGGCGCGGATCCGGAGGACGACCTCCTTCGGTCCGATCCGATCGCCGTCCGACAGGGCCTCCACGGTCGTCTCCGCGAGGTCGGCGGTCGCGAGCACGTGGCCGATCAGGTTCTTCGCCTCGTCGATCCCGCACAGGACCGCGTCCTGGCGGGCGAACAGCTCCATCGTGACGAGCGGATCGAGGCCCTCCCGGGCGAGGATCGAGGCGGCCCGGGCGAAGTACACGTCGGCCGAGTCGCCCGACAGGATCTCGCGCGAGGGCCGGGTGCGGACGATGCCCATCAGCGGTGCTGGCTCACGATGCGTCTCCCGTGTCGGTCGCTGGGCTCGCGGGCCGCTCGCCGCCCGGACCGGGATCGGCGGCCGGCGGTCCGGTCGGCGGGCGCCCTGCGCCCGGGGGATCATCGAGCCGACCGCCCGACTGGTCGGCGAGTGTAGCGTACGGCGGGCCACCCGCCGGGACCGCCGCGCCGAACCCGGCCCGGGCGCGACGCCGGCGGCGGACGATGACGAGCGCGACCACGAGGAGCAGGACCGCGACGGCCAGGGCGACGATGAGGGCGGTGAAGCGGCCGCGTCCGACCTCGGGAGCCCCGCCGATCAGGGTGGTCAGGGCGGCTGCGCGGAGCTCAGCATCGGCGTCGCCGGCCGTGAAGGCGGACCGCGCCGTCGCAAGGTCCGCCTCGGGCATGGTCCCGAGCAGGCCGAGCGAGGTGATCGCGTCGCGCGGGGCCGCGACCGCGGCGTCGGCAGCAGCGAGTGCCCGGGCCGCGGCGAGCATGGTGGAGCCGATCGTGGCCGCCTCGTCGAGCGAGTCACGCGCCGTCTGGTAGGCGATCCGCAGGCTCCCCGGCGGCTCCACGCCGAGTGGACGGGTCAGCGCGGCGATCTCGTCGCGCTCAGCGAGCACCGTTCGCGCCGCCACCATCCGCTCGGTCGCGGCCGCGAAGTCCCAGGTGCTCATCGGGGACCGGACGAAGAACGGGACGCGCCAGTCCGCCCCGGCCCGGACCAGTTCCGCATACGCCGTCCGGGCGGTCGATCGGCGATCGAGGATGCCGGCCTCGGCGTCGGTCACGACCCAGCGCCGGAACAGCTCGTCCGAGGTGCGGGATTTGCCCACCTCCTCGAGCAGGTCGAGGAACCGGCGCCAGTCGGCGGGCCCGCTCACGGTCTCCGCGTCGCCTGCTCCCGCATACGCGATCCGGCGGCCCTCGGCGGCCGCGAGGACCGCCCGCATCCGGGCGTCCCCGACCTCCGCGACGAGCGAGCGCACGACCGTCCAGGCGGCGTTGTATCCGAACTGCTCGCGGGCGTCGGTCTCCTCGTCGCTGATCCGGCCGGGATGCTCCCAGTGGAGGAGGCGGACCGCATCCGCGTCGGTCGGGTTCACCCGCTTCGGCTGCCAGCCGCCGATCCCGACCCCGTCGAGCGCCTTCGCGGCGTACGTGTCGGCCAGGCCCTCGTTGATCCAGCGACCCTGGAACAGCGCGCCGTTGAACCACGCGTGCGATGCCTCGTGGAGGATCGTGAGGTCGTCAAGATCCTCGCTGATCTCGATCCGGTCCTCGTCCTGGAAGAAGACCCCGGCATACCCCTCCAGGAGCGGCGTGTGGACCTCGAACACGCCGAGATCCGCCTCGACGGGCCAGGCGAGTCCGGTCTGCTCGACGAGCTCGGGCAGACCGCTGGTCAGGAGCTCACTCACGCGCTCCTGCCACTCGGGGTCCTCGGGCCAGGCGTGGATCACGATCCGCTCGCCGCCGGTGAGGTTGACCCGCGAGCTCGTCAGCGCGCTCTTGCGGTCGGCGTTGACGATGACGTACCAGTCGGCGGGATCGGCGATCGCGCTGGCCCGGAAGACGGTCGTGCCGGAGCTCGTGGAGCGACTGACCGGCGAGCCGGTCGCGTCGGCCTCGAAGCCGGCCGGGACGACGATCCGGATTCCGCCGGTGTCGCCGAACGCCCAGGCGACGAACGTGGCGAACGCGGTGCCGACCCGGATATCGCTCGTCGAGCGCGGCGCCCCGCCGGGCAGGTCGAACGTGATCCGGATCGTGGCGGTCTGGCGGAAGAAGATCGCGCTCCGGAAGCGGACCTCGAGCACGGCGTAGCCGTCGGCCGGAGTGAGCGACGCGCGGACGGCCGCCCCGCCCGAGCTCGCCCGGACGTTGCGTGCCTCGGGCTGGACGGCGAGCCGGGCGCTCTCGTAGAAGTAGCGCGTCGTGATCCCGCCGGAGGTGACATTCGGCTTCCGGTTGCGGGCCGTGATGTCGAGGACGACGCGGACCAGACGCCGGTCCGGGACGATCGTGTAGGCCGCGCTGGTCGTGATGGCCAGGCCGTCCTCGGCCGCGGCCACCGTCGGCGCCCGGAGTGGGCCGAGCAGCCCGGCCACGGCGAGGATCGTGGCGACGATCGCGAGGGCGGGCCGGCGACCACGCGACCGGCAGCGTTGGGACCGATCGATCCGCGCCCGGCCCCCCATCGTGGTCAGGCCCCGGTGACGATCGAGCGCCGGCGGAGGGACCGGTCGCGGGCCCAGCGGAAGGCGAGCCAGCTGCCGAGCAGCAGGGCGCCGAGCGTTCCGACGATCGCGATCACCCGGTTGCGGCCGACCGTGAACGCCGATTCCCAGGTCCCCCTGGCGTAACCCGCGGATTCCACGGACGCCTCGAGGTCGCCGGCGGCGAACGCCTCCGCGGCGGTCGCGAGGGCGTGCTCGGGATCGCTGTTCCAGAGTCCCAGCCCCTCGATCGGCCCGACGCCGACGAGCCTGGCCGCGGCCGCGTCCCGGTAGGTCGCGATCGCCGCCAGCTCCGCCTGCGCCTCGGCGACCGCAGCCGTGAAGCCGGCCGAGGCCTCGAAGGCGGTCCGCATCGTGGCCGGTGGCGTGAGCCCGGCCTCGGTCGCCGCCGACTCCACCGAATCGCGGGCATCGAGGGCCCGGTTGGCGCTGGCCGCGAGCTCGAGGACCTGGTCGTACTGCCACGAGCGGAGGGCGTCGCGGATGACCCGCGGCAGGCGCCAGTCGGCGGCGCGCGCGGTCAGGTCCGCGTAGGCGGCCCGGGCGGCCCTCCGCTCGGCGAGGAGCGGCGCCTCCTCGGGCCGGACGACCCACGCGGTCCAGAGATCGTCGAAGGACTTGCCGGTTCGCTCCTCGAGCAGGTCGAGGAGGCCGCGCCAGTCGGGCGGCGCGGTCGCGGTCTCCAGCGCGGCGCCGGCGCCGGCGGGCTGGTACGGGGCCCGGCCGGCTCGGACGGCCTGCCAGACCGCGGCGAGGTTCTCCGCGCCCGCGCGCTCGGCCACGAGCGCCGCGAGACGGAGGGCCGCGGCGTATTCCGCGTCCTCGACGGCACGCTCCTGCGAGCCGGGCGGACCCCAGGCGTTGAGCGGGATGCGGACCGCTTCGAGCTCCTCGGTCAGGGCGTCGCCTCGGGCGTCCTTGGCCCCGATCGCCTGGGCGGCCCGGAGCGCATACCAGGACGCGAATCCCTCGCTCGCCCAGCGATCGGCGACGAGGCTGCCGTCGAACCAGGCGTGGGCCGCCTCGTGCAGGATGACGAACGAGTCGGCGTAGTACGCGATCTCGATCCGGCCCTCGGGCGGGTTGTAGCGCCCGGCAAAGCCGGAGGCGCTGCGGCTGAGTGCCTCCTCCACGACGAGCGGCTGGTCGATCCCCCAGGGGAGGCCGATCTCCTCGGCCAGGATCGGCAGCCCGTCGTACAGCAGGCCGCTGACCCGCGTGGCCCAGGCCGGGTCGTCGGGCCAGGCGCGGAGCGTGACCGGGACGACCCCGCCGCCGATCGGGACCTGGAGGATGGACTCGGTGAAGGCACCCGGCCGGCCGGCGACGAAGTAGGCGAAGAACGAGAGGGGGTTGGCGAGCTGGCCGGTCCTGTACGTGATCGTGCCGGCGGCATCGGTGGTCGGGGCGCCGAGACCGGCGGCCTCGACGTCGACCGAGAAGCCCGCCGGGAACACGACGGTGACCGTCCCGCCGCGGACGCCGTCGCTGCCGAACCCCCACGCGCCGAAGCTGACGAGGCTCGTCCCGATCCGGGTCGTCCGGGCGGGGGCGCCGCCCTTGTCGATGATGTCGAACGAGAGATTCAGCTTCCGGCTGGCGCCCGAGCCGAGCTGCTTCCCGAAGTCGAGCCGGAGGAGGGTGTACGTCGCGGTCCGGCGCTGGACCCGGACCGCCGGGCTCGCCCCGGGGCTCGTGATCCGGAAGTTCGTCGTGCCGGGCTGGACCGCGAGGAAGGCCTGGTCGTAGAAGTACCGCCGGGTCTTCGTGTCGGTCCGGTGGTTGGTGGCGGTCAGGCCGACCGAGACATGGACCGCCTTCTTCGCCGGATCGACGACGTAGCGGGCGTCGGCGGTCATCGTCAGGCCGGTGGCGGCGGCGGCCGTCGTGGCGCTGAACGGCGTTCCGGGGACGAGCGCGATCCCGGGGACGGCCGCCAGGGCGGCGAGAAGCGCCAGGATGAGAGCGAGGGCGATCCGGGGGTTCGGCGCGGTCGCGTGGCGCCCGCCCGCCGGTGTCACGGAGAGCGCCGCGGTCGGCGGGGTCACGAGGCGGCCACCGGGGCGGCCGACTCGCCGGGCTCGGCCAGCTCGGCGAGGCGGTCGGCGTAGCGCTCGATCAGGGCGGGGCCGGGCCGCGATCCGGCGACGCCGGTCGGGATCCGCCCGCCGATCCAGAGCCAGCCGGCCGATTCCTCGAGCAGTCGGTCGGCGATCAGGAGCGAGCGCGCGAGGGCGAGGCCGAGCTCGTCACGATCGACGCTCCGGAGGGCGAGCTCGCTCGCCAGCACGGGCCGGTCGTCCTCGGCCAGCGAGAACTTCGCGAAGGGGAACTCGTCGTTCCAGCGCAGCAGCTTGCGATACGACTTGCGGAACCCGTCGCCGATCGGCGGAGCGAAGTGGACCCAGCAGATCAGGGCGAGCGCCGGGTCGAGGATCACGGTCACGGGCACGTCGAGGCGGCGGCGGCCGTCCAGCCGCAGGTCCCACGACGTGACGCCGTCCCGGTCGGCTCGGGCAGTTGGCGCGAGCCCCAGTTCGTCGAGCCATTGCTCGACATCCGCCGGGCGCACGAATCCGCCCGGCTCCGAAGGAGGCATGGCGGGGAGTCTACCCGGAGCGGCCGATCCGGGCCGTCGGAGGGGCGCCGGGCACGCCGCAACCGCGGGCGCCACGGGCGGGATGGGAGCCGGAACGCCTAGGAGGTCTCGACGCCGCCCGTGCGGCCGCCGCCGGCCACCGCCGCCTCGACCGGCGCCGCCACGCGCCGTTCGGGCGTGCCCGTGGCGGCAGCCGCTCTGGCCGCGCCGCGCGGACGACTCGCCTCGACCGACGCGCCGCTCTTCACCGTGCGGCTCACGAAATCGGTCGCCTTCACGTCACCGGCGATCTTCACGTTCCGGCCGATCCGGATGCCGCGCGGGATGATCGTGCGCTTGCCGACGACCGTGATCCCGGTGTTCAGCCGGCCAGGCTCCTGCTTGTTCGGCGTGTCGAAGTCCGGCCCGTCGCCGACGATCGCGCCGGGCCCGACGACGACTTCCTTGTCGAGGATCGCGCGGTCCACGACCGCGCCCGAGCGGATCACCGAGTCGAACATCACGATCGAGTCGCGGACGACCGCCCCGACGTCGACGCGGACGCCGGGTGACAGGACCGAGTTGACGACCGTCCCGTTGATCACGCAGCCGTGGCTGATCAGGCTCCGATGGACCTGTGCCGTCGGCCCGACCCGGGCAGGGGCGCGCTCCTCGGAGCGGGTGTGGATCAGCCAGTCGCGGTCGTACAGGTCGAGCGCCGCGTTGTCCTCGAGCAGGGCGAGGTTCGCCTCCCAGTAGGACTGGATCGTGCCGACGTCCTGCCAGTAGCCCTCGAAGTGGTAGCCGAAGACGCGGGCACCGCCGTCGAGCATCGCCGGGATGACGTCGCGGCCGAAGTCGTGGCGATCCTCGCTCAGCCACTTGCGGAGGGCGCGCTTCGAGAAGACGTAGACGCCCATCGACGCGAGGTCGCTCTTGGGGTGCTTCGGCTTCTCCTGCCATTCGACGACGCGGTCGGCCTCGTCGAGAGCCAGGATCCCCATCCGGGTCGCCTCCGCGAGCGGCACCCGGCGGACGGCGATCGTCACGTCGGCCCGCTTGCGGCGATGGGCCTGGATGAACGGCTGGTAGTCCATCTTGTAGATGTGGTCGCCCGCCAGCACGAGGATCACGTCGCCCGCGTCGTGCTCGATGACGTTGAAGTTGCGGAGGACCGCGTCGGCGGTCCCGCGATACCACTCCGCCACGCGACCCCGGGCGATGTAGGGCTGGAGGAGCTTCACGCCGCCGGTGTTGCGGTCGAGGTCCCAGGGCCGCCCGAGGCCGATGTGATCGTTGAGCGAGCGGGGGTTGTACTGGGTCAGGACGACCACGTTGTCGACGAGCGAGTTCACGCAGTTCGACAGGGTGAAGTCGATGATCCGGTACTTGCCACCGAAGGGGACCGCGGGCTTGGCGCGGACGCCCGACAGGATCGAGAGGCGCTCGCCCTCGCCACCGGCGAGGATCACGGCCATCGTCCGTTTCATGGAGGGATGCTAGCACTCCCCCCGGTGCGATCGGGTGACCGCAGCGTGAACGATGTGTTGCAGGCGGGCCACGACGGCGGTGCGGGCCGGCGGCTCGCCGGCGCTGGCGGCGGCTAGACGAAGAGGCGCGGGTTCCGCCAGTTGCCCTCGTACTCGACCATCCAGTGGAGGTGACAGCCGGTCGAGTTGCCGGTGCTCGCCTCGTAGCCGATCACCTGGCCGGCCCGGACCGGCGACCCGGCGCGGATCCCGCCCGGGAAGGTGTTCCCCTTCATGTGGGCGTACCAGGTCGTCAGGTTCGAGGAGTGGGCGATGATCACGATCCACGCCGGATCGGAGCCGTCCGCGTAGTTCCAGCCGACGTAGGCCACGCTGCCGTCGCCGGCGGCCTTGATCGGCGCGCCGCAGCCGCTCCGGGCGACGATGTCGATCCCGTTGTGGAAGTGCGCGCAGCCCTGGCCCGGCCCGTAGCCCGGATACGTGCTGCACCCGAACTCGCCGCTGATGTCGCCCCGGAGCGGCCAGCTGAACTGGCCGTTGTACTGGGACGGGATGTTGCCGAGGGCGTATTGCTGGGCGACGAGGTTGTCGATCCGCTTGGCGAGCGCCGCCTTGGCGGCGGCGGTCGCGGCCATGGCCTTGGCGAGGTTCTTCTTGTTGGCGGCCAGCTTGGCGTAGGCGGCCTTCTGGATCGCGAGGGCGCGGGCCGTCTCGGCCTCGAGCCGCTTCAGCTCGGCCTGCGCCGCCTTGAGCTCGCGGAGCTGGACGGCGAGCTTGGCCCGCTGGCGCTCGGTCTCGACCCGCAGCTCGTCGGTCGCGACGCGCGTCTCCTGGACGGTCTGGTGGACGGCGGCGAGCGTCGCCTGGTCCTTCACGATCTGCTCGGCGAGCGCCTTGTCCTGCTCGCCGACGTCGATCGAGTAGCTGACCTCCGACAGGACGTCGGTGAACGAGCCGCCCGAGAGGAACGTCTCGAGCATCGACGTGCGGTCGGTGTCGTAGGCGATCCGGAGCCGCTCGGCGAGGATCTTCTTGCGCTCGGTCAGGTGCCAGCGCATCCGCTTCTCGTTGATCCGCATGTTCGCGAGCTGGGTGTCGAGCAGCTCGACCTGGGCGACGAGGGCGAGGTAGTTCTGCTTGACGATGCCGATCTGGCGGACCATCGCGTTGATCGACTTCTTGACCGAGGCGAGGTCGGCGTTGATCCCGCTCAGCTGGCGGCGAGTGGACGCGATCTGCGAGCCGAGATCGGACTGGAGCGCGTTGATCCGGGCGACGTCGGCCTTCTGCTTGCGGAGCTGATCCGCGAGGGCGGTCTGGCGGGCCCGCGCCTCCGAGAGCTCGTCGGCACCGACGGACGCGGCCGGACCGCCGAGCACGCCGATGATCAGCGGGAGCAGGAGGAGCAGCGGGAGGCGGGCAACACGGCGGGATCGGCGGGTCGTGAGACGGGCTCCGCGGGCGGGGCGCCTGGGGGCATCCGTCCGGGTGATCCGATCCAGGAGCGACGGCGTGCTGTCCGTGTGCGCGCTGGGGCGCATCACAGGGGCGAGGTCATCGTGCGAGCAGACTCCGTTGGTCGCGTCTTTGCTGTGCGCTGACGTTGCGCTGGCGCGGGTGGCGGCGAGGCCCGCCGATCCGACCGCCCCTACGGGCACCCTCAGGACGACGTTCCGGCTGGGCCGATCATACCGCGGGTGTCGACTGTAGCCAAATTGCAATGTCCCACCCACCCTGACGATGGTCCCATCACCACACCGGACCACACCGCCCCGCAGCGCGCCACACCTCGCCGGGCGCGGGTTCGCCAGGCAGCCCTTGCGCGACTGTTACAGCGGGAATCGGGCCCCGTGGGAGGCGCGGTCACGTCGAATTCGTGCTCAAGGGCCTCGCATTCGTGCTCAGGGGCCCCTGCTGAGCCGCCGCTGAGGGCCCCTGGGGCGGGCGCCGGACCTCGGATTCCCGACGTACCAGTCCCCCTACGGCTGATGGACCAGATCGAAGGGCGACCGGGTGCCGCGGGGTCAGACCCGGGTGAAGATCCCCCACAGCGCCCCGAAGATCAGGAACGGCCCGAACGGCACGAACGTCCGCCGCCCGATCCGCCGCGTCGCGAGCAGCAGCGCCAGCACCAGCCCCGCGGCGAGCAGCCCGGCGAGCAGGCCGCTGATCGCGCGCAGGGCCCCGCTCATCAGCCCCACCCCGATCAACAGCTTCACGTCGCCCATCCCGAACGCGCCCGCCCCGAAGGGGATCGACGCGGCGTACAGCACGACCGGCACGACCACCGCGACCAGGATCGCCGGCAGCACATCCCCGCCAACGAGCGGGTTGCGGCCGGTCAGGTCGAGCAGGAGCGCGAGCGGAATGATCGGCAGCGTCAGCTCGTCGGGCAGGAGCCGCTGATCGAGATCGACCGCGAACCCCACCACGAGCGCCGCGAACCACAGGCCGAACAGGATCTGGACGACCGGCTCGGCACCGCCGAACCGCTCCCCGAGCAGCCAGAACGCGAAGGCCCCGATCCCCGCGGACGCGACCGTCCGCCACCCGACCGCCCGGCTCGCGGGGTGCTCGTCATCGTGCTCGGGCCAGCGGACCGCGAGGCGGTCGGCGGCGACCCCGAACGCGGCCCCGGCAAGGGCCAGGACAAGCGGGAGCAGGGTCAGCCCTCTGCCCGGTGGCGCTCGCGCGCCCCGGGGCGCGCGCCGGGGAGCGCGCCGGGGCGCGCGCCGGGGAGCGCGGCCGTCACGTCCGTCAGCCCTTCGCCCCGGCCAGGGCGAGCTCGACGAGCGTCGCGTGGGTCACGCCGGTCGCGCCACGCGCGGCCCACGGCGTGGTCTTGCGGAAGTAGCCCGTGCCGCCGATGTCGAGGTGGGCCCACGGCACGGTCCGGAACTCGCGCAGGAAGAGGCCGCTCTTGATCAGCGAGCCCTCGGCCGTGCCCGAGTTCTGGAGGTCGCCGTACCAGCTCTCCATCTCCGGCACGTAGTCGTCGAGGAGCGGGATCTGCCAGTAGCGCTCGGCGCCGCGCTCGGCGGCCGTCATCACGTCGTCGTACCAGCTCTGGGGCGTCCCGAACGCACCGGTGATCAGGTGGCCGAACGCCCGCGACACGGCACCGGTGAGCGTCGCGACGTCGACCAGGTGCGTCGCGCCGAGCGACTCCGCGTAGGTCATCGCGTCGCCCAGGATCAGGCGACCCTCCGCGTCGGTGTTCGTGATGTCGACCCACTTGCCGTTGAGCGCCTTGACGACGTCGCCCGGGCGGGTCGAGTGCGAGCCCGGCATGTTCTCGACGGCCGGGGCGAGCGCGAGGAGCGGCGTTCCCGGCGCCAGCCGGGCCACCGTGCCGATGGCCGCGATCACGGTGCACGCACCGATCTTGTCCATCTTCATCTCTTCCATCCGGTCGGACGGCTTGATCGAGATGCCGCCGGAGTCGAAGCAGACGCCCTTGCCGACGATCGCGAGATGGCGGCCGAGGGCGTCCTTCTCGCCCTCCCCGCCGGAGCGCATCACGATCATCCTGGGCGGATTGTCGCTGCCCTGGCCGACCGCGAGGAACATCCCCATGCCCAGCTCGCGCGCCCGGTCGGGCTCGATGACGTCGATCCACAGGCCGTGCTTCGCGGCGACGTCGCGGGCCTCCTGGGCGAGGACCTCGGGGCTGATGTCGTTGGCCGATCGATTCGACAGCGAACGGGCGTGGTTGGCGCCCTCGCCGATGATCTGGCCGCGCTCGGCGGCCTTCGTGGCCGACCCGACGTCCGCGCCGGGCGCGATGAGGATCAGCTCGTCGAGGATCGGCGGCGCGGTGGCCACCTCGTCGTGGTCGCGGTAGAGGGTCTTGGGCTCGAAGCTGCCCTCGACGACGCCGCGGGCGACGAGCTCGGCGACCGCATCGACCCCGCCTTCGAGGACGTCGGCGAGCGGCGTCAGCCAGACCGCGAGGGTCCGGGCATGGCGTCCGCCCAGGCGATGCTCGGCGGCGGCGCCGACGTGGACGACGGTCTCGCGATCGAGCTTGTCCGCGTCACCGGCGCTGACCGTCAGGACGCGGCCGGCGGCCAGCTCGCCCGGCGCGGCCACCGCGGAGGTGTAGCGCTTCGCCCGGAGCTCGCCGAACGCGGCCAGCGACGACAGCTCGCCGCCCGTCCGCCGGTCGAGCTCGCCGAGGGGCCCGTCGAACTCGGGCTCGCCGACGATCGGGACGGCGAGGACGTCGGCCTTGACATCCCAGGGCTGGTCGGTGACGACGCGCAACTGCACGGATGGGCACTCCTCGTGGGGTCGCGTCCAACGGGCGGGCGCGAAGTCGGTTTCGTGGGCGCAGTGTACCCGCGGGCACCGCGGCCGACGTCGGGCGTTGGCCCAGCCGCAACGGCGGCGTCAGGTCGCCTCCGGCGGCGTCGGATCGCTCCGCCGACGGCGGCGGTTCGCCCGCATCGGCCGCGCTCGGGCGCCCGAACGTCGCGGTCAGCCGCCTCCGTCGGTGGGGTCCGGCGAGCCCCCCTCGTCGAGCCGGTCGATCGCCTGCTGGAGCCGCGCGCGGGCCTCCTCGATCGCGATCACGGCCTGGTTGAGGCCACCCCGCCCGATCTCGGCCAGGATGATCACGAGGCCGGACGTGTTGGCCGGGAGCAGCGCCTGCGCCCGCCGCTCGGCCGCGAACGCATCGCGGAACTCCTTCGTGACCGCGCCCTTGGCCGCGATCGTGGCCCTGTACAGCCGGGCGAGGGCTGCGTCGTACTCGGCGTTGCGGTCGATCCACTGGGTGAGGGTGCTGACATCCACGGTGTTGGCGAGGACGTCGCGGAGGGCCTTCGCCTCGTCGAGCTTCGCGGTCGCCGTCGCGAGGGTCTCGAGCGCCGCGGCGTACTTGCGAGCCCGACCCTGCGCGGCGGCCGCGCCGGCGGTCTTGTCGTGGTCGGTGAGGAGGACCGTCAGCCGGTTCGCCACCGTCGCGCCGGCGGCGAGGCGCGACCAGCCGAGCTCGAGGCCGCGCGTGGCGTCGACGGCGGCCAGGGCGGTGTCGCGGCGGTCGCGGGTGGCGGCCGACCAGAGGAGCGCCTCGTTCGGGCCGGTGCCCGGCACGAGGCTGAGCGTCTCGCGGAGGGTCGCCGAGCGGGAGTCGATGGATCGGGCGAGGGTCTCGCCCTCCGCCACGGCGGCATCGAGCGCCGTGAAGTCCGATGCGACCAGCGCCGTCAGCGCACCGCGACCGAGCTCGCCGAGGCGTTCGACCTCGGTCGCGAGGCGGACGAGCTCGGCCTGGGCATCGTCGAGGGCGGGGTCCGCGGCACGGTCGCCGGCAAGGGTCAGCTCCGCGCGGGCGGGGGTGCCGGGCTGGTTGGCCAGGCCCGCCGCGAGTCCCGCTCCGCCGACGGCGATCACCGCGGCGATCAGCAGCCAGACGACGGCGAGGGCACCGCGCACCAGCGCGCCGTGCCGGACGGACCCGGACATCGCCGGCATCGTAGCATCGGGTCATGACGTTCCCGGAGCCCGCCCGGCGGGTCGGCGCCCACGCGGAATCCGGAGCTCACCTCGGTTCCGGACGGCGAGCAGCCGCATGACGTACGACGCCGCCGATGACGCGCCCGACGACGCCGGACCCGCGGCCGACGACGCGCCCGACGACGGCGGACCCGCGGCCGAGCGGCGGGCCCTCCTCGAGGCGATGCCCAAGGCCGAGCTCCACCTCCACCTCGACGGGTCGCTCCGGGTCGAGACCGCACTGGAGCTGGCGCGGACGCGGGACGTGGACGCGCCGCGGGACCTGGAATCGATGCGGGCGGCCCTGGTGGCCCCGATGCCCTGCACGTCCCAGGCGGAGCTCCTCCGTGCGTTCGACCTCCCGATCGCCCTGATGCAGGACGCCGACGCGCTGGAACGCATCACCGCCGAGCTGGTCGAGACCAAGTCCGCGGAGCACGTCCGCTACGTCGAGATCCGCTGGGGCCCGCTGCTCCACGTGGCGCGCGGCCTCTCGCTCGAGGACGGGATCGCGGCGGTGGCGCGCGGGGCACGCGACGCGGCGGCACGGACCGGAGTCGAGGTCCGCCTCATCTGCACGGCCCTCCGCTCGCACGATCCGGCCGCGAACGTCGAGCTGGCCCGGGTCGCGGCCCGGTTCGTCGACGACGGCCTGACCGGCTGGGACCTGGCCGGGGGCGAGGAGCGCTACCCGGATCCGGCCCTCCACGCCGCGGCGTTGGCGAGCGCCCGGGCGGGCGGCCTGCGGATCACCGTCCATGCCGGCGAGTGGGGCGGCGCGGCCCAGGTCCGGCGAGCGCTCACGCTCGATCCGGAACGGATCGCCCACGGCCCGGTGGCGATCGACGACACGGCCCTCTGCCGCGAGCTCATCGCCCGCCGGATCACGCTCGACCTCTGCCCGACCTCCAACTGGCAGGCCGGCATCGTCCCCTCGATCGCCGCCCACCCGCTCGCCCGCCTGTACCGGCTCGGCGTCCCGGTCACCCTGTCGACCGACGACACGACCGTCTCCGACCTGTCGCTCACCGACGAGTACGAGCGCGCGCTCGGGCAGATCGGCCTGACCGTCGGCGAGCTCTGGGCGATCGACCGCCATGCCCTCGATGTCGCCTTCGCCGACGAGCCGACGCTCGACCGCCTGCGGGCGGGCTTCGATGCCTGGGCCGCGGCGCACCCGCTCGGGGGCTGATCCACCCCTCTCCCCCTCCGGTTGACGCTCTCCGGTGCGCCCGGGCCTCAGCCGGCGAAGGCGTCGAGGATGGCGCCAAGCTCGGTGGCATCGGCGGCAACCGCGGTCGGACGCGGACCACCGTCAATCGCGCCCGCGGCGTCGAGCGCCTCCCGCGTCGTCACCCCGGTCAGCATCAGCACGCTCCGCGCGCCCACCGCGATCGCGGCCGCGATGTCGGTCCCGAGCCCGTCGCCGATCATGATCGCGTCGCTCGGCTCGCGCCCGACCGCCCGGGCGGCCTCCTCGAGCAGGTACGGCTCGGGCTTGCCGATCGAGATCGGCGTCACGCCGCTCGCCGCCTCGACCGCCGCCACGATCGCGCCCGCGCCGGGCCGCACGGCGCGCTCGGTGGGGTACACGGGATCGCGGTTCGTCGCGATGAAGCGGGCGCCGGCCCGGATGCAGTCGGTCGCGACCGCGAGCCGGAGGTAGTCGATCTTCGGGTCGAGCCCGACGACCACCGCGTCCGGCCTGCCGGCCGCCTCCCAGCCGTTCGCGCCGTCGGTGCCCTCCGCGCCCGCGCCCCGGATCCGCTCGCCGATGTCGCCCGCGCGCGTCACGCGGAACCCGGCCTCGGTGAGCTCGCGGTCCATCCCGCTCGCCCCGACGGTGAGCACGTGCCGGATCGCCGGCTCGTGGTCGCGCAGGTAGAGAGCGGTCGCCCGTGGCGAGGACACGATCCGATCGGCCTCGGCCGGAGCGCCCATCCCGCGGATCCGCTCGACGTACTCCGCCCGGTACCACATCGAGTTGTTCGTGACGTACACGACGTCGTCGCCGCGGGCCGCCCGCGCCGCCAGCACCGCGCCGACCCCCGGCACCGGCTCCGCGCCGCGGTACAGGACGCCATCGAGGTCGACGAGGAGGAGCAGGCCGAGGGTGGTCATGGGCCGCGAATCCTACCGGAGGGACTACGCTTCGCCGGTGACCCGCATCTCACCCTTCCAGGATCCGCTGACCGGCACGACCCGGCTGCTCGTGGACGGGACGAACCTGCTCCACCAGCTCACGAGCGGGCCCGAGCGCCAGCCGCCGGCCGCGCTGATCGGTCGCCTCCGGGCGGCGATCCCGGCCTCGATCAGCATCGAGATCGTCTTCGACGGGCCGGCCGAACGAGGGCTCCGAGGCGAGCGGATCGCGCATGGGGTGTCGGTCCGGTACGGGGGCCGGCACTCGGCCGACACGATCCTCGTGACCCTCGTCGAGGAGGTGGCGATGGCGGCCGGGGCGCCCGCCGGCGGCGGGTCGCTCGCGACCGACGGGATCCTCGTCGTGACCGACGACCGATCGCTCCGCTACGCGATCCAGCATCGCGGGGCCCGGACCGCCGGCGCGTCCTGGCTGGTCCGACGGATGGCACGCAACACGCTGTCGTCGCCGTCGGTCGGGAATGCCCGCTCGCCGGTTCCGCCTCGGCTCCGCCAGGCTGCGCCGGGGTCCGTGCGGACGAGGGCGGGGGGACCGGGCGGCGACCGGGGCAAGGACGGCGACGACGCGGACGGTCCGGGCTGGTCGCCCGGCCGCGGCGCGACCCGCAAGACCGGCAACGGCAAG
>DASSPG010000166.1:0-13840 GCA_035699725.1 Candidatus Limnocylindrales bacterium | reverse complement strand
GCCCACCAACGATTCCCAATGGACGAACAGGGCCTTCGGGCCCTGTCTTCGTATCTGCGACGCCCGGCCGACGCACCGCGAGCCCAGGGCTACATCGTGCGGCGTGGCTCCACGTCCTGGGGCGGAGCGCTGGCCGACGCGGGCGCCCCGCCGGGGCCGGCGACGGGTGCGATCCAGCCCGGCGGTGCTGTCACGAGACGTCGTCTCAGCGTCCGCCAGCGACGAACCCCGCGCCGGTCCTCGCGCGCCGGGAGCTCGACTCCGCCGTACCGGTCGAGCGCGTAGTCGGCGGCCAGCAGGTGGAGCGAGAGGTCCGACCGGCCGATCGCCCGGAGCCGGGCCGCATGCTCGATCGGGGTCTCGGCGGGATCGCGCCGGACGTCGGGATGGCGGGCGAGGTCCTCGAGCAGCGCGACGTAGGCGGCCGCGGCGCCGACGGGGTCGGTCCGCCGGCCGAAGCGGGTGCGCCGGCGACGCGACACCGGCGCCTCGCCGCCGGTGTCGATCGTGCGCTCCTCGATGACGCCGTCGTCGGGCGGGCGGAC
Source organism: Candidatus Limnocylindrales bacterium (assembly GCA_035699725.1). Taxonomy (GTDB): domain Bacteria; phylum Chloroflexota; class Limnocylindria; order Limnocylindrales; family CSP1-4; genus CF-46. The sequence continues at coordinate 13,295 of DASSPG010000166.1, read as the reverse complement.
GCGGCGCATCCAGAGGGCGACGAGGAAGAGGATGCCGACGACCCCCGCCAGGAGGAGCAGCCCGCCGAGGCTGACGGTGATCATCTGCTCGACCGGCGAGGGTTCGCCCTGGCCGGCGGTCCCGGGTGCTGCGGCCTCGGGCAGGAGCGCGCCGCCCGGCCCGCGCGCCAGCAGGAACGCGATCACGACCGCCACGATCATGAACCCGAGCACCCGGCGCGCGGTGCGATCGAGACCGGTCGCCAGCCCGATGACGAAGAGCGGCCCGAGGGCGACCGACACGAGCACCGAGATCGCCGTCCCGGCCACGGCCGACAGGGGAAGGGCGACCACGATCGCCACGACCAGGAGCAGGATCGTCAGGCCGAGCCAGGCCGGGTTGCGACGCCAGTCGAAGCCGCCATCCGCGCCGACTGCCCCGAGCCGGGCGAACGCGAGCGCGAGCACGGCCGAGGCCACGAAGATGATCGAGGCCCCGAGCGCGTCGGCGAGGAACCGAGCCCGGTACGGCTCGCCGATGGCGCCCCCGAGGAGGGCCGCGATCGCCAGTCCCGGCACGCCGATGCCGAGCAGTCGGGTGACCGTTCCCTCGGCCAGCGGCAGCCGCGCGTGGGCGAAGCCGCGCAGCACGGCCAGGCCCGCCGTCCAGCCGCCGAGGTGGGCGCCGATCGCCGGCCCGGGCCCGGCCGCGAGTGCAGCACGCGCGTCCGGCGATGCGAGGATCCCGGCCAGCACCCCGGCCGACACGAGGGCAAGCGCCGCGATCGGCCAGCGAGCGTCCAGGCGCGGCCCGAGGACGACCGCTGCCGCGATTCCCACGAGGACGAACGGAACGAGGGCCGGTACCCCGAGCACCGGCTCGCGGCGGGAGAACTCCTGGAGCAGGCCGCCCACGACCGCGATCCACGCCGCCTCGGCGATGACGACGAACGCGACCGGGGCGAGTGCGACGATCGCCGCGACGGCCCGGGCTGCGCCGGACTCGCCGCGCTCGCTGGTCATCCGCCCGTCACCCGCCGACCGCCAGGCGCTCCGCGGTCCGCCAAGGCCCGTCGAGTCGGACGGTCCGCGCCGCCAGGCCGGCCTGGCGCGCCCGGCCCGCGTCCGCCGCACCGTTGGGTCCGCACGCGACGACGACGACCGGGCAGCCGGCCCGCTCGATGCGGCGCAGCCAGGCGAGATAGGGGCCGGGGTCCCGCGCCGTCACGACGACGATCGTCGTCCCCGGCTTGACGACCCGGAGCACCATCCCGAGCAGCCGGTCGAACGGGGCGGACGGGTGCGAGGAGAGCCGGGCGAGCAGGTCGAGCACGCGCTCGAGCTGGCCGGGCGCCTCGGAGACCGCGAGATGGGCGAGCCGGCTCTCGGCACCGTGGTAGCCGGCCGCCGCCAGCCCGAACGCGGCCCGTTCCAGTGCGAGCGATCGGGCGATGGACGCGGCGACGACGTACAGCGCTTCCACCTCGTCGCTGTCGCCGGCCGGCTGCCAGGCCGGTCCGTCGGTCGTCTGCACGTCCAGCGCGAGGAGGACCTCGCGATCTCGTGATGGCTCGAAGCGCTTGACGAGCGGCCGGCCGAGCCGCGCGCTGGCCCGCGGGTGGATCCGTCGCAGGGGGTCGCCCGGGGCGTACTCGCGCACGCCGGCGAACCGCGACGGATCCTCGCTCAGGCCGAGACGAGCCCGGTCCTGGCCGCCCCACGTGTCGCGCCGGTGGAGCGCGCTCGTCGGCACGGTCCGGGGCCGGACGAGGAATCGGTCGACGCCGGCCCGTTCCTCGGCCACCGCCTCGCGCGCGAACAGGTCGCCGACCGACAGGGCGACCGGGCCGAGCTCGTACACGCCGCGCCGCTCCGCCCCGACGTGGAAGTGGCGCACGACGCGCTCGTGCGGGGCGAGCGTCCAGGCGTTGCGCAGCACCCGCCCGCCGTGTCCGCCGACCACAAGCTGTCGCTCGCGGACGGTGACGCCCGGGCTGGCCTCGTCCTCGGCCCGGAGCCAGGAGAGCGGAAGGCGCTTGCGGTTCCACGTCTCGATCCCGAGCGAGATCTCCTCGCCCCAGGTCAGCCGGTCCCGTTCCAGCCGCCGCCGGTACACGACGCCGCGCAGTCCGTGACGCGTCCAGACCGCGCGAACCAGCTCGAGGAGCAGGACGACGATCGCCAGGATGATCGCGACGGGCACATCCAGTGCCGTCCCCGCGAGCAGGAGCAGGATCGCGAGGAACGCCGTTCCGGTCATGTCGCTCGAGGCCGCTCAGGCGGGCCGCAGTGGCGCGGCCGTCAGCCGGCGCCGACCGGGGGCACCGGGACCGTGGCCAGGATCGTGCCCAGGGCCGCGTCGGCCGACGCGCCGCGCAGGCTCTGGTCCAGATCCACCACGAGGCGGTGGCCGAGGACGGGGCGGGCCATGGCCTTGATGTCGTCGGGCAGGACGAAGCGCCGCCCGTCGAGGAGGGCCGCCGCCTGGGCCGCCCGGTAGAGCGCGACCGTCGCGCGAGGGCTCGCGCCGAGCTGGAGGTCGGGATGGGCCCGCGTCGCACGGACGATCGCAACCGCGTAGGCCTCGACCGCGCCCGCGACGCGCACCCGGCGGACCTCGTCGCGCAGGGCGATCAGGCGCGCCCCGTCGAGCACTGGCCGGACCGCCTCGAGCGGCTCGGCCGCCACTTGGTGACGGCGGGCGATCGCGCGCTCGCCCGACTCGTCCGGGTACCCGATCCGGACCCGGAGGAGGAACCGGTCCAGCTGGGCCTGCGGGAGCGCGAACGTGCCCTCGAACTCGATCGGGTTCTGGGTCGCGAGGACGATGAACGGGTCGGGCAGGGGTCGGGTCGTCCCCTCGATCGAGACCTGGCGCTCCTGCATCGCCTCGAGCAGGGCGGCCTGGGTTCGCGGCGTCGCCCGGTTGATCTCGTCGACGAGGAGGATGTTCGTGAAGACCGGGCCGGGCGCGAAGCGGAGCGTCCCGCCCTCGTACAGGCTGGAGCCCGTGACGTCGACCGGGAGCAGGTCCGGCGTGCCCTGGATCCGATTGGTGGAGAGATCGAGGGCACGACCGACCGCCCGGGCGAGGAGCGTCTTGCCGGTGCCCGGGACATCCTCGACCAGGACATGGCCGTCGGCGAGGAGGGCGGTGGCGATCAGGCGGAGCGGCTCGTCCGCGCCGACCACGGCGGTCGCGACCGCATCTCGCAGATCGTTCCAGAGGCGACGGATCTCGGCGTCGCCGGTCGGCGTGGCGCTCGCGGCTCCCCCCGACGCAGTCTCGATGTTCGTGGCGGGCTCCTTCGAACGGACAGTCATCGATACGGCCCGGCGCCGCGGCGCGTTCAGCCTACCCGGTCGCCGGGCGACGAAGCGGCCTCAGTGCGGCGGCCAGGTGGCGGGCGATGAAACGAATCGATCGCCATCGGCGTCAGAGGCACGATGCACGGACGGCAGATGACCGGCCGGGCGTCAGTAGGAAGAGATGGTTCGCGAACATGTTCCGCTGGTGGCACGAGATCACCGGCCTGCTCGCCCGGCGCCGCAACGAGCGGATCGTTGCCCGCCGGCTCAGGACCTACGTCGCGACACCCGGCGGCCGCTGATCGGCGTCACCCCGGGAACGAAGCCCCCGTCGACACGGGGGCTTCTTCGTGCCCGGCGGGTAGCCAGCGCGCCGCGCCGGTCAATCCGGGGCGGCGAGCCGGCGCAGGACCGCCGGCAGGATTCCGCCGTGCCGGTAGTAGCCGACGTCGATCGGGCCGTCGAGGCGGGCGATCGCCGCGAACCGGCGCTCGCCGCCGCCGTCGGCGTCGTCGGCCCGGGCCACGACCGTGAGGCGCTTCCGCGGCGAGAGGTCATCGGCGAGGCCGTGGATCGTGTAGGACTCGCGCCCGGTCAGCCCCAGGGACGAGGCACTGTCGCCGGGCAGGAACTGGAGCGGCAGGACCCCCATCCCGACCAGGTTGGACCGATGGATCCGTTCGTAGCTCTCGGCGATCACCGCCCGGACCCCGAGGAGCATCGTCCCCTTCGCCGCCCAGTCGCGGGACGAGCCGGATCCGTACTCGCGGCCGGCCAGCAGCACCAGCGGCGTGCCCTCGGTCCGGTAGCGCATCGCGGCGTCGTAGATGAAGCCCTGCTCGCCGTCGGGCAGGTGGACCGTGTACGGGCCCTCCTTGCCCGGCACGAGCGCGTTGCGCAGCCGGATGTTCCCGAACGTGCCGCGCATCATCACCTCGTGGTGGCCGCGGCGCGCCCCATACGAGTTGAACTCCGTCGGGCCGACGTTCCGCTCCTGGAGCCACTCGCCGGCCGGCGACCACGCCGCGATCGATCCCGCAGGGCTGATGTGGTCGGTCGTGACCGAGTCGCCGAGGACCGCCAGGACGCGCGCGCCGGCGATGTCCCGGACCGGCGCGGGCTCGCGGGCGAGACCGTCGAAGAACGGCGGCTTGGCGATGTAGGTCGAGCGGGGATCCCAGGCGTACCGATCGCCCTCCGGGATCGGGAGAGCCTGCCAGCGCTCGTCGCCATCGAAGACGACGGCGTAGGTCCGCCGGAACAGCTCGGGGTCGATCGAGCTGCCGATGACGCGGCGGATCTCGTCGGCCGACGGCCAGATGTCGGCCAGCATCACCTCGCGCCCGCCGGCGCCGCGGCCGATCGGCTCGAGGGTCAGGTCGATGTCCACCCGGCCCGCGAGGGCGAAGGCGACGACGAGCGGCGGCGACGCGAGGTACGACGCTCGGGCGAGGGGATGGATCCGGCCCTCGAAGTTACGGTTGCCCGACAGGACCGCGGCGACGACGAGGTCGTTGTCCTCGACCGCCTTGGCGACCGGCGCGTCGAGCGGCCCCGAGTTGCCGATGCACGTCGTGCAGCCATAGCCGGCCAGGGCGAACCCGAGCTGCTCGAGCGGCGCCATCAGGCCCGCTGCCTCGAGATATCCGGTGACGGCCTTCGATCCCGGCGCCAGCGACGTCTTGACGGTGGGCCCGACGCTCAGCCCGAGGGCGATGGCGTTCCGGGCGAGGAGGCCCGCCCCGATCATCACGGTCGGGTTCGAGGTGTTCGTGCACGACGTGATCGCGGCGATCGCGACCGACCCGGTCTGGATCGTCGTGCGCTGTCCATTGAGCTCGACCGTGATCGGGCGGTAGTGGTGGGCGTCGACGGCGACCTCCGCGCCGGCGGCGACCGGCTCCGCCGGGGCGGCCTCGTCCCGGGCGTCAGCCGAAGCGAACGACGGCGGGTCGCTGGCCGGGAACGACTCGGCCGACGACGCCTCGACCTGGCCGCCGACCGGCTCAGCTGCCTCGACCGCAGCGTCGTCGAGCGCGACGAGGCCGTCCGGGTAGTTGGTCCGGAAGTTGTCGCGGAGGGCAGTCAGCGGGACCCGATCCTGCGGCCGGCGCGGGCCGGCGACCGACGGGTCCACGCTCGCGAGGTCGAGCTCGAGGACCTCGTCGAAGTCCGGGCCCGCGCCCGGCTCGCGCCACAGGCCCTGCTCGCGGGCGTAGGCCTCGACGAGGGCCAGTCGCTCGGGCGGGCGGCCGGTCAGCCGGAGGTAGGCGATCGTCTCGTCGTCGATCGGGAAGATCGTCGAGGTCGCGCCGAACTCCGGGCTCATGTTGCTGATCGTCGCCCGATCGGCGAGGGCGAGGCCGGTCAGGCCGTCGCCCGCGAACTCGACGAACGCCCCGACCACGCCGTGGGCCCGCAGCATCTCGGTGACGACGAGCACCAGGTCCGTCGCGGTCGAGCCCTGCGGCAGGTCGCCGTGGAGGCGGACGCCGACGATCCGCGGCATCGGCTGGTAGAGCGGCTGGCCGAGCAGCACCGCCTCGGCCTCGATCCCACCGACGCCGTAGCCCAGGACGCCGAGGGCGTTGATCATCGTCGTGTGGGAATCCGTCCCGACCAGCGTGTCGGGGTAGGCGAGCCGGCCCGATCCGCTGCCATCGGGCGCGTCGGTGACGACCGTGGCGAGGAACTCGAGGTTGACCTGGTGGACGATCCCGGTCCCGGGCGGCACGACCCGCAGGTTCCGGAACGCCGTCTGGGCCCAGCGCAGGAGCTGGTAGCGCTCGCCGTTGCGCTCGTACTCACGCTCGACGTTGAACGCGAACGCGGCCGACGTCCCGAACCGGTCGACCTGGACCGAGTGGTCGATGACGAGGTCGGCGGGCACGAGCGGGTTGACCAGGGCCGGGTCGCCGCCGAGCTCGGCCATCGCATCGCGCATGACGGCGAGGTCCACGATCGCGGGCACGCCGGTGAAGTCCTGGAGGATGACCCGGGCCGGCATGAACGGAACCTCGGCCTCGGCCGCGGTGCCGGGCCGCCACGACGCCAGGGTCTCGACATCGGCGGGCTCGACGATCCCGCCACCCGCGTGGCGAAGGACGTTCTCGAGCAGGATCTTGAGCGTGACGGGCGCCCGCTCGAGGTCGATCCGGTCGCCGATGGCGGCAAGGCGGTAGATGTCCGGGAGCCCGGCTCCCAGGCTCGCCCGGGCGCCGAACGGATCGGGTTGGGTCACGCGTCCTCCGTGGTCGTCGGTCGGTACACTCGCTCGGTGGAAGAGTACCGCGAGTCCGCCCGCCGACCCGGGCGGCCGGCGATCCGCCGGGGGGCGCGCATCGGCTCGGCGGCCCGATGAAGGCCTGGGGCGAACCCGGCGAGAAGCTCCCCGCCGGGTCGCGCGACGAGACCCTCCGCGAGCTCGAGGCGGCCGGCATCGACCTCCATCCGGCCTCGCCCGCGGAAGCGGGCCGGGTCCACGAGGACGGCGACCACGACCACGACCACGACGTCCGTCCTCACGAGCACCCCCATGTCCAGAGCGGCCCGGGTGAGCCGCCGGTCATCGGGATCGTCGGGGCCGGCGCGGTGGGGAGCGCCCTCGGCGTCGCCCTCGATCGGGCCGGCTGGCGGATCCACGCCGTCGCGAGCCGCGACCCTGGACGGCGCGACCGGTTCCGCTCCCTGGTTCCCGGCGTCCGCGGATTCGCGGACGCTCCGCCGCTCGTCGAGGAGGTCGAGCTGATCATCCTGGCCGTGCCGGACGACGCGATCCCGCGCGTCGCCGCTGAGCTCCACATGTACAGCGGCCAGGCCATGATCCACACGAGCGGCCTGCTCGGGGCCGAGGCGCTCGCACCCGCGATGGCGGCCGGAACCCAGGTCGGGTCGTTCCATCCGCTCGTGGCCTTCGCCGATCTCGAGCGGGCCGTGGCCGCCCTCCACGGGGCGACGATCGCGATCGAGGGCGACGACCAGCTGCTCGACCTCCTGGCGCGGATGGCGGAGGCGATCGGCGGGTTGCCCGTTCGCCTCGCCCCGGGCGCGAAGCCGGCCTACCATGCCGCTGCCGTCCTCGCGGCCGGCGGGTTCGACGCCCTGCTCGATGCGATCGCCGAGCTCGGGCGGGTCGCCGGGCTCGACGAGGCCGGGAGCCTGGCGATCTATGGCGGACTGGTCGAGCAGACCCTGGCCAACGCCCGGGGCCTCGGCATCGCCGCGGCGCTCACCGGACCGATGACCCGCGGCGACCGCGGCTCGGTCGCGCTCCACCTGGCGGCCCTCGCTGAGCATGCGCCGGCGGCGATCCCGATCTACCGGGCCCTGGCGGAGCGCGAGATCGCGATCGCGGAGGCGCGGGGCGCCCTGACACCGGAAGCCGCGACCGACCTTCGCCATGTGCTCGCCGAATCGCTTGCAACGCGGGCCTGAGGAAGTACCATTGGCGCCCATGGAGCGAAGCATCACCGCCCGGTATGCGACCCGACCGACCGCGCGGTTCGTGAGTCCGTCGGCCAAGGCGCGCGAGCGCAGGCTCGGCCTTCGCGGCGCCGGTTCGTTCCGTCCCGCGACCGCCCGCCTGACGGTCCTTCGGCGATCCGGCGACGGGATCCTGACCCAGCTCCGCGGGGAGTGGCGGGCCATCCGCCCCGCGCCCGCCCGGACCGAAACCGGGGGACGGCCGCGACCTGCCGTGATGATGCGCTGGACCGGCTCCGCGCCCGCCGGATCCACTCGTCGCTCCAGCGCCGCGACGGCGCCGTGGCGCGCCTGAGGACCGGCACCGCCACTTCCGCCGGCGGCATCGTGGTCCGATTCGACGAGGGCGTCCCCTCGCTCGTCGTCGGCGCTCGCCGCAGAGATCGCGACATCTACACCTGGACGCTGCCGAAGGGCACGCCGAACGCGGGGGAGACGCGCGAGCAGACCGCCCTCCGCGAGGTTGCCGAGGAAACCGGTCTGGAGGTCCGGATCACCGACGAGCTCGAGTCCATCGAGTACTGGTTCATCCAGCGCGGGACCCGGATCCACAAGACCGTCCACTACTTCCTGATGGAGGCCATCGGCGGCTCGCTCGACGACCACGACCACGAGTTCGACCAGGTCCGCTGGGTCCCGTTCAACCAGGCCGGCTCGCTGCTCACGTTCGAGACGGAGCGGGCACTGGTCTCGCGGGCCGCCGAGATCGTGGAGCCGCCGGCGCGCCGGACGAGCCCATCCGCGGTGGGCCCGGGGCCGGCGAGCCACGCCGCCGGGTCGCCGGCTCCCATCGCGACATCGCTCGGTGGCACGCGGGGCGCGTCGTGACCGAGATCACGGAGCCCGCCCTCCACCAGTCGCCGCTGCGCGAGCGCCACGAGGCCCTCGGCGCCCGGATGATCGACTTCGCCGGCTGGCTGATGCCCGTCCAGTACGCCGGGATCCTCGAGGAGCACCGCTCCGTCCGCGAACGGGCCGGCCTGTTCGACCTGTCGCACATGGGCGAGCTGTTCGTCGAGGGGCCCGAGGCCGGCGCTGCCCTTGCCCACGCCCTCGTCACGAACCCGCCCGCACTGGCCGACGGACGGGCGCACTACTCGATGATCGTCGCCCCGGACGGGGGGATCGTCGACGACCTGATCATCTACCGCCTCGGACGCGAGCGCTTCCTCGTCGTGGCGAACGCGAGCAACGCCCAGACGGTCAGCGACGCCCTCGCCGCGCGGCTGGCGGGCTTCAAGGCGGTCCTCGACGACCGCTCCCTGGCAACGGCGCTCGTCGCGATCCAGGGACCGCGATCCGTCGAGGTCGTGCGGCCGCTGACCGACGTCGACCTCGACGCCATGCGCTACTACGCGATCGCCGAGGGCACGGTCGCCGGGATTCCTGCCCTGGTCGCCCGGACCGGCTACACCGGAGAGGACGGGTTCGAGGTCTTCGTCGACACGGCGCGAGCGGTGGAGCTGTGGGACGCGATGATGAGCGCCGGCGAGGTCCACGGGATCGTCCCGGTCGGACTCGGCGCCCGCGACACCCTCCGCCTCGAGGCCGGCATGCCGCTCTACGGCAACGAGCTCGACCGGGCAACCAACCCGTTCGAGGCGAACCTCGGCCGGGTCGTGAAGCTCGACAAGGACGGCGACTTCGTCGGCCGGGCGGCCCTCGAGAAGATCGCCCGCGAGGGCGTCGGCCGGCGGCTGGTCGGCCTCGTCGTCCGTGGCCGGGGCATCGCCCGCCACGGCTACCGGGTCTTCGCCGGGGATCGTCCGAGCGGCGTCGTCACGAGCGGCACCCAGTCGCCTTCGCTGGGCCAGGCCATCGCCATGGCGATGGTCGCCACGTCCGACGCCGAGCCGGGTACGATGGTCGATGTCGAGGTCCGCGGTCAGCGGGTCCCCGCCGAGGTCGTCGCCCTGCCGTTCTATCGACGGGAGCGCTGACCGGGGTCACCCGACCGGCGCCCGGCTCCGACCGCACCGATCAGGGCCCGGCACTCGGCTGCCACGCCCGCGCCGTCAACCGTCCGCCGTCCGGCTCGCCCAGTCCGCGACCGGCCGCCCCACGAGGAGAGCTCGCGAATGGTCCCTCCCGAACTGCGCTACACCAAGGACCACGAGTGGGTCCGCGTCGAGGGCGACGAGGCGACCGTCGGGATCACCGAGTACGCCGCCGGCCAGCTCGGTGACATCGTGTTCGTGGAGCTGCCCGAGGTCGGCAAGACCCTGGACCAGTTCGCCACGTTCGGCGTCGTCGAGTCCGTGAAGGCGGTCAGCGACCTGTTCGCCCCGCTGAGCGGCTCGATCGTCGCCGCCAACGACGCCCTGGCGGGCTCGCCGGAGCTCGTCAACAGTGATCCCTACGGCGAGGGCTGGATGGTCCGCATCACGCTGAGCGCGCCCGACGAGGTCGACGAGCTGCTCGACGCCGCTGGGTACGACGCCCTGATCGCGGCCGGCTGACCGGCGATGCCGTACGGACCGCACACGACCGGGGACCGCGAGCGGATGCTCGCGACCCTCGGGATCGACAGCGTCGACGCCCTCTTCGCCGACATCCCCGAGGCCCTCCGGGCGAGCCCGCTCGACCTGCCCGGCCCGGAGCCCGAGCTGGAGCTGGCGGCCCGTCTCCAGGCGCTGGCCGGGCGCAACCGGACGGACCTCGCGTCGTTCCTCGGCGCCGGCGTCTACCGCCACTGGACGCCGGCCAACGTGGACCAGCTCCTCCTGCGCGGCGAGTGGTACACGGCGTATACGCCGTACCAGCCGGAGATCAGCCAGGGCACCCTCCAGAGCATCTACGAATACGAGTCGCTCCTCGCCGAGCTCGTGGACCTGGACGTTGTGTCGGCATCCCACTACGACGGCGCGGCGGCCACGGCCGAGGCCGGGCTCATGACGTGCCGGGCCACGCGACGCGAGCGCGTCCTCGTCTCGAAGGCGGTCCATCCCCACTATCGCCAGACCCTCGCGGCGTACTTCGGCGGTGGGCTGGAGCTCGACGAGGTGCCCCTCGTCGCGGACGGACCCGACGCCGGCACGACCGATCTCGCCGCCCTCGAGCGGCTCCTCGCCGACGCCGACCGGCCGGTGGCGGGCGTGATCGCGGCCCAGCCGAACTTCCTCGGCCTGCTCGAGCCGATGACCGAGATCGGGCGGCTGGCACACGGTTCGGGGGCGCTGTTCGTGAGCGTCGTGGAGCCGGTGTCGCTCGCCGTCCTCGCGCCGCCGGGCGCGTACGGCGCCGACATCGCCGCGGGCGAAGGGCAGCCGCTCGGGATCCCGCCCCAGTACGGCGGCCCGTTCCTCGGGATCCTCGCCTCGACCGACGCCCTCGTCCGCCAGATCCCCGGCCGGCTCGTCGGGATGACGTCGGACGTCAAGGGCCGGCGGGCGTATGTCATGACCCTGCGGGCGCGCGAGCAGGACATCCGGCGCGACAAGGCGGCGAGCAACATCTGCACCAACCAGGCCCTCCTCGCCCTCGCCGCGAGCATCTACCTCGCGACGATCGGACCGCACGGCCTGCGCGACGTCGCCGCCCAGGGCGCAGCGCGGGCCGCCCGTCTCGAGGCCGCGCTCGCGGCCGCCGGCGCCCGACGGATCCACCCCGGGCCGTACCTCAACGAGTTCGCCGTCCATGTTCCCGACGCCCGCGCCGTGCATCGCCGGCTGATCGATCGCGGGATCCTGGCCGGACTCGTCCTCGGCGACGTGCTGCCCGACGAGCCATCCCTGGCCGACGGGCTGCTGGTCTGCGCGACCGAGGTCACCACGGACGCCGACATCGACCGGTTCGCGGCGGGGATCGCGGCGGAGTTGGTCAGCCACGACGTGGCCGCGACCAGCGGCAGCGCGCATCACAGCCAGGTCGTGGAGGCGGCCCGATGACCGTCGTCGGCGATCCGCTCCAGCCCACCCTCTTCGAGCGCTCGCGGCCCGGCCGCGGCGGCGACAAGATCCCGCATCCACCGAAGGACGCCCTCGACCGGATCCCGGCGGCGGCGCGCCGGGCGACGCCGGCGGCCCTGCCCGAGCTCAACGAGCCCGACGTGGTCCGCCACTACACGAACCTGTCGCAGCTGAACTACGCGATCGACACCGGGTTCTATCCGCTCGGCTCGTGCACGATGAAGTACAACCCGAAGCTCAACGAGTGGGCCGCCCGCCTGCCCGGCTTCGCGACCCTCCATCCGCTCGCCCCGGACGAGACCGCACAGGGCACCCTCCAGCTCCTCTGGGAGCTGGAACAGATCCTCGCCGAGGTGAGCGGCATGCGGGCCGTCACCCTCCAGCCCGCGGCGGGCGCGCAGGGTGAGCTGTGCGGGATCCTCATGGTCCGCGCCTACCATCGGAGCCGCGGCGACACGGAGCGCGACGAGGTGCTCGTGCCCGACAGCTCGCACGGCACGAACCCCGCGACGGCCTCGATGGCCGGGTTCCGGACGATCACGGTCCCCTCGGCCGGCGACGGCGGAGTGGACCTCGACGCGTTCCGGGCCGCCCTCGGGCCGCGCACCGCCGCGGTGATGATCACGAACCCCTCTACGCTCGGGTTGTTCGAGGCCCGGATCGGCGAGCTGCTCGAAGCCGTCCACGAGGCCGGCGCCCTGGCCTATATGGACGGCGCCAACCTGAACGCGATCCTGGGCCGGTTCAAGCCGGGGGAGGCCGGCTTCGACGTCATGCACTTCAACGTCCACAAGACGTTCTCGACGCCGCACGGCGGCGGCGGCCCGGGCGCAGGTCCGGTCGGGGTGGGGGAGAAGCTCCTCCCGTACCTGCCCTCGCCGCGGGTCCTCCGCTCGGACGACGGCTCGTTCCGCCTGGAGCGGGCCGACGAACGACCGACGTCCATCGGCCGGCTGCGCAGCTTCGTCGGCAACACCGGCGTCCTCGTCCGGGCGTACACCTACCTCCGGGCCCACGGCGGGAGCGGGCTGCGCCAGGTCAGCGACGACGCGGTGCTCGCGGCGAACTACCTGCGCAAGCGGGTCGGGGAGGCGTACGACATCCCGTTCGACCGGCCCTGCAAGCACGAGTTCGTCGCGTCCGCCGCGGGGATCAAGAAGCGGACCGGGGTCCGGACGCTGGACATCGCCAAGCGCCTGATCGACCACGGCTACCACCCGCCGACGATCTACTTCCCGCTGACGGTCGAGGAGGGGATGCTGATCGAGCCGACCGAGACGGAGTCGGTCGAGACGCTCGACGGCTTCGCCGACGCCCTGATCGCGATCGCCGCGGAATGCGAGTCGGATCCCGAGCTGGTGAAGGCGGCGCCGCACGACGCCCCGGTCGGGCGGCTCGACGAGGCGACGGCGGCGCGGCAGCCGAACCTCCGCTGGCGGCCGATGGCCGGCGCCGAGATGCCCTGCCCCGACTAGGGCTGTCGCGCCTGGACGACGCGGGCTGCGTTGCCTTCTGCGGTCCGCGCTCACGCACCTTGAGGTGCGCTCGCTTGCGGTCCTCGGCGGCGCCTTGCCAGCCTCGCCCATCCGCGACGATCGCAGACGCGTTCGCTCCGGT
>DASSPG010000165.1:0-15413 GCA_035699725.1 Candidatus Limnocylindrales bacterium | reverse complement strand
CATCGGTCAGGGGCCGCCCCGCGATCGCGAGGGTGGCCATCAGGGCGCCGGCGTCGGGTCCGAGGTCCAGGAGCCGATCCCGGATCAGGCCGCCGGGCTCCGACGCCGTGCGGCTCCGGGTCAGTGCGGCCAGCCAGAAGGGCGATCCGGACGCGCGTTCCCAGAGATCGCCAGCCGTCCGCTCGTCGACGTCCGCATCGATGGACCGGACGAGCGACAGTCCGTCGACCCGATCGAGTGGCCTGAGATCGAGGAGGACGCGGCTGCCGGGACCGAGGTCGACCTCGAGTCCGGCCCGGAAGGCGCCGGTCACCGGCGACGGGCGCGCCATCGCGATCACGACGAGCGACTGACGCGACGAGCTCGCGGAACGCAGGAGATAGTGGACGAGCGCGACCGAGCGCTCATCGACCCACTGGAGGTCGTCGATCGCGATGAGGAGCGCGCCCGAGGCGGCGAGGGCGCGATGAGCCGCCTCGAAGATCCGGAGCGGGTCGGTCGCCTGATCGTCGCCGCTCCCGAACACGAGCCGCTCGAGCGCCGCGCCGTCGCCCGGTGCATCGGCCAGGACGCGCAGGAGATCGGCGGCCGCCCCCAGCGGGACCTGCTGCATCGGTTCGAAGCCGACGAGCCGGACGACACGCGGCGCCTCCGGCAGGCGCAGGGTCTCGGCAAGGAGGCGGCTCTTGCCGCTTCCGGGTTCGCCGCTGACGAGCGCCGCGCCGGCCGACCGCGCCAGGATGGCACGCCGGATCAGCCCCGTGAGAGCCGCAAGCTCCGGGCGCCGTCCGACGAATCGCGCGCTCATGTCCCGCAGCGTAGACGCGGCGGGCGTTGCCGACCAGAGGTTCGCTCGGCTCGATCGGGCTCGTGGATGTCGTCGGGCCCGGTCCGGGCCGTCCGCGACCCTTCGTGTGACGTTGCCCGGCGGATCCCGCCGGGCGTGCGCGAGCGGGTGATGACGGGTGGCGAGCTGGAGGTGCGCGCCCGCGGGCTATTGCTCCAGGCCGTGCCACTCGCTTGCGAAGGCGCGTCCCGCGACGCTGGGGAGGACGTGGTCGCCCGGCTCCGCGAGCGCCTCGCCGACGAGGGCGCCGAGCTGATCCCACTCGACGAGGAAGGCGTCGTGCCCCTTGGACGAGCGGAGCTCGCGGTAGCGTGCTGCCACGCCGGCCCGCGCCGCCGCCGCAACCATCGCTCGGACCTGGCGCGGCCCATACAGGATGTCGTCGACGATCCCGACGCCGGTCAGCCGGACGCCGCCGACCGCGAGAGGGGCGAGCGCGGCATCCAGCCCGCCGCGACCGGCGCCCGCGTCATGGCGATCCATCGCCCCCGCCAGGATCCGGTAGGTGTCGCCGTCGAAGCGGTCCACGAGCTTCGCGCCCTGGTGATCCAGGTAGCTGACGATCGACGGCCGCCCATCAGGCTCGATCGTTCGGCCGAAGCGCTCCTCGAAGTCGGCTTCGCTCCGGTACGTCGTCATCGCGAACTGGCGGGCGAGGGCGAGCCCGTCGTCACCGAGGCGATCGATCAGCTGCGTCTGGATCCGGTTCCAGGCGATCGCCATCGGGCCGGTTGCCGCCGGCGCCGCGATCGGCATCACATGGCGCACGGCCGCGGGCCGCGTGAGCGCGATCTCGAGCGCGACCATCCCGCCGAGCGAGCCGCCGACGACGAGCGCGAGGTCGTCGATCCCGAGCGCGTCGAGGAGGGCCCACTGGGCGCGGGCCTGGTCGCGGGTCGACACGAACGGGAACGAACTCCCGAAGGCCGCGCCCGTGCGCGGGTCGATCGAGGTGGGACCGGTCGAGCCGTAGCGGCCGCCGAGCAGGTTGGCCGCGAGCACGCCGAACCGGTCCGTGTCGAGCGCCCGGCCCGGTCCGATCAGCGGCTCCCACCAGTCGCCGGCCGCGTCGGCCGAGCCGGTCAGGGCGTGGACGACCACGACCTGGGGAGCCTCCGCCGGCGGCGGCCCGTCGTGGCGCCAGGCCACGACGAGCTCCGCCAGCTCCGTCCCGTCGCCGAGACGGAATGGACCGAGCGCCCTCGACTCGAGTCGCCCCGATCCGAACGGCACCCCCGCGGCCGAGGGTGCCGCCGTCGCGACGAATCCGCCGGCCTCGGTCATCCGGCCGCGCCGACGAGCTCGCCCTCGGCGGCTGACGTCGCGTCGAGCGCGATCGAGAGGGCCCGATCGAGGTCGGCGATCAGGTCGTCGACGTGCTCGAGTCCGACCGACAGGCGGATGAGGTCCGGCGTGACACCGGTCGCCTCCTGCTCGGACGGTTCGAGCTGCGAGTGGGTCGTCGAGGCCGGGTGGATGATCAGCGACTTGGCGTCGCCGACGTTGGCCAGGAGCGAGAAGATCGTGACGTTGTCGATCAGTTTCCGGCCGGCCGTGACGCCGCCCCGGACGCCGAACGTCACGATCCCGCCGAACCCACCCTTCAGGTACTTCAGGGCCTGCCTGTGGGTGGGCGCCGACTCGAGGCCGGGATAGCTGACCCAGGTCACGCCGGCGCGCCGCTCGAGCCACTTCGCGACCGCGAGCGCGTTCTCGCTGTGGCGCTGGATGCGGAGGGGGAGCGTCTCGAGGCCCTGCAGGAACAGGAACGCGTTGAACGGGCTGAGCGCGGCGCCGATGTCGCGCAGGCCCTGGACGCGCAGCTTCAGGATGAACGCGAGGTTCCCGAACGCCGCGCTGTAGCTGATCCCGTGGTACGACGGATCGGGATCGACGAAGTCCTGCCTGAAGCGCTCGGAGGCCGCCCAGTCGAACGTGCCGCCGTCGACCACGACGCCGCCGATCGCGGTCCCGTGGCCGCCGATCCACTTCGTCGCCGAGTGGATGACGATGTCCGCCCCGTGCTTGATCGGCTGTGCGAGGAGCGGGGCGAACGTGTTGTCGACGATGACCGGGACGCCCCGGGCGTGGGCCACGTCCGCGATCGAGGCGAGGTCGTGGACATCGAGCCGCGGGTTGCCGATCAGCTCGAGGAAGACGGCTTTCGTGTGCCCGTTGATCGCCCGACCAAAGGCCGACGGATCGGAGCCGTCCACGTAGGTCGTCGTGATCCCGAGCTTGGGCAGGGTGTGGGTGAACAGGTTGTACGTTCCGCCGTACAGCGACGACGACGACACGATGTTGTCGCCGGCCCGAGCGAGGTTCAGGATCGAGAGGGTCTCGGCGGCCTGGCCGGAGCTGACCGCGAGGGCCGCGACGCCGCCCTCGAGCGCGGCGATGCGCTGCTCGAACACGTCGTTGGTCGGGTTCATGATCCGGGTGTAGATGTTCCCGAACTCCTGGAGACCGAAGAGCCGGGCGGCGTGGTCGGCGTCGTTGAAGACGTAGCTGGTCGTGGCGTAGATCGGGACGGCCCGGGCGTTGGTCGTCGGGTCCGGCTTCTGGCCCGAGTGGAGCGCCTGGGTCTCGGGTCGGAAGGTGGTCGGATCGAGGTCGGTCATTTCGTGGTTCTCCGTTTCCTGCGGTTGACGGGTGCGGTCAGGCGATGTGGCGGAGGCGGCCGGACTCCACCTCGTAGATGAGGCCGCTGACGGGGACGTCCTTCACCCACGGATGGGCGCGGATGCGCTCGACCTGGGCGGTCAGGTTGTCCTCGAGGTTGCGGAACGAGTGGAGGGGCAGGTCGACGGTCTCGCCGGTCGCGGAGGCGATCTGCGCCTGGACCGGGGCGTCCTCGAAGGTGAGCATCCCGCAGCCCGTGTGCTCGACGACGATCACCTCCTCGGTCCCGAGCAGGTGCTGGCTGATGACCAGCGAACGGATCGCGTCGTCCGTCGCGAGGCCGCCGGCGTTGCGGATGATGTGGGCGTCGCCGGTGCGCAGCCCGAGCGCGTCCTCGACGGTCAGGCGGGCATCCATGCAGGCGAGCACCGCGAGCTTCCGACCGGGCGGCAGAGGCAGGCTGGATCGGTCGAACTGGGCGGCGTAGCGGTCGTTCTCGGCGATCGCCCGGGCGAGCTGGGGCGGCTGGGGGGCGGTGGCGGTCATCGTGATCCTCGTGACGTGGCGGTTCATCCGGGTGCCCTGGGAAGGCGTCGGTCGCGGATGTGGCGGTCACCCGTCGCGTCGGTCGGAGGAACAAAAAAACCGCGGCTCCTGCGTTCAGGAACCGCGGCCCCGGGACCTCGTCCGAGGTCTCGCGCCGGTCATCTCACGATGCGCGTGACCTCAGACCCCATCCTCCGTACGGCGGGGGCCGCCAGCGCATACACATCGATCGGAAACGGTTGGGAGTGGTCACTGCCCGGTGATGCTCGCGGACGATGCGACCCCCGTCAACCCTCGCGACCGAAATGCAACCTCGCTGCCCCCGAGGGCGCCACGGCGCTAGGCTTGGCCCATGTCCGGGATTCCAGGCACGTTCCGCGCCTACGTCGCAGAGAAGACCCAGGCGGCCGACGGGACGGCGCGCGTCGAACGCGGCGTTCGCGACCTGACCGCCGCCGACTTGCCCGACGGCGAGGTCGAGATCCGGGTCGAGTGGTCGTCGGTGAACTTCAAGGACGGCCTGGCCGTCCGGCCCGACGGCAAGGTCGCTCGGATCAGCCCGATCATCCCCGGGATCGACCTCGCCGGCGTCGTCGTGGGCTCGGCGGCGCCGAGCCTCGCGGTGGGTTCGACCGTCCTCGCCCATGGCTACGACCTGGGCGTCGCCCGTCACGGTGGCTACAGCGAGTACCAGCGCGTCCCGGCGGGCTGGGTGGTGCCGCTCGAGGGCGCTGGTGCCGGCGGCCTGTCAACCCGCGACGCGATGGTCATCGGGACAGCCGGCTTCACCGCGGCGATGTCGGTCGTGGCGCTCGAGGACCATGGCCTGCGACCCGGCGACGGACCGGTGCTGGTGACCGGGGCGAGCGGAGGCGTCGGCTCGACCGCAGTGGCGATCCTCGCCCAGCGCGGCCACGAAGTCTGGGCAGCCACCGGCAAGGCCGACGAGGAGTCCCGCCTCCGCGGCCTCGGCGCGGTGGGGATCCTGGCGCGCGAGGAGATCACCGCGGAGGGCCGGCCGCTCGAGTCCGAGCGCTGGGCGGGCGCGGTCGACGCGGTCGGCGCCGCAACGCTGCCGTATGTGCTGCGGACCCTGCGGACCGGGGCGGCCGTCGCCGCGTCGGGCAATGCCAGCGGTCCGAAGCTCGACACGACGGTCTTCCCATTCATCCTCCGCGGCGTCGCACTGCTCGGGATGGACTCGGCCCAGATGGCGATCGATCGCCGACGGGCGATCTGGGCCCGCCTGGCCGCCGACCTCCGGCCGCGCACCTTGGGCGAGGGCGTGACCGAGGTGACCCTCGACACGCTCGACGAGGCGCTTGACGCGATCGTCGCCGGCGCGGCCCGTGGCCGCTGGGTGGTGCGAGTCGGGGGCTGAGTGCCCGTCGCCGGGCCTGGAGCGGGGCTCGCCGGCTACCGCGGCGCGCGGACCATGCCCGTCAGCGTGTGCCCGTAGCACTCGGCCTGGCCCACGATCTCGAACCCGCGCTTCCGATAGAAGGCAATGTTGGAGTCCGTTCCGGTCTCGAGATAGCAGGGCACGCCGGCGTCATCCGCCCGTGACGTCCCCATCTCGACGAGCTTCGAGCCAAGGCCCTGGCCCTGCCTGGCCGTCCGGGTCCCGACCGTCATCAGGTACCAGTGCGGCCCCTCGACCAGCTTGTGAAAGCCCTCGGTGGCGGACATCGCCTTCGACATCCGGCCCAGGCCGTCCAGCCCGAGCATGAACGGTGCCCGCCACATCCCAGCACGGAGCATCCGGGGCATCGTCATCGGCCCACTCTCGGGAGGCAACCAGATCGCCACGGCGGACGTGTCGTCGTTCGTCCACACGTGCCCGTAGCGCAGGCCATACGCCAGCAGGACGCTCATCATCGGGGGCCCCAGCTTGACGCGCCGAGGGTGATCGGGGGCGAGGATCTCGAGCAGGGGATCGGTCGCGAACGCCTCGGCGAGCGTCAGGGTCGCCGCGCGCCGCTGATCCGGGCGAAGGGGCTCCATGGACCGCCTCGACTTGCCTCGGATGGACTGGGCTCCGAGCGTGGGCGGAGCGTATCAGGCGCCTCCACGGCCATGACGCCGATGATCGCGGTCCGGAACGGCGCCAGCGGCAGCCCGAGCACCGTGAAGTCACATCCTCCGACGGTCCGGCAGCGTTCGTCGTCGTCCGCGTCGGGACGGGCCCGCAGGACGTCAATGTCGACGGACCCGAGGCCGATGCGACCGGTTGAGGCGTCCACCGGTCGACCCGATCGCAGTTCGACGCGAGGAACCAGCGACCGACGGTCCGGCCGCAAGGCCATCGAGCCGTCCCGTGTGCCGGCTCCGGTCAGTCCACGTCGAGCTCGCCGCCGAGCTGGGCGAGGGCGCGCTCGAGCGGCTGGCGGGCCGCGTCGGCGGGGTAGGGGGTCCGCAGGACGGCGGTGTCCAGATCGATCGTGCCCTGATGGACCATCGCCGCCAGCTCGGCGATCACCCGGAACTCCGTCATCTGGCGGACGGCGAACCCGCGATCGCCGACACTCCCGTGGCCAGGTACCACGGCGCCGGTCGCGAGCTCCACGAGCCGCTCGGCGGTGACGGGCCAGTCGATCGGATAGCCGTCGTCGAAGAACGGCGTCGCATCGTTCTCGAGCAGGTCGCCGGCGAGGAGGACGCCGGCATCGGGGATCAGCACGACGATGTCGTTGTCGGTGTGGCCGCGGCCCAGGTAGCGCAGCTCCACGAGCCGGCCACCGGCGTCGAACTCGACGACCGCGTCGGTCGCGAACGTCCGATCGGGCGGGTCGAGATCCACGGCGGCCAGGTCGTCCGCGATCGCCGGGATGTTGCCCGCGGTGGTCGCTCGCTGGCGCTCGCCGGTCTCGACGATCATCCGGGCCGCCCGCTCGTGGCCCCAGATCGGCGCGGGCCGGAAGCGGGTGTTGCCGAACGCGTGGTCGAAGTGCCCATGCGTGTTGACGACCGCCCGGACGGGGTGCGGCGTCAGCGCCGCGAGGTCGGCGAGGATCTCGTCGGCCTGGGCGAGGGTTGAGCGGGTGTCGACGATCAGGACGCCGTCATCGCCGAGGATGGCGGTGATGTTCTGGTCGAAGAACGCGTAGCGGCGGACGAAGACGCGATCCCCGACCTCCGACCAGACCGTCATGGGCCGCAGCGTACCCTCCGGCGCGCCTACGATGGGACGCGATGACGACATCGACGACCTCGACGACGGTGACCGAGGCGGCCCGCGACGGCACGGCGCTCCAGACCCGCCGCTGGGCCGCGGAGGGTCCGGCCTGGGCGTCCATCCTGCTCGTCCACGGGATCGCGGAGCACTCCGGCCGATACGAGCGGTTCGGGCGGCAGCTGGCGGCGGCCGGCCTGGACGTCCACGCCTATGACCAGCGCGGGTTCGGGGCCTCCGGCGGGCGCCGGGCGTACGTGGAGCGCTGGAGCCAGAACCACGCTGACCTCGAGGATCGGCTGCGCGCGGTCCGGGCCGAGGCCGCCGGCCGACCCGTCGCGCTGTTCGGTCACTCGCTGGGCGGGCTGCTCGCACTCGGCTATGTGCTTGCAGACCGTGCGCGACCGCTGCCGGATGCGCTCGTCCTGAGCGCGCCGGCTCTCGACTCGACCGTGCCGGGCTGGAAGCGGGCGCTGGTCCGGGTCCTCGGCAGGATCGCGCCGACGGCGACGATCAGGAATGCCTTCGATGGCGGGCTCCTCTCGCGCGATCCGGCGGTCGGCGAGGACTACCTCGCGGATCCACTGAACACCCACGTCACGACGACGCGCTTCGGGGCGGAGGCGCTCGCCGAGCAGGCGCGCGCGCGGGGTGCGCTCGCCCGGTTGTCGGTCCCGACGCTCGTCTATCACGGCGAGGGGGACCGGCTGGTTCCGCCCAGCTCGGGCAGGCGGCTCGGGAACCTGCCTGGCGTCGCGCGGAGCACGTACCCGAACCTTCGCCACGAGAGCCACAACGAGCCGGAGGGCCCTGCGGTCATCGCCGACGTGATCGACTGGCTGCGCACGACGCTCCCGCGCTCCGGCTGAGCCGCCCGCGGCTTCCGGGCCCGCCCGCACCACTCCCGCCTGTTCTCCACCCCGGCAGCGGAATCGGTCGTCGTCCCGCCGTCGGGCCGCCGTGGGACTGAGTGCTAGAATCGGGCCAACTGAAGACCGCCTCCGGGGAGCGCGTACGCGCTGAGAGTGTGGCACCCGCCACAGACCCGCCGAACCTGATCTGGTTCATCCCAGCGAAGGAAGCAGGCCCATGAGACTCGATGCTGCCGTCCCGGACTCGTCCAGGGGCGGCATCGTTCTGAATCGAGCCGAGGTCGTGTCCCCGTGAAGTTCCCCCGTCTCCTCGTCGTGGCCGTGCTCGTCGCGGGCTGCTCCTCCACCGGGTCGTCGGGCACCCCGCCGGCCCTCGCGAGCCCATCGGCGCCCGCCGCCTCCGCCTCCGCCACCCCGGCCACCGTCCGCCTGGCCCTCGACTGGACGCCCAACACCAACCACACCGGCTTCTTCGTCGCGCGAGACAAGGGCTGGTACGCGGAGGCGGCGATCGATCTCCGGATCCTGCCGTACGCGACCGCCACGCCCGAGACGCTCATGGCCGCCCATCAGGCCGAATGCGGGATCAGCTTCCAGGACGCGCTCACCTTTGCCGCGGCCGCGGGCGCGGACATCGTCAGCGTCGCGGCGATCCTCCAGAAGACCGCGTCCGCGATCGGCGTCCTCGCCGACGGCCCGATCCGGCGGCCGCGCGATCTCGACGGCCGGACCTACGCCGGCTTCGGCTACCCGAACGAGGCCCCGACGCTCAAGGCTGTGATCAAGGCCGACGGCGGCCGAGGCGAGTTCAGGACGGCGACGCTCGACGCCGCGGCATACGAGGCGCTCTACAGCAAGCGGGCCGACTTCACGATCCCGTTCACGGCCTGGGAGGGGGTCGAGGCCGAGCAGCGCGGGATCAAGCTCCGCTACTTCCAGTTCGCCGACTACGGGTTCCCGCAGTTCTACCAGGTCGTCCTGGCCTGCGACCGGCAGTGGCTCGAGGCGAACCCGGATGCGGCCCGGCGTTTCGTGACGGCGACCGCCCGCGGGTTCCAGCTCGCGGCCGAGCAGCCGGACGAGGCCGCGGCGATCCTCATGACGGAGAACCCGGGCGTGTTCGACGCGAACACGGAACTGCCGAAGGCGAGCCAGCGGTTCCTGGCCGACGGCGGCTACCTCCTCGACGGCCAGGGCCGGTTCGGACGCCAGACGCTCGACCAGTGGACGGCGTACTCGCAGTTCCTCTTCGAGCAGGGGCTCCTCGTCGACGGCGCCGGCAAGCCGCTCCCGAAGCCGCTCGACTACGGCCGGCTCTTCACGAACGACTTCCTGCCGTGACCGTGCGCGGCGGGTCGGCGCGGGGGGGCGGCGGGTCGCCGGCCGCCGGCTCGTCGGCGACGGCGATCGAGCGCGGGAGCATCGTCCACCGATTCGGGCCGCCCGTCGCCCTCGTCGCGCTCGTCCTCGCCGCCTGGGAGCTGTATGCCCGCGCCTCGGGCGTGAGCCCGTTCGTGCTGCCCGCTCCGAGCCAGGTCGTCGCCGCGCTCTGGGACTTCCGCGGCGAGGCCGTCCGCCATGCCGTCCCGACGATCGTCGAGACGGTCGTCGGGTTCGCGATCTCGATCACCGCGGCGACGCTCGTTGCGATTGCGCTCGACCGGGTGGCGTGGGCGCGACGGGCCGTGGAGCCGCTCCTCGTCGGCTCGCAGACCGTTCCGATCGTCGCGATCGCCCCGCTCATCGTCGTGTGGTTCGGGTTCGGGCTGCTGCCCAAGGTGCTCGTCGTCGTCCTCGTCACGTTCTTCCCGATCACGATCGCCCTGCTCGACGGGTTCGCCTCCACCTCGGCCGAGGCGACCGAGCTGATGCGCTCGCTCGGGGCTTCGCCCGGCCAGGCGTTCCGCAAGGTCCGCTGGCCGTCGGGCCTGCCGGGCTTCTTCACGGGCCTCCGGATCTCGGCGACCTACGGGGTGGTTGCCGCCGTCATCGGCGAGTACGTCGGCGCGACCGACGGGCTCGGAATCTGGATGCAGTTGAGCCAGCGATCGTTCCGGACGGACCTCGTCTTCGCGGCGATCCTGCTGACGGCCGTGCTGAGCGTCGCGCTCTACGCGGCGGTCGTCGTCGCCGAGCGGGCGATCATCCCGTGGTGGCGGGCGTCGCGCGGGGCGCGCCTGTCGGAACGGGTTTCCGACTCGGCGTAACGTAGGAGGCACAGTCCGACCGCCACCCGACTCCGACCCGTTCGAGTCCAGCCGCGCCCAGGAGGCACTCCGATGACCGACACCCTCGAGGCCGTCAAGACGTATCAGCAGTTCTTCGGTGGCAAGTGGGTCGACAGCGCGTCCGGCGAGACGCTCGACGTGATCAACCCGGCCAACGACCGGGTCATCGCGAAGGTGCCGAAGAGCGCGAGCGAGGACGTCGATCGGGCGGTCGATGCGGCCGAGGCCGCGTTCGCGACGTGGCGCCGGACGACCCCCCAGGACCGGTCGCTGATGCTCCTCAGGATCGCCGACCTCATCGAGTCGCGGGCCGACGAGCTCGGCCGGCTCGAGAGCGCGAACGCCGGCAAGCCGGTCGGCGCCGCGATCGACGAGATGGCCGTCTGCGCGGACCTGTTCCGGTTCTTCGCCGGCGCGGCGCGGGTGATGGACGGCCTTGCCGCGAACGAATTCGTCGCCGGGCATACCTCGATCATCCGGCGCGATCCGATCGGGGTCGTGGCGTCGATCGCGCCCTGGAACTACCCGCTGTACATGGCCAGCTGGAAGCTCGGGCCGGCCCTTGCCACGGGCAACACGGTCGTCCTCAAGCCCTCGGCGCGCACGCCGCTGACGGCGCTCGCGTTCGGCGAGATCCTCGGCGAGGTTCTCCCGGCCGGCGTCGTCAACGTCCTGTCCGGTGCCGGCGGCGACATCGGCGACGCCCTTGTGGGCCACCCGAAGGTCCGGATGGTGTCGATCACCGGCGACACGGTGACGGGCAAGCGGGTCGCGAGGATCGCCGCCGACAGCGTGAAGCGGCTCCACCTCGAGCTCGGCGGCAAGGCGCCGGTCATCGTCTTCGACGATGCCGACCTCGATCTGGCCGCCGAGACGCTCAAGTCGGCCGGCTACTGGAACAGCGGGCAGGACTGCACCGCCGCCACCCGGGTCATCGCCGGACCGAAGGTGTACGACTCGTTCGTCGACAAGCTGTCGGAGCAGGTCCGGTCGATCAAGTGGGGCGACCCGTCCGAGGCGGACGATCTCGACATGGGCTCGCTGATCGCCGCGGCGCAGGTCGACAAGGTCGCCGGCATGGTCGACCGGGCGCGCGGGTCGGCCGAGGTCGTCGTCGGCGGCGTTCGACCGGATCGTCCGGGCCACTACTACGAGCCGACCGTCATCGCGGGCGCGGACCAGAAGTCGGAGATCATCCAGGACGAGATCTTCGGCCCGGTCGTCACCGTCCAGCGGTTCAGCGACGAGGACACCGCGATCCAGTGGGCGAACGACACGCCGTTCGGCCTGGCGTCGTCCGTGTTCACGAGCGACATCGGCAAGGCGATGCGCGTCGCCAAGGCGCTCGACTTCGGCCACGTCTGGATCAACGAGCACTTCACGCTGGCGTCCGAGACCCCGCACGGCGGTGTCAAGCAGTCCGGCTACGGCAAGGACGGCTCGAAGTACGCGCTCGAGGACTACACGTTCGTCAAGCACGTGATGATCAACACCGGAGGCTGAGGAGCCGCGATCGGCGGCGCGCGCTCGGGCCGGGCGCCCGACGGCGCCGTGGCCGCACCACGCCCAGCGTTGGTCGCATCCTGGGAGCACCCGCTGCGGATGACCGATGTCGGACGCGGATCCGCGGGGCGCGTCCGCGGGGCGCGTCCGCGAGGTCGGGCCGCGTCGCCTCGGGGCGTCAGCCGGTGGTGAGCGCCTCGCGGATCGCGCCCAGGGAGCGGATCGTCTCGAGGTCCCAGGGCGATCGGAAGATCAGGATCGGGTGGCGGATGTCCACCGTCGCATAGCTCGTCAGCGCGTCTGCGACCGCCTCGACGGGACCCCCGACCACCAGCCGACCCTCACCTTCCCGCGGCCGGTGCGCCGCGGCATACGCGGCCCAGGCGCGCTCGGCCTCATCGCGCGTCCGCCGGACGACGACGTTCACGTTGACGGTCCGCTCGATCTCGTCGGGGTTGCGCCCGATCGCCGCGCAGTGCCCACGGAGGATCGCGTCGCTGGCGGCGATCGACTCGGGGGAGCCGTAGGCGTTCCACCGGTCGGCGTGGCGGGCCACGATCGGCAGGGTCTTGGTCGGTCCGGAGCCGCCGATCAGGATCGGGAGGTGCGCCTGGATCGGCTGCGGCGCGCAGAGCGCGTCGCGGAGGGTGTAGAACCGGCCGTCGTGGCTGAAACGCTCGCCGTCGAGGAGCCGCCGAACGATCCCGACCGACTCTCCCAGCCGGTCGAGGCGCTCGCCGAACCCGTCGTCGAACTCGATCCCGAAGGCGTCATGCTCCTGCTCGAACCAGCCGCTGCCCAGACCGAGAATCGCCCGGCCGCCGCTGATGTGGTCGAGGGTCGTCGCGAGCTTCGCGGTCAGGCCCGGGTTGCGGATGGTGTTGGCGGCGACGAGCAGCCCGAGCCCGGCGCGGCTGGTGACGGCCGCGACGGCCGCCAGGGTCGACCAGCCCTCGAGCTTGGGGTCGTCGGGGTCGCCTTCGTCGGACAGGAGGTGGTCGTCGATCCAGAGATCGTCCGCTCCCGCCTCCTCCGCCGCCTCGACCGCCTCCCGGAGCGACGGCCAGTCGGTCCGCTGGACCCAGAACGCGGCGCCGATCCGGACGGGGAGGTGGGCCATGGCCTCGATGCTACCCTCGGCCGCGATGTCGTCGCCCGCCGTCCCGCCGTTCCCGCCCGAGGCGCGCGCCGCCGTCCTGGCGTGGTACGACGACCGTGGCCGCGCGCTCGCCTTCCGCGCGACCCGCGATCCGTACGCGATCCTCGTGTCCGAGGTGATGGCCCAGCAGACCCAGATCTCGCGGGTCGTCGAGGCCTGGGGCCGCTTCCTCGAGCGCTTCCCGACCGTCGCCGCCCTCGCCGCGGCCACGCCTGCCGACGTCCTGCGGGCGTGGCAGGGGATGGGCTACGACCGACGTGCGCTCCACCTGCGCCGCGCGGCGCAGGCGATCGTCACCGAGCACGGCGGGCAGGTGCCGCGCGACCTCGCCGCGCTGGAGCGGCTGCCGGGTGTCGGGCCGTACACGGCTCGGGCGGTCGCGTCGATCGCCTACGGCGAGCGCGTCGGCGCGGTCGACACGAACGTCCGTCGGGTGCTCGGACGGGTGGTTGCCGGCGGCGCCGCGACGGCCGTCACCCGGAGGGAGCTCCAGGCGCTCGCCGACGACGCGGTCGATCCGGACCGCCCGGGCGACTGGACACACGCGGTCATGGACGTCGGCGCAACGGTCTGCCGTCCGCGCGCGCCGCGCTGCGAAGCGTGCCCGCTCGTCGCCTGGTGCCGGTTCGCGGACGAACGACCGACGGCGGAGGCCGCGTCCGAGGCATCGGCGCCGCCGCCCACGGAGCGCGCAACGCGCCCGGCGCCCGCACCCTTCCCGGCCACGACGCGCTGGCTCCGAGGCCGGATCGTCGACCGGCTGCGGGCCGCGACGGGCGCCGAGTGGACCAGCATCGAGGTCCCGATCGGCGAGCACGACGCTGCAGCGATCGGGCGGAGCCTCGCGGCCCTCGCCCGGGACGGCGTCGTCGAGCTCGACCCGGTCGACGAGCTGCGCGCCCGGCTGGCGACCGGCTAGCGATCGTCCGCCGCGGTCGCGGGCGCCGCCGACCCTTCGACCGCCGTCCTGCCTCGAGCGCGACCCGCATCCGGCGCGCGAGGTCGGCCGGGGTGAGCGGCTTCTGGACGAACCCGCTGATACCCTCGCGAAGCTCCGGCGCGCGCTCGTCACCGTGGTAGCCGCTCATCAGCACGACCGGCAGCTCGGGCCGGATCGACCGGATCCGCTCCAGGACCTCGGGGCCGCTCAGCTCGGGCATCGTCATGTCCAGGAGCACGGCGTCGAAGGCGTCCGGCTCGGCCATCACCATCTCGACCGCCGCCGGTCCGCCGTCCGCGCTCTCGACCGTGAGCCCGAACGACTCGAGCAGCCGGCGAGCCACGCTGCTTCAACGACGATCGGTTCGTCCGAGAGGTGCAGCTTCAGGATGACACCCTTCCCGATCGAGACCTGGAGGAGGGTCAGCAGCTCGCAGTCGAGC
The DNA here is from genome assembly GCA_035699725.1 of Candidatus Limnocylindrales bacterium. GTDB lineage: Bacteria > Chloroflexota > Limnocylindria > Limnocylindrales > CSP1-4 > CF-46. Next base: position 1,082 of record DASSPG010000165.1, on the reverse strand, counting down.
TCGCCGAGCTCGACCGGCTCGACCCGGCGCGTTCGAGGGCCACGCGCCCGACGCACTCAGGCTACGCTTCGGGCGACATGACCCCCGCCCCCGCCTCTCGCGCGCACGCGGGCGACTCCGGACCCCCGCTTCCCGCGGACGACGGCGAGATCCTCGAGATGGATCTCCGCGAGCTCCGACGGCACTGGGCGTCGAGCGCCGGCCGCTCGCCGATGACGGGGGCCGCCATGACCGGCGCCGACCGCCGGGCGCAGGCTCTCGGCGTCCCGGGCGAACGGCTGATGGAGCACGCCGGTACGGCGGTCGCGGCCGCCGCACGAGCCCTCGCGATCGACACCGGTCGCTGGGGACGCGGGCCCATCGTCATCCTCGTGGGCCCGGGCAACAACGGCGGTGACGGGCTCGTCGCCGCGCGCCGGCTGGCCGCAGCCGGGACGCCCGTGATCGTGGCCCTCGTGGCCACCGACCCGCGGCCCTCGACGCCCGACGCGGCCCGGAACTGGGATCGGATCGTCCGCGACGAGCGGATCAGGATCGTGCACACCCCGGTTGCCCGCGACGTGGCGATGCTCGGCCACGGGATCGAGAAGGCCGCGGTCATCGTCGACGCGCTTCTCGGCAGCGGCGTTCGGGGACCGCTCCGCGATCCGATCCGGGCGGCGGTCGAGCTGATCAACCGCGCCCGGGCCGAGATGGTGCCCGTCCTCGCCGTGGACACGCCGACCGCCGTTGACCTCACGAGCGGCGATCCATCGGATCCGGCCGTGCGAGCCGACCTGACGATCACGTTCCATCGCCCCAAGACGGGCCTGGCGACACGGAACGGCCGGGCCCTCGCCGGCCGGGTCCTCGTCGCCCCGATCGGGATCCCCGCCGAGGCGGATCGTGGCTGACGATCGCCGGCCGGGGCTGCGCGAGGCTCTCCTCGTCGGGGCCGTGGTGGTCGGGGCGGTGCTGCTGGCCGGCTGGATCACCTTCCTCGTTCCCCGCTCGGCCGGGGACGTGGTGTTCCGGACGCCGCTCCTGATCGTCGTCCTGATCGTGGGCACCGCCTTCGTCCTGTGGCGGATCACCCGCCCGAG
>DASSPG010000164.1:0-7056 GCA_035699725.1 Candidatus Limnocylindrales bacterium | reverse complement strand
GCCTGACCTACGGCGACGACGGTCCCCGGATCCCGGCCGTCTGGAACGTGACCCCGGCCCACGGCGCGATCTTCGCCGGCGTCGAGCCGGCGGGCCTGTTCCGGAGCGACGACGGCGGGGCGACCTGGAGCCATGTCGGCGGGCTGCGGGACCATCCCAGCCGCCCGGACTGGCAGCCGGGCGCCGGCGGCCTGATCTGCCACACGATCGTCCCCCACCCCACCGACCCGGACCGGATGTGGGTCGCGATCAGCGCCGTCGGGACGTTCGCGACCGAAGACGGCGGCGCGACCTGGGAAGCACGCAACCGCGGCGTCGCCGCATGCTTCCAGCCCGATCCGTACCCCGAGACCGGGCAGTGCGTCCACAAGCTGGTCATGGCCGCGGGCGAGCCCGACACCCTGTACCAGCAGAACCATTGCGGCGTCTATCGCTCGCTCGACGCGGGGCGCCAATGGACGGACATCAGCGCCGGCCTGTCGTCGGAGTTCGGGTTCGTGATGGGCACCCATCCGCGCGACGCGGCGACGGCGTGGGTCGTGCCCCTGACCGATCCCGAGAAGGGCCGGATGGCTCCGGACGGTGCCCTCGCCGCCTGGCGGACCCGCGACCGCGGCGACACCTGGGAACGACAGGGCAACGGCCTGCCCCAGGAGCATGCCCACGTCGGCGTCCTGCGCGAGGCGCTGTCGGTCGATCGGGGCGATCCGGCGGGGATCTATTTCGGGACGAGCACGGGCCAGCTGTACGGCTCGACCGACGAGGGCGAGTCATGGGCCCTGATCGCCGACCACCTTCCCCCGATCTGGGGCGTCCAGGCGATCGAGCTCGACTGAGCACGATGGCTCCGCCGGTCACCGTGGTCCTGCCGCGGTCGCTCGTCGCCCTGATCCCGGGTACAGCCCGTTCGACGGAGGTCGAGGCACGGACCGTGGCGGAGGCGCTCGACCGGCTCGACGAGCGGACTCCCGGCCTGCGCAACCGCCTGGTGGACAGCGGGCCGATGATCCGCGAGCACATCAACGTGTTCGTGGACGGCGAGCTGGCGACGCTCGCGACCGCCCTGCGTCCGGGCGCCGTCGTCCACGTGATCCCCGCGGTGTCGGGCGGCTGAGGCCTCGTGCCGCGCGGGGCTCAGCCCGGCGGACCCAGCCGGCCGAGCTCGCCGACGAACGGATCGAACGGATCGGTCCGCTCGGTGACGGCATCTTCGCCGAGCCGGTTGCCCGCGGCGTCGGCCGGGTCGTCGCCGACGACCGTCCGCCAGCCCTCGTCGGCCAGTCGGTCGAGCGTGCGCAGGGCCGATTCGGCGGTGGCTCGGGCGTGGTCGAGCGCTGCGCCGCGGAGACGACCCGGCTCGAGAGCGGCGGCGAGGGACCCGGCCACGCCGGCGGCCACGCGCGTCCCGGAGAGATCGGCGAGGCCCTCGGCCCGGCGCAGGATCGCGGCCGTTCCATCGCCTGGCAGCACGGCCGCCACGATCGCCGGCCACAGCGCGGCCGCCTCGGGCGACTCCGAGCGGGGCTCGTCGAAGAGGAGGCCGTTCGCCGGCAGGAGGGCGCGGCGGAGGGCGACCTCGGCGGTCGCGCGGCCCACCGGGTCGGCCTCGCCCGCGAGCCACGGCGTCATCCCGCCGACCACGATCTGCTCGTCCGGCAGGCCGTTGCCGCGGGCGATCGCGACGGCCAGCAGCTGGAGGGCCAGCGCCCGACCGGATCGTGACGCGGGGCTCGAGGGGACGCCTCGGGCGATGTCCGGCCCCACGACGAGCGGGCCCGGTCCGATCGCGACGACGGCGCCGGCCCGGGCCAGGATCGCCTGGCCGAAGGCGTGATCCGCGAGGGCGCGGTCGGGAGCCACGTGGCCGTCGACGATCTCCGCCAGCGGGTCCGAGACCGCCACGTCGATCCGCTCGAACCCGGCCACGACGGCACTCTCGGGCAGGCCGAGGGGTGGCGGCACGATCCCGAGTCGGACGTAGGCGCGTCGCTGGGCGGCCGCCTCGTCGAGGTCGCGTCGCAGGCTGCCGAGCGCGCGCTGGCTGCCCACCGGAGCCAGCTCGAGCAGCTCCGAGTCCGAGAGGTCGGCCCCCGTCCGGGGCTGCCAGGCTGGCACGTCACGGCCGGCGGACCGGAGGCGGTCGCTCAGCTCACGGCCGATCGGGACGTCGACCCGCAGCAGGTCGGCGCCGGCGTCGATGGCTGCGCGCGCCTCGTGAACGGCGCCGGCCAGGTCAGGCTCGCCGATGGCCGCCCCGATCCACGGCCGGTTCGGCTCGCCGAGGACGGCGATCAGCTCGGCCCGGGCGGTCCGGTTGGCATCGATCCGCTCGACGGCGGCGCCGATCAGCCGACGGGCTTCCTCCTCGGCGATCGCGCGCCGGTCCGGCTCGCGGAGGAGGGCGGCCTCGAGACCCAGGTCCACCGCGCCGGAAGCGACATCGAGCGCGAGGCGCTGGGGGTCGATGTCGTACTCGGCGAGGGCGATCGCGAAGGGCAGAACGATCCCGCTGCCGAGACGACCGGGTCCACCGCCGAGGTAGCGATCCACGACGGCCCAGGCAAGGGGTCGACCCTCCGTGTCGAGGCCGCTGACGCCGAGCATCCGGAGGAGCGCCCGCTCCCGACCGACGGTCGTGGAGGCTCGGGCGCGGGCCGCCCAGGCACCGGCCAGCGTCGCGGCGCGGTCGGCGAGGCGATCGAGGGGTCCGAGATCCGCGGCCATCGCGCCCAGTATGGCGCGCCCGCGTCCCGGTGGGCCGACCCCGCAGGCGGCGTCGGCCGCCGGCCGGTCGTCAGGTGCTCTCGGCCGAGGTCCGTGCGGGCTCGCCGATCCAGACCTGGCCGTCGGCGAACTGCTCGGCCTTCCAGATCGGCGCCCGCGCCTTGGTCTCGTCGATCGCGTAGCGCGCGGCACGGAAGGCGGCGTCTCGATGGGGTGCGACCGCCACCACGACGATGCTCGCCTCGCCGAGCGGGACGTCACCGGTGCGATGGACGATCGCCAGCCGCTCCACGCCGAATCGGTCGGCGATCTCGTCGGCGATCGTGTCCAGGATGCGGAGCGCCATCGTCTCGTGGGCCTCGTACGCCAACGACTCGACCGACCGGCCGGCATGGCGGGCGGCTTCGGCCTCCTGGCCGGGGGCAGGCGTGCCGGCCGAGACGCGGGTCCGTCCGACGAAGCTGACGACGGCCCCATCCTCGTCGGTGGCGAGGCGGACCTCGAGGTCGGACAGGATCGAGGAGGGAAACGGCGCTTCCCGCAGCTCGAGGATGCGGCGGGGATGCGGGCTCGCGCCCGCCGGATCGTCCGCTCCGCCGCTGACAGGCGGGATGAAGGCGACCTCGTCGCCATCCGCGAGCGCGGTCGCCGGCTCGGCGTAGTCGCCGTTGCGGGCGAACCGGAGCGAGGAGCGGCCCGGGGCCAGGACCGGGTGACGGGCCACGATCGCCGTCCAGGCATCCTCGACGCTGGCGCCGGCGGGGAGCTCGAGTGCGACCTCGCGCGTCCCCGCGAGCTCGCGCTGGATCGCGAACAGGCGGATCCGGACGCGGATCGTCGGGCGGGCCTCGGCCATGGTCACACCAGCAGCCCCGCGCCGAAGTACAGGCCCGAGGCGAGGATCGTGCCGGCCGCGATCGTGCCGACGTTGATGTAGAGCAGGCCCGTCGCGGACTCCATGGAGCGGCTGCGCGCCGTCTGGACGGCCGCCCACGAGACGACCAGCGGGAACACGAGCCCGACGATCAGGCGCAGCCAGACGAAGAGGGCCCACTGCCCGCCGAGGACGGCGAACGGCGCGCCGCCGCCCGGACCCGCTCCCGTCGACACCCAGACCGCGAAGAGCGCCAGTTGGAGTGCAACCACGCCGAGCAGCGCGCGCGCGATGAGGATCAGCGGCGCCTCGGGCAGCTTCGGCGTCACCAGATACCAGTGGCCCAGGATCATCGCCGCGAAGACGCCCCCGGTGGCCACCGTCAGGACCGTGAGCTGAAGGAACAGCGGGACCGCGGCCAGCGAGCCACCACTCCAGCCGAGCGAACCGAGGCCGAGGGTGGCGACGGCCGCAGCCGAAGCCGTCGCGGCGAGGAGCGGTGCCTTCCGACGTGAGGCGAGGGCGCCGACGTATGCGGCCGCGAGGATCACGAACGCGCCGAGGGCCGTCCGGCGCGGCGCGTCGAAGGCGGGGTCGATCACGATGGGGGTGCCTGTGACGACGCTGGGCAGGGCCCCGTCGGACAGCCAGGCGAGGGCGCCGATCGCGACGGAGCAGAAGGCCGTGAACGACAGGAAGCCGCGGGTGGCGTCGGTCCGCATCCGGGCCAGGACCACGGCCCCGAACGACCCGAACGCGAGACCCGTCAGGAGGGTCCAGTTGATGAACGCGAGGTTCTCGGCGATCCGGTGGGCGGGCACCGCCCGAGTGTAGCCGAGGGACCATTGCCGACCGTCACGGGCGTGGCGGGCTCGATTGACGATCAGCGCAGCCCCCGGTAGCGCCCGCCCAAGTGTCGGCGTGGCTGCCACTCGAGCCGCTTGATCGACGCGGCCCCTCCATCCTCGCCCCCGACGCCCTGAATCGAAAACGAACCCGTGGCACGCGCCACGGGCTCGTCGATCGCGATCGCGCCGGCGGTCAGCGGTAGCGATACGGCAGGTAGTAGCCGTCGTCGATGTAGCTCCACGGGTTGACGCGGTACGACCCGCTGGACCATGGGTAGCCCTTCCACACCTCGATGTGGAGATGGTTGCCCGAGGCGCAACCGGTCTTCCCGACGTACCCGATGATCTCGGAGCCACCGCTGACGTACTCGCCGCGATAGCTCGTCTCGGACCGGAGGTGGTAGTACGCCGAGTACAGGCCGTTGCCGTGGGACAGCCAGACCTGGTAGCCGCCGCAGTTGTTCTTGTAGCCGGCGAACACGGTCTTCCCCGACCGGATCGGAATGACCTTCACACCGGATGTGGCGGCGATGTCGATCGCGCGGTGGCCGCTGCTGGACCACTGGCTGACGTACGAGGAGCGGGTCCCGACCGGCCAGTAGGCGAGGACTGCTGTCGGCAGGACGATGGCGACCACGAGGGCCGCAACGAATGAGCGGGTGAGCTTCCGCATGACGAGTGTCGGGCACGCGTGGTGCGCCCCCAGGACTCCTTTCTTCCAGACGGCAGGCGCGACAACGCCGACCGACGCAGGGTTGACCGCCACGACGACACGCGAGGCGTGCCGCGGAGGCGGGACGACGGGGGCCGATCGACCGAACTCGAGCGCACCGATCACGGCGCGACTGCCGAGAGCTCTGGGGATGGTCGTGGGCCGCGGTTATCCTGCCATGCATCTCCGGTTCTGTCATATCCCTGCAATCTCCGGCCCGAACGGCGAAGATCAGGGGCAACGGCACACCGCCGCCGGAGGAGGTTCGTCCCCCATGACGCTCGGCACCGCAGCCACATTCACCTGGTACGGCCACTCGTGCTGGGAGGTGCAGACACCGGGTGGGAAGACGATCCTGTTCGACCCCTGGTTCGCCAACCCGCTCAGCCCGCGGACGCAGGACACCGTTTCGCGCTGCGACGTGATGCTGGTCAGCCACGGCCACTTCGACCACTTCACCGACGCGCTGGCCATCGCCAGCCGGACCAGGCCCGCCTGGCCGTGCATCCACGAGCTGAGCCTGTGGCTCGGGCGCAACTACGCCCACAAGGACGGGATCATCGGGATGAACAAGGGCGGCACCGTCGAGGCCGCGGGCATCAAGGTCACGATGGTCCGGGCCGATCACTCGGCCGGCGACCTCTACGCCGGCACCGAGTCGCCGCTCTATCTCGGTGAGCCCGTCGGGTTCGTCGTCGAGCTCGAGGACGGGTTCCGATTCCTGTTCGCCGGCGACACGGACGTCTTCTCGGACATGCGGCTGATCGCCGAGCGGTTCCGGCCGACGCTGGCCTTCCTGCCGATCGGCGGCCACTTCACGATGGATCCGGCCGGGGCCGCGCTGGCCGTCGAGCTGCTCGGGGTCAGCGACGTGGCCCCCATGCACTACGGCACGTTTCCGATCCTGACCGGCACGCCGGACCAGCTCCGGGCCGCCCTCGACGAGCGCGGCCTGGGGCACGTGGCCGTCCACGCGACGACGCCTGGCGGCACCATCGGCTGATCGTCGGGGCCGGCGCCCGCCGACGCCGGCATCCGGCGCCGGATGCGTCGCGGGCCCTCCGTTTCGGATGGATCAGGAGGGGTCTGGTCCAGATGCACGAGGACCCCCAGCCGCGTCGCTGGTACCATGACGTCATTGATGGGGCGCCCCCAACACCCCTACGTTGCCCCCAGCAGCGAGGGCGCCATCCCATCGGAAGTCGATGGTTCACGTCCGAGCCGCCGCCGGGCGTGACTCGTCGCGAGCCCAAACCCGGCAAACGATCAGGCAAACCCGGCGTGAGCCGGGGACGCAAAGCCACGGGACTGGAGCCCAACGTCCAGTTAGCCGGGTTGCCGACGCTGCAGCTCATTCAGGGCGAGTCTGCGTTGCCGGAGACCCAGGAGGTCTCACCACTCATGCGGATCTCGTCCGTGCTCAAGCACTCGGGACAGGCCGTCCTCGAAGGCGCGCTCGTCTCACTCCTCGTGGTCGGCCTCATGGCTGGCACGGCGTTCGCCGGCCGACCGGGCGGCAGCAACGCAACCTCCCCGTTCTCCGTCGCCGACGGCAGCTTCGGGCAGACCACGACCGCCCAGCGCGGGTCGTCCACCGCCACGTGGGTGCGCGCGCGCTGCTACCAGGGCGGCAACCTCGTCTACGAGCAGTACGTCTCCTACGGCGGGGGCCAGTCGGTCACCCTGACCCTGGGGCCGACGCCCATGTGGTCGTCCGGTGCGGCGACCTGCACCGGCGAAGAGGGCTGGTGGCGGAACGGCAGCCGCTGGCGGGTCGTCGGCTCCGACGACTTCACCGTCTCCGGCTGACCCTCCAGCGACGGTCGGCGTCGCACCCCATTGACACGGAACGAGCGGCCGGCGACGGTCGCTCGTTCCGATTACCAGCGGGACGTCCC
>DASSPG010000163.1:0-2654 GCA_035699725.1 Candidatus Limnocylindrales bacterium | reverse complement strand
TCAGACGGCCGGAGCGTGGCTCCCGGCCGTTCGTGATTCCTGGGGCGGAATCCATCGAAGGAGAGACCATCCCTTGACCGAACAGCAGCAGGGCGGGCCCGCGCCGCAGGCGGAGGCCCTTGCCACCGCCGACGAGGCGCCCGAATCCGTCTCGACCGTTGCGGTCGCAGACGCGCCGCCCGCCCCGGAGGACGTGGCATCGACGGCGGCGCCCGAGGAAGCGCTCGCCACGGAGGGCGACCTCGATGTCGCCGCCCGGGACGCCGCTCCGGCGGCGGCCGACGAGACAGACTCCGCCGACGGGGTGGCGACCGCCGACGAGGCAGGTTCCGCGGACGAGGTGGCGACCGCCGACGAGCCGGCGACCGAATCCACCGCCGCCGACGACGAGCCGGTCGCCGCGACCGAGGTCGCGGACGCGCCGCCGGCCGCCGTGGAGGAGGAGGCCCCGGTGGTGCGGGTCGCACCGTCGGGTCCCGAGCCGACCACGATGGAGGAGCTGCTCGCCGAGCAGGACACCGAGATCCGGTCGTTCAAGCACGGTGACGTCGTCGAGGGCACCGTCGTCCGGATCGACAAGGACGAGATCCTCGTCGACATCGGCGCGAAGTCCGAGGGTGTGGTCAGCAACCGCGAGCTGTTTGGCCGCCATGCCGAGACGCAACCGCAGCTTGCCATCGGCGACACCGTCCTCGTGTACGTGCTCCAGCCGGAGTCGCCCGAGGGCCACGCCGTCCTCTCGCTCCGGCGGGCGGGCCTCGAGCGCAAGTGGCGCGCGATGCAGGAGCAGTTCGAGGCGGGTCTCATCATCGAGGCGCCGGTCATCGACCACAACAAGGGTGGCCTGATCGTCGACTGTGGGATCCGTGGCTTCGTCCCGATCAGCCAGATCGTGGACTTCCCGCGCCGCCCGCAGAACGAGCAGCCGCGCGATGCCGCCCAGGAGATCGCCGAGAAGCTCCAGCCCTACGTGGGGCGCAAGCTCCGGCTCAAGATCCTCGAGGTCAACCGCAAGGCCAACCGGCTCATCCTGTCCGAGAAGGTCGCGGTCTACGAGGAGCGCCGCGAGAAGCGCGATGAGCTGTTCAGCAGCCTCCAGGTCGGCCAGCGCGTCAAGGGCAACGTCCGCTCCATCGCCCCGTTCGGTGTGTTCATCGACCTGGGCGGGATCGACGGGCTCGTCCACAAGAGCGAGCTGAGCTGGAACAAGGTCAACAACCCCGAGGCCGGCTACAAGGTCGGCGACGAGGTCGAGGCCGAGGTCATCGACATCAACCACGAGCGCGGCCGGATCAGCCTGTCGATCCGCCGGCTCCAGCCCGATCCGTGGGAGTCGACGGTCGCGGACTTCAAGGTCGGCGACGTCATCGACGGCACGGTCACGAAGCTCGTGAACTTCGGCGCCTTCGTCCGGGTCCGCGAGGGCCTCGAGGGGCTGATCCACATCAGCGAGCTGTCCCACCAGCGCGTTGCCCACCCGGGCGACGTCGTCCACGAGGGACAGGTGCTGAAGCTGAAGATCATCTCGCTCGACTCGGAGCGCCATCGCCTGGGGCTCAGCCTCAAGCAGGCCGAGGAGCCGCCGGCTCGCCCGATGCCGGAGGCAGGCGCGGCACCGGCCGAGCGACCGCAGCGCCGTGAGCGCCGCGAGCGTGAGCGCGGCTACTCGATGGCCGACGCGGTCACGGAGCCCGAGGGCGGCATCGACACGACGCTGGCGGCCGCGTTTGCGCAGGTCCGCGAGCAGCTTGCGTCCGCCGAGGCGGCAGCCGAGCCGGCCGACACGGCCGAGGCGGTGGCCGCACCCGCACCCGAGGTCGACACGGCCGAGGCGGTGGCCGCACCCGCACCCGAGGTCGGCACGGCCGAGGCGAGCGAACCCGCCGCCGCGAATGAGCCCATCGTCGAGACCGAGGTCGCCGCCGAACCGGCGTCGGAAACGGCCGGTGAGCCCGGAGCGGACACGCCTGCCGCCGAGGCCGCCGAGCTCGAGCCGGCAACGGACGACGAGGTGGCCCCGGACGCCGACGCCGCAGCCGAGGCGCCCCGCAGCGAGATCGCCGAGGCGGCCGAGGAAGGCGCACTCGGCGTCGGCTCCGACGAGGAGCCGGCAGACGACGTGGAGGCCCGGCCGGGCGCCTGACGCATCGCCATCCTGCACGCGAACGACCGACGACCCACCGGGCTTCCGGTGGGTCGTTCGATTTCGGTGTCGGCGTGCGCCATTGCGATTCCTTCATCGCATCTGTGGCCCGGCTTGGTCGCCGTGGATTCGCGCGTATCCGATCATCGCGACAGCGGCGACGGGAGCGTCCAGCGGCCCCGAAACAGCCCCCGCGATGGGGCTACTGACGAGCCGTCCGGGCTGTCCCGACCGCCGAAGGTGTCGTGTTAGCATGGCCGAAAGGTCGCCCTTTCGGCGATCACGGAACGGGCGCAGCGGTGGATCGGTTCGACAAGTTCACGGATCGCGCGCGCAAGGTCCTCACCCTCGCACAGGACGAAGCGCAGCGGTTCAACCACAACTACATCGGGACGGAGCACCTGCTCCTGGGCCTCGTCCGCGAGGGCGAGGGAGTCGCCGCGCGCGTCCTCGAGAACATGAACGTCGAGCTCGCCAAGGTGCGCACCGCGGTCGAGTTCATCATCGGGCG
>DASSPG010000162.1:0-4625 GCA_035699725.1 Candidatus Limnocylindrales bacterium | reverse complement strand
GTGCCGGCGCTTGCGGCCGGCACGTATTCGTTCCTCTGCGCCGTCCACCCGTCGACGATGACGGGCACGCTCGAGGTCAAATAGCGATGGCGCAGCGAGCCCTGACATCAGGCACCCGCCAGACGCGCGGACGGGCGTTCTTCGGCCTGCTCGACGCGAACGGCTGGGGTTGGGCGTCGCTCAAGGCGGCGTTCTGGTTCGTGCTCCTGATCTTCATGCTCGGCTACGTGCCGGATCGGGCGTACTACTTCACCGTCAACAAGACGATCGACCTCGGGATCCTGGCCTGGAGCCCGGTCAACTTCTGCCCGGAGGGCAACAAGACGCTGCCCTGCCCGGCGCCGATCGGGGCGGTCACGCCGTGGGCGGTCTCACCCCAGGAGATCTCGCTGCCGGCGGTCCGAACGGACGGCGCGGTGGTCCAGTCCGGTACGTCGATCCTGTACGTCGGCGGCTCCGACGGCACGAAGGCGACCGACACCACCTACGTCGCCACGGTGTCCGGGACCGGCAACTTCGACCGATGGACCGAGGGCCCGAAGCTGCCCGAGCCGCGCTCGGACGCCTCGGTCGTCTACTCGGGCGGCAAGATCTATGCGGCCGGCGGCTACGACGCTGCGGGCAAGCCGACGACCACCGTCTTCGTCCTGAGCCCGGACCCCAAGACCGGGTCCCTCGGGGAGTGGCAGACGGCCGAGGAGGCCAAGGTCGACCTCGTCCTGCCCGAGGCGCGAGCCGGGGCGGTCCTGCTCACGGCCGCCGACGGCCTGCTCCTGATCGGCGGGACGAACGGCACCGGGCCGGTCGACACCGTCTGGAAGTCCACGTTCGACAAGAAGACCGGTGCGCCCGGCAAGTGGGCGCCCGAGACCGGGAAGCTCTTCACGCCGGTCTCCGAAGCATCGGCCGCGATCGTCGGCGACTACCTCTGGGTGTTCGGCGGGCAGACCGCCGACGGCAAGGCCTCGCCGACCGTCCAGCGGGGAGAGTTCGGGACGGGCGCGGACGCGGGCAAGGTCCTCCGGTTCGGTGTCCGCGGCGGCGCCACGGACCTGCCGGCGCCGCGGATGAACCTCAGCGGCTTCACGGCCAACGGTGCCCTGTACGCGATCGGCGGTTCGGACGGGGCGGCGCCGCAGGGCACGCTCTACTGGGCTGTCCCGAGCGGAGCGGGCGACATCCCCGAGTGGAAGCATCTCGACGTCAGCGATCTGCCGGCCAGCGGCAACGCCGGCGGCGCGCCGTTCGTCCTCGGCCCCGACGCGATCATCGTCGGCGGGACCACCCGCGACGGCGTGATCGCGGCCAGCGTCCGGGCCAACATCGCCCCGGCGGAGCCGTTCTTCCAGGTCGGCCTGCTCGGCGCCACCGTGCCGGCGCTCAAGATCGACGGCGAGATCGGCCAGCAGCTCGGCTACCTGATCGCGAACGGCATCGGCGTCGGCAACTTCGTGCTCTTCATCGTCATCGGCTGGGCGTTCGCGCACAAGGAGCAGATCCGCGCGTGGCGCGACCGGCGCCGGCGCGACAAGGAGATCCGCTCCCGCGCCTGACGCGGCCGCTGGCGCGCGGCGCTGCCGGGTCCGCGTCGGCCATGGCGGCCGAGGTCGCCGTGCGCGTGCCGGCGGTCAGGCCCGGAGGTCGCCCTCGCCGGGTTCGGGCGTGCCCTTGCGGACCGGCAGGCCCGCCTGCATCCAGGCGCTGATCCCGCCGGTCACGTTCCGCACGTCCGTCCAGCCGGCCTGGAGGAGGTACATCGTCGCCGACTGCGAGCGGCTGCCCGAGTGGCACAGCATGTAGAGCGGGCGATCCTTCGGCAGCTCGGCGTGACGGGCGACGAACTGGGAGATCGGGACGAGCGCCGCGCCCTCCACCCGCTCGCGGGCGAACTCGTCGGGCTCGCGGACGTCGACGATCAGGGGTGGCGGAGCTGCGCCGGCGCCGGTGGCCGCCGCGGCATCGGCCGGCGTGATCGAGGGAATGGCGGGCGGGTTGGTCACGGGATGCTCCTCGGCAGGGCGGGCGCCTCGATCGAGGCGTCATCGGGGTCGGCGGCGAGTCGGGCGAGGCGGTCGTCGATGGCGGCCACGAGGGCCGCGAGATCCAGCCCGGAGGTCTGCGCGGCAGCCGTGCCGGTGGCTTGGGCCAACCGTTCGCGGGCGCCGACCAGGTTGCGCTCGATCCCGCGCGGGTTGCCCCGCACGCCGTGGACGAACGCCGCCGCGAGCTTGATCAGGCCCTGGTGGAGGTTGCGCTCGGCGGGATCGTCGGTGCCCATCCAGGCCGGCTCGAGCAGCTCGTGGGTCTCGAAGAAGTCGCCGCGCTCGTAGGCGGCGAGCGCCGCCTCGAACGCCTGGCGCCGGGTCGCCGCCGGCAGCGGTCGGTAGGCCTTCGCCCGGCCGTTCTGGAGGACCGTCCCGGGCGGCGTCCGGCTCATCCCGGGCGGCGTCCGGGTCACGTCAGGTCGGCCAGCGCCCGGCGCCCGCCGAACCCGTCGCCGAGCTCGTGCCACCATTCGACGTCGCCGGGGTCCGCGAGCCGCCAGCAGAGCCAGATCTGGCGCCCGCTGGCGAGGGCCGGGAAGTCGATCAGCCCGGTCTCGATCTCGCGCAGGGTCACCCCCATCTCGTCGATCCGGGCGACGCCCGCCTGCATCTGGTCGATCACGCCCTGCATCCGGAGGCGGAGGACGCGGATTTCGGCATCGCCCGCGGTTTCCTCGCGGGGCTCCACGGTCTCCGGCTTCACCGTCACCCCGGGTCGCCCGACGTTCACCTCGCTCGGCGCGTCCGACGTCGCCTGGCTCGCCACGACCTGGTCGCGCAGGCGGATCAGCTCGGCGCGCTCGTCGCGCAGGGACTCGAGGATCGTCCGCAGCTCCGGGAGCGCGGCGTTGGCCTCGTCGAGATCGAAGAAGCGGGTCACCGCCGGATTCTAGTCCGGGCGGGCCGTGGCGTCCTACACTGCGCAGACGCCCCCAGAAGGAGTCCAGCGATGCGCGTCGCCGAACGGATGAGCATGATCGGGACCGAGACCGCGTTCGAGGTCTCCGCCCGGGCCCGCGCTCTCGAGGCCGAGGGCCGCGACATCATCCATCTCCAGATCGGCGAGCCGGACTTCGACACCCCTGCCAACATCCGCGAGGCGGCCAAGAAGGCGCTCGACGAGGGCGCCACGCACTACGCGCCGTACCCCGGGATCCCGCCACTCCGGGCGGCCATCGCCGAGGATGCCCAGGCCCGGAAGGGCTTCCCGGTGACGCCGGATCGGGTGTTCGTCACGGTCGGCGGCAAGGGCGTGATGCTGTACGCGATCCTCGGGCTGATCGACCCGGGCGACGAGGTCCTCGTGCCGGATCCCGGCTACCCGATCTACGAGTCGCTGACCCGGTTCGTCGGGGGCACGCCGGTCCCGGTGCCGATCCGGATGGAGCACGATTTCCGGATCGACCTCGATGAGCTCGCGTCGCTCGTCACGCCGCGCACCCGGATGCTCGTGATCAACTCGCCGGCGAACCCGACCGGTGGCGTCCTGATCCGGAGCGATCTCGAGGCGATCGCCGAGCTCGCGATCCGCCACGACCTGGTCGTCCTCGACGACGAGATCTACGGCCGGATCCTGTACGACGGCGAGGAGCACGTCTCGATCGCGTCGCTGCCCGGGATGGCCGAGCGGACGATCGTGCTCGACGGCTTCTCGAAGACATTCGCGATGACCGGCTGGCGACTGGGCTACGCGATCGTGCCGCCGTCGCTCGTCGCGATGTACGGCCAGCTCGTGATCAACACGATCTCGTGCGCGCCGACGTTCGCCCAGGTCGGGGCCGTCGAGGCGCTCCGCGGCCCGCAGGAGCCGATGGCCGAGATGGTCGAGGAGTTCCGGGCGCGGCGCGACCTCGTCGTCGACGGCCTGAACGCGATCCCCGGCATCCGCTGCCTGTCGCCGAAGGGCGCGTTCTACGCCTTCCCGGACATCTCCGGCACCGGGCTGACCGGGAAGGAGCTGGCGGACCGGCTGCTGCTCGAGTCCGGGGTGTGCGTCCTGGCGGGAACGGCGTTCGGCGGGATTGCGACGAACCACATCCGGGTGTCGTACGCGAACTCGCGCGAGAACCTGACGAAGGCACTGGGGCGGATCGGGGAGTTCGTGGCCGGGTTGCCGTCGGTGGAGGATGCGTCGGGCGCCCCCGCGCCGGCCGGCGCGGCGCGATGAGCGCCTCCGCCCGCCCGAAGGTCTTCGTCGCCCGCCAGATCCCGGACGACGGCATCGATCCCGTGGTCACGGCCTGCGACGCCCGCGTCTGGGAGGACGAGCTGCCGCCCCCGCGGGCCGCATTGCTCGACGCGATCCGCGGCTGCGACGGCGTCCTGACGCTGCTCACGGACAAGGTCGACGACGAGTTCCTCGACGCGGCCGGGCCGCAGCTCAAGGTCGTCTCGAATTACGCGGTCGGCTTCGACAACGTGGACGTTCCGGCCTGCACGGCGCGCGGCGTCGCGGTCGGGAACACCCCCGGCGTCCTGACCGACACGACGGCGGACCTCGCGTGGGCCCTCCTGATGGCTGCCGCCCGGCGGATTCCCGAGGGCGACCGCTACGTCCGGGCGGGCAAGTGGAAGACGTGG
>DASSPG010000161.1:0-1786 GCA_035699725.1 Candidatus Limnocylindrales bacterium | reverse complement strand
TTCCCGTGTTCGTGGTGATCGGCCTGCTGGCGGGAATGGGAATGGGAGCGCTCGCCGTCCGGCGATTGATCAACCGGTTCCTGGCCACGTTCGACGACTGATCCCGACCGCGAGACCAGCCCCCGGCGCGCGCCGCGAGGCCCGCACCTCCAGGAGCAGACTTGACCGACCACCCCGACCGCGACCGGCGAAGCGACGCCGAGCGGAGGATGCAGGAGGCCCTCGGGCCGGACCTCGCCAGCGACGCTGCAGGCGCAGCGGGCGCGGTCGCCCAGCCGACCACGAGCATCCGCAAGCCGCTCATCCTCGTGATCCTCGCGATCGTCGCGCTGACGGTCGTCAGCTTCATCGTCTCGCCGCCGCTCGGCGTCAACGCCGAGGGCAAGTCGGATCCGGCCGTGCCGTTCTCCTATCCGGGCGACGCGATCAAGGCGAACTTCGAGCTGCCGATCCCGCACGTCGTGTGGCCGGCCGGCCACCACCCGCCGGCGGGCATCGCGGTCTTCGACGTGTCGATCCCCTCGACCCTGTTCACCGGCTGGATCGTGATGGCGGTGATCATCGTCGTCGCCTTCTTCCTGTCACGTTCGATCAGGCTCTCGCCGTCGGGCCGCCAGAACGCGCTCGAGTACGCGTACGAGGGCCTGGCCAACTTCGCGACCTCGCTCGGCGGGCCGAAGGCCCGCCGCTACGTCCCGATCTTCGTGACGTTCTTCCTGTACATCCTGCTGAGCAACTGGAGCGGGCTCCTGCCCGGCGTCGGCCGGACCGAGCAGCTCCGCGCGCCGACCTCGGACGTGAACATGACGATCGGGCTCGCCCTCGTCAGCTTCTTCCTGTTCCACATCGAGGGCGTCCGCGCCCTCGGGGTCGGCGGCTACCTCGGCAAGTTCTTCAACGTCAGCGGCTTCAAGGACGGCATCGCGGCCGGCGTCATCGGCCTCTTTGTCGGGATCCTCGAGTTCTTCCTCGAGTTCATCAAGCCGGTCACGCTCTCGATGCGACTCTTCGGCAACATCTACGCCGGCGAGATCGCCCTCGGCGTGATCACCGGCCTCACGTTCGCGATCATCCCGGTCGCGATGGTCAGCCTGGAGTTCCTGCTGAACTTCATGCAGGCCCTGATCTTCTCGGTCCTCACCCTGATGTTCACGATCATCGCGACCGAGGGACATCACGAGGAGGGCCACGACGAGGCGCACGCGAGCGCCGCGGAGCACCTTCCGGACGGCAACACCGCCCCGGCGGCCGCCCACGGCTGACGCCGCGGCGGCTCGACCGGGCCACCCACCACCCACGGCCCATCACCCGGCATCGACCGGGCAATGCAGGAGGATCAACGACACATGGACACACTCGGAGCCGGCATCGCGGCCCTCGGCGTCATCGGACCCGGCATCGGGATCGGGATCCTGACCGGCATGTCGACCAGCGCCATCGGGCGCAACCCGGATGCCGCCGCCCAGATCCGGGCGACGTTCATCATCGGCGCGGCGTTCGCCGAGGGCCTCGGCGTCCTCGCGGTCGTCGTCGGCATCCTCGCGATCTTCCTCGGCTAGCCGGACGACCCGGAGTCGATCATCGTGGACCTCCTGTCGGTCGCGGGCGGCATCGCCCACGACGCCATCGCGCTGGCGGCGGAAGAGGGAGCGGTCGCGGAGCCCGGATTCCAGATCAACCTGTTCTGGATCCTGGCCCAGGCCCTCAGCTTCCTGCTGTTCTTCGCGATCCTGTATCTCGTCGCCTTCCGCCGGATCGGCGCGACCCTCGAGGACCGCCGCTCGCG
>DASSPG010000160.1:0-14171 GCA_035699725.1 Candidatus Limnocylindrales bacterium | reverse complement strand
CTGAAACCGATCCATCCCGCCGCGCTGTCGTGACCGGACTCGGTGCGGTCATGCCGATCGGGAATGACTTTCCGACGTACTGGTCGAACCTCGTCGCGGGCGTGACCGGGACGCGCCTGATCCAGGGCTTCGATGCGTCCGCCTTCGAGGTCCGGATCGCGGCCGAGGTCCTCGACTTCGACCCAAGCGCCCACATGGACGCCAAGATGGCCCGCCGGATGACCCGCTTCATCCACCTCGGGATGGCCGCCGGCAAGGAGGCCGTCGCCCACAGCGGGATCGACTTCGCGGCGATGAGCGAGGACCAGCGCGACCGCGTCGGAGTCGTGATGAACACCGGCGGCGGTGGGATCGAGGCGATCATCGACGGGACCCACGTCCACGATTCGAAGGGTCCGCGGTTCGTGTCGGCGTTCGCGGTGCCCGCCCTCTCTGGCTCGATGGGCGCGGCGATGCTCTCGATGGAGTGGGGCCTGACCGGTCCCGTGATGACCCAGGTCGCGGCCTGCGCCACGTCGGTGATCTCCTTCCACGACGCGCTCCGCCTGATCCGGACCGGCGAGTGCGACGTGGTCCTGGCCGGCGGGTCCGAGGCGCCCGTGGTGCCGATGGGCGTGGCCGCCCTTGCGAACATGGGGGCCCTCTCGAAGCGCAACGACTCGCCCGAGACGGCCTCGCGTCCGTTCGCGGGCGACCGCGACGGCTTC
The DNA here is from genome assembly GCA_035699725.1 of Candidatus Limnocylindrales bacterium. GTDB lineage: Bacteria > Chloroflexota > Limnocylindria > Limnocylindrales > CSP1-4 > CF-46. The sequence goes on along the minus strand of DASSPG010000160.1, from coordinate 13,464 downwards.
GTCCTCGGCGAGGGCGCCGGGCTGTGCGTCGTCGAGTCCCTCGAGCATGCGATGGCCCGCGGCGCGACCCCACTGGCGGAGATCCTGGGCGGGTCGCTCACAGCGGACGCGTTCCACATCAGCGCCCCCGAGCCGACCGGCCGAGGCCAGACCCGGGCAATGACGAACGCCCTGCGCAACAGCGGCGTGGCCCCCGACGAGGTCGACTACATCGTCGCGCACGGGACCGCGACGCCCCTCAACGACGTCACCGAGACCCGGGCGATCAAGGCGGCCTACGGCGCCCACGCGAAGAAGGTCGCGATCAGCTCGCCCAAGTCGATGATCGGGCACCTCGTCGGCGCCGCCGGGATCGCCTCCGCCCTGGCGGCGGTCGGCGCGATCCGCGACCAGGTCATCCCACCGACGGCGAACCTCCACACGCCGGATCCCGAGTGCGACCTCGACTATGTGCCGCTGACCGCGCGCAAGGCAAAGGTCGAGACGGTCGCCGTCCACGGCTTCGGCTTCGGCGGCCAGAACGCGGTCACGGTCTTCCGCAGCGTCGAGGCCTGACGCGGGCGTCTCGCGCCTTCGCTCAGTCGCGCAGGCGACGGCCCTCGAACGCCTCGATCCGCTCGATGATCTCTGGCGAGAATGGAGTGGGCCGCTCGGTTTCGTAGTCGTAGCGGACGATCACGCTCCGGCACGTGGCGACGAGCCGGACCGGGCCGCCGGCCCGCGATGCGGTGAGCCGGTGCTCCAGCCCGAGGCTCGTCCGCCCGATCCGGGTGGGCCGCGACTCGACCACGACCGTCTCGCCGTGGAACACGGGTGAGCGGAACGCCACGTCGGCCTCGGCCAGGATCAGGCCCTCGGCGCGGCCGGGCTCGCGCTCGATCGTCTCACCGCTGACCGCCGCCCACCACGCGACCCGGGCGGACTCGATGTAGGTCAGGTAGACGGCGTTGTTGACGTGGCCCATCGCGTCGGTGTCGGCGAACCGGACCGCCGAGACGTGGCGATGCCCGAAGTCACCCTCGAGGTCCGCGCGATCGGGCCGGCCTTCGAGCTCGACCCGGCCGCGCGGTGCGGCTCCGGTCACCGGGTGACGGTGAGCCGGCCGACCATCCCGGCCTCGGCGTGGCCCTCGACCGAGCAGATGATCTCGTAGGTGCCGGGGGTGTCGAGGACGAACCGGAGCCGGCGCGTCTGGCCCGGGCGCGCCCCGGCGTCGACGTTGGCGACACCTTCGACCATCCAGTCGTGGAAGATCGGGTCGTCGTTGGTGAACTCGACGACGACGAACCGGCCGGCCTCGACGGTGAGATCGGGCGGGCTGAAGCGGACGTCCTTGGCGTGGACCTCGACCTGGACGGCCCCAGCGTCGATCGCGCGATCCGCCGCGACGACGCCGCCGGCCAGGGTCAGCGAGATGAGCGCCACCGCGACCAGGTACCACGCGCTGCGCAGGCGGCCGAGCGGGCCGCGGCGCGGCGAGCGGCGCGCGGCGTCGGGCCGGGCGTCGAACGAGCGCAGGCGGAGCGAGTTCGTGACGACGGCGACGGACGAGAGGGCCATCGCCGCGGCGGCGAGGGCGGGGCTGAGGCTGATCCCGAACGGGGTCAGCACGCCCATCGCGACCGGGATGAGGATGACGTTGTAGGCGAACGCCCAGAACAGGTTCTCGCGGACGATCGCCATCGTCGCCCGCGACAGGGCGATCGCGGCCGGCACGCCGCGCGGATCCCCGCCGACGAGCGTGACGCCGGCCGCCTCGATCGCGACATCGGCGCCGCTCCCGATCGCGATCCCGACATCGGCCCGGGCGAGGGCCGGGGCGTCGTTGATCCCGTCGCCGACCATCGCCACGATCCGACCCTCGGCCTGGAGGGCGGCGATCGCCTCCTCCTTGCCGGCGGGCAGGATCTCGGCCCGGACCCGCTCGGGGTCGATCCCGACCTGGGCCGCGACCGCCGCGGCGGTCCGCGCCTGATCGCCGGTGATGAGCCAGACGTCCACGCCCGCGGCGCGGAGCTCGCTGACGGCCGCGCGAGCCTCGGGCTTGACCGGGTCGCTGATCGCGACGACCCCGCCGAGCCGGCCATCCACGGCGATCCAGACCGGGGTGCGGCCATCCTCCCCGATCGCGTCAGCGGCGGCCTGCAGCTCGGCTGTTGCGATTCCGCGCTCGGCCAGCAGCCGGGCGGTCCCGACGACGACCCGACGGCCGTCCACGTTGCCCTCGACGCCATGGCCGGCGGCGGCTGCGAAGTCGGTGACGGGACGGAAGCCGAGCTCGTCCTCCCGGGCCCGGTTGACGATCGCGGCGCCGAGCGGATGCTCGCTGCCCGTCTCGAGCGACGCCGCGAGGTCGAGCAGCTCGGCGGCCGACCAACCGGCGGCCGGCTGGATCTCTCGGGCGGTCGGGCGGCCGGCGGTCAGGGTGCCCGTCTTGTCGAAGACGACCGTGTCCGTCCGGTGAGCTCGCTCCAGGGCCTCTCCTCCCCGGAAGAGGATGCCGGCCTCCGCGCCGCGGCCGGTTCCGGCCATGATCGCGGTCGGCGTGGCAAGGCCCATCGCGCAGGGGCAGGCGATGATCACGACCCCGATGAAGGACGTGAGGGCGAGGGTGAGTCGGGGTTCCGCGCCGAACAGGAACCACGCCGCGAACGTCAGCGCGGCGATCGCGAGGACAGCCGGGACGAACACCTCGCTGATCCGGTCGGCAAGACGCTGGATCGGCGCCTTGGAACCCTGGGCGTGCTCGACGAGGGCGACGATCCGGGCGAGGGCCGTGTCGGCACCGACACGGGTGGCACGGAAGCTGAACGTGCCGGTCGTGTTGACGGTCGCCCCGAAGACCTCGTCACCACCCGCCTTGACGACCGGGACGGGCTCGCCGGTGAGCATGGACTCGTCGACCGCCGAGCCGCCGTCGATGACCAGGCCGTCGACCGGGATCCGATCGCCCGGCCGGACGCGGAGCAGGTCGCCGGGCTGGATCTCCTCGATCGGGACGGATCGGTCGCCGCCCGGCTCGATGAGGAGCGCGGAGGTGGCCTGGAGCCCGATCAGGCGCCGGATCGCGCCGCTTGCACGGGTCTTGGCGCGGGCCTCGAGCCAGCGTCCCAGCAGGATCAGGCCGAGGATGATCGTCGAGCTGTCGAAGTAGGTCTCGGGGTGCATCCCGGCCTCGTGGACCCAGTCCGGGTTGAGGGTGACGGCGATGCTGTAGGCCCAGGCGGCGGTGGTCCCGACGGCGACGAGCGTGTCCATCGTCGCGCCGCCGTGGCGACCCGCCCGCCAGGCCGCCGCGTAGAACCGTTTCCCCGCCCAGATCTGGACAAGCGTCGCAGGCAAGAGCGCCCACCAGTTGATCGTCTCCATCGGGATCGACGTCTGGGGCCAGAACATCGCGACCATGATCACGAGGGCGACGCCGATCGACACGGCGGCCTCGACGAGGATCCGGCGCGCTTCGGCCGACTTCACGCGATCGTCGGCCTCCGCGGCGGCGCGCAGCGTCCTGCGGGCGGCCGTCTCTTCCTCGGTCAACGGTGGTTTCAGATCGTAGCCGGCGGCCTCGATCGTGCGGGCCAGCTCCGAGCGACCGGTCAGGTCCGGCAGGTAGCGGATCGTTGCGATCTCGGTGGCGAGGTTGACCGAGGCGCTCTCGACCCCGTCGCTCTTGCGCAGGAATCGCTCGATCCGGTTGACGCACGAGGCACACGTCATGCCGGCGATCGGCAGCTCGACCTCGACGGCGGTCGGGGCGCTGGTCTGGTCGGGTGCGGCGGGCCGCAGGGCGTTCTGGGTCATACTCCCGGGGAGTATATCAGACGTCGTCGGCGGCGCTCCGCGAGGGTCGGGGGCGGGCGGAACGCGTCAGCCGACCTCGCGGCTCAACTGTCGCTCGGCGCGGGCCTCGCGCTGGATGCGGTCAGCGAGTTCGACCGCCTCGTCGGACACGTCATCCACGCGGGGGTCCTGGGGGTCGAGGGCGAGCTTCTCGTCCTCGAGCGCCGCGAGGCGCCCGATATCCACCCGGATCGAGGCGGCGGTGGCCCGGAGATCCTGCTCGGCGGCGCGGCGGCCCGCGGCGTCGGATCCTTGCTCGTCGGTCATCGGAGATCCCTCCTCCTGGGGTGGAAGGTTCGGGCGGTCAGCGGCCCGGTCGGACCCAGTGGCCGTCGCGATAGACGTACCAGATCTGGGTCTGCTCGCCGGCCAGCTCGCGCGGCCGGACGATGGTTCGCGGGTAGCGGGAACGCAGGCGCTCCTGGAGCGTCCTGGGCTCGACCCACCCGCCCCCGATCAGCCGCTGCGCGAGGAGGCCGAACTCGGCGTCATCGGGCGGATTGAGGACGAGCGTCGGCCGCGGTTCCGGTTCAGATGCCATACAGCTTCCGCTCCCGGGTCCACGATGGCCCGGCGAGCGTCTCACGAACCCGCGAGGCGACCACGCCACGGTTGCACGGGCCTTGCACTCGCGCGTGACGGACCGCGGATCATTGGGGCGATGGACATCCGGATGGCGACCGCCCGTGCACCGTGGGGCCCGATCCAGGTCGCAGTGCGCGGCCGGGCGATCGTCGGGATCGCCGTCCTGGCTCCATCGGAGGCGTTCGTCCGCGACCTCGTGCGGCGGACCGGCGGCGATCTCGCCCCGGGCAGCAGCCCGATGCTCGATCGGACGGTCGCGGCGATCGAGGCGTTCGTCGACGGCCGGCCGGGCGAACTCGCCTCCCTGCCCATCGACCTGGCGACGGCCGGGCCCTGGGATCGGGCCGTGCTCGGTGGCGTTCGCCAGCTGCGCTGGGGGGAGGTGACGAGCTACGGGCGCCTCGCGCACGCGATCGGCCGCCGCGGCGCCGCGCGTGCCGTCGGTGGCGCCGTCGGACGCAACCCGATCGGCCTGGCGATCCCGTGTCACCGCGTCATCGCGGGCGACGGGTCTTTGGGCGGCTACGGTGGCGACTGGTTCGGGAGCCGTGAAGTGCTGCTCGAGATCAAGCGCGAGCTCCTGTCGCACGAGGGGATCATCGTCCCGACTGCGTTCCCGCGAGACTGACCGGCAGCCGCCGAACCGTCAAGTCGCCGACCGGCGCCTTCGATACACTCCGCCGGAGTCGTCCGGGGGCGGCACGATCAGGCGGCAGAAGCCGGCCACCACGGCGTCCAGAGGGAGCGGCTCGTGACGGATGAGACAACGGACCCGGCTGACGGCGAGCGCGGGCCCGAGGGTTCGATCGGCCCCGCCCCCTCGGCCTTCTCCGTCTTCCGCAAGCGCGACTTCCGCCTGATCTGGTCCGCCCAGCTCGTCTCGACGATCGGGACCGCTCTCACCGACCTCGCCGCCGGGATCCTCGTCTACCAGGCGACCGGGTCGGCCCTGTCGGTCGGGCTGATGTTCATGGCTGCGGCACTCCCGACGCTCGTGATCGGGCTCGTCGCCGGCGTCTTCGTCGATCGCTACGACCGGCGCCGGATCATGATCATCGCCGATCTCCTGCGCGCCGCGATCGTGGTCTCCATCCCGTTCCTGATCGGGATCCACATCGCCTTCCTGTATCTCGCGGTCGCGGCCGTGAGCGCCATCTCGCAGTTCTTCAACCCGGCCAATGACGCCGTCCTGCCAGAGGTCGCGACCGACGACGAGCTGGCCGCCGCCAACTCGTGGATCATGATCAGCTCGTTCGGCGCGACCTCGGTCGGGTTCGCCCTGTCCGGCCTGCTCGCCGCCGTCTACGACGTCAACTGGGCATTCTGGCTGGACGGCCTGACCTTCCTGCTGTCGGCGGCGCTCCTGATCCGGATCCGGGTCGGCAAGATCGAGGCGCAGGGCGACACCAGCGTCAAGGTCGTCGTGGACAACCTGAAGGAGGGGGTGTCGACGCTGGTCGGGACACCCCTCATCCGCTCGCTGTTCCTCACCGGCGTGCCCGTCTACTTCTCGTTCGGCCTGTGGAACGTCCTGCTCCTGCCGTTCGCGATCGAGGCGCTCCATGCCTCGGAGTTCGAGTACGGCATCCAGGAGGGGATGACGTCCGTCGGCTTCGTGGCCGGCAGCCTCCTCATGGCTCGCTTCGCCGAACGGTTCCGGGAAGGGTCGTGGATCGTCGTCGCCACGATCGCGATGGGGATCGCCGGCGTCGCCTACGGGTTTGCGACCACGGTGCCGGTGGCGATCATCCTCGTCACGATCTCGGGGTTCTTCAACGCCCCGTCATCGATCGCTCGGCGGGTCCTGATGCAGCGCAACACACCCCGCGAACTCCGCGGCCGGGTCTTCGCCGCGTTCGCCGTCGCACGGGACGTCGTGTTCCTCGTCGGGATCGCGCTGGCCGGCCTCGCCGACATCATCGACGTCCGGATCCTCGTCGTCGCCTCGTCGGTCATCCTGATCGTCGCCGGGCTGTTCACCGCCGTGATGCCGGGCCTGGGCCGGCCGGCGACCGAGTGGCTGCACGCGATGTCCACCCTGCGGCGCGCCTCGGCGACTCCCGCGGCCCCGATCGTCAGCCGCCCCGTCAGCCTCGCCGACTTCGACCGACTGGCCGGTCACCTGCCCGCCCTGGCCCGGCTCGAGCCCGGGCAGCGCGAGGCCCTCCTGGCCGCGTCGACGATCCGCGACGTGCCGAGTGGCACGACGATCGTCAGCGAGGGCGAGGTCGGTGACGCCGCCTACTTCATCCTCGACGGGCGGGCGGCGGCCGGCACGCCCGAGGCGGACGGCAGCTACCGCTCGCTCTCGACGATGGAGGCGGGGGACTTCTTCGGCGAGATCGCGGCGCTGACCGGAAGCCGGCGAACCGCCAACGTCGTCGCCGACGAGCCGACGACGATCATGGAGGTTCCGGCCGCCGCCTTGCGGTCGCTGATGGTCGTGCCCGAGCTCGGGTCGCTCTTCCTGTCCAAGCTGACCGAGCGCCTGAACCGGACGAACACGCCGGACCTGCCGCGATTCGCCGGCGTCGACCAGGCGTCGCTGAAGGACCTCCGGACGCCGCGTCCGTCGGCCGAGGCGCTGCCCAAGTCGTACTGACGGTGTGCCGTAGTTGACAGCCGACACGTCGGGAACGGGGTGCGTCGACCGGGCGGGCTCGGCTATCGTGCGACCAGGACGCGGATCATCGGACGCAGTCAACGGATCGGGATCCTGGTCGGAGGCTTCAGGGATGAGGAAGAACCATCGCCTGCCACGCGAGCAGGCCGGGTCGACCGGCGACGACGTGCCGGGCCCGATCAACGACGGGCTGAACCTCGACCAGGACGTCGAGGGCCATGGGATCCGGACGCGCGGCGAGTTCGCCCCGCGGCTGCCGGGAACCGGGGGCGACTTCCGCCGGCCGACCGGCAGCGGCGAGCTCGTCGGCGAGGACGACGTCGAGGGCCATCGTCGACACTGAACGCTCCGTGTGTCGCTGCGCGGAAGCCTGAACGCCCCGTCTTCGGACGGGGCGTCTCCGTGTCAGCCCGCCGGCGCCGCGCCGGCGGTCGCCGCCAGGATGGTCTTCACCTCGAACGGGGTCGCGCTCGGGTGCGTGGACCGGATCCGGGCCGCCATGGCCGCGATGTGCGGGGCAGCGAAGGAGTTGCCGGTCGCGACGATCCGGCCGCCGCCGCGCCAGGCGACGTCGACATCGAGCCCGTAGGCGCCGAACTCGACGGGCGGGCGCGGGTTGTAGAACCAGGTGTCCGGGTCGGCGACGTCGTGGGCGGCGACCGACACCACCGAGGCGAACAGCGACGGATAGCTGGCCATCGCGACGTTGTTCGCGGCGCACACGAGCAGCACGTTGGCGAAGTAGGCGCGATCGGCGAGGTCGTGGAACGCGCCGAACAGAGCCTCGCTGCGCGACGACAGGCTCAGGTTGACCACCCCGGCGCCCTGCTCGATCGCCCATTCCACGCCGGCGATGAACGCCTCCCCCTTGCCCCGGTTGTCGGCGCCGAGCACTCGCACCGAGAGCAGCTCCGCAGCCGGTGCCAGGGCATGGACGATCCCGGCGCAGGCGGTGCCATGTCCGACGGCGTCGACCGGCTCATCGCGCTGGATCCGGGCCTCGCCGTCGACCAGGTCCACCCGGACGCTCTCACGGAGGGCCCCGCGGACGGCGGGGTGATCACCCTCCACCCCGGAGTCAACGATCGCCACCGTGACACCGGCCCCGTCGCCCGTGCCGAATGCCCACGCCCGGTCGATCGCGGGCAGCGGCAGCCGCCGGTCGAGACCCGGCCGCCGCGCGCCGGCAAACGGCTCGCTCCAGGCGAGCAGCCCGCCGCCGGGACCGGCGCCCACGCCGCCGCTCACCGGCCGTGGAGCCGACCGGACCGGCCGCGCTCGGCGCGCCGGACGAGAACGGCCAGGAGCTCCCGGACGAGGTCGAGCTGCTCCGGATCCGCGTCTCGCAGCCGGGCGACCTGGTCGGCCAGGGCCCACAGCCCGTCGCCGTCGGCGTCGAGCCCGCGGGTGGCGGCGGCGAGCAGCGCTTCGACGTCGGAGGCGGGGTCGGCATCACTGGCCGCACCGAGGACCGAACGCATGAGGGTCGCGGTGTCGCGTTCGACCCGGCTGCTCCGGATCGCGATCGTCGCCTGGCGGGCAAACACCCCGGCCAGCTCGACGTCGCGCAGGTCGAATCCGCCGCCACCACGCCGGTCGAGGACCTCGAGGACACCGAGCGCGCCTTCGTCGTCGAGGAGCGGCACGGCCACGAGGGAGCGCGGGACGTACCCGGTCTGCTCGGCCGTGCTGCGTCCGAACCGGGCGTCGCGCTCCACGTCCGACAGCGCCAGTGGCTGGCCGGTCGAGAAGACATAGCCCGCGACGCCGGCGGTCGGGTCGATCGACAGCCCGACGACGCCCTGGCCCTGGTCGCCCGCCGCGACCACGAACACGAGTCGGTCGATGGCCGCGTCGTGGAGGGCGATCGAGGCCGCCTCGGCGTCGAACAGCGCGACCGTCGCATCGACGATCGAACGCAGGAGGGCGGTCCCGGCCGGGGGCGCGAGCCGACGGGCCGCCTCGATCCGGAGGGCGAGCGCGCGGAGCGTCGGACCGGAGCGGTCGGCCTCCTCGGTCACCGCTCGACCGTTCGCGCCAGCCGCTCGAGGTCGGCGACCACGAGGTGATCGCGCTCCACGCGGACGAGCCCCTGGTCCGACAGGTCGGCGAGCAGGCGGTTCACGGACTGGCGCGACCCGCCGATCATCCCGGCCAGCTCCGACTGGGTGTAGGGCCACGGGATCCGCGCCTCGCCCGAGGTCGCTCCGGCGCCCGCGGCCAGGCGCACGATCCGCGACGCGAGTCGTCCCGGCAGGTCCAGGAAATGGAGGTCCTCGACGTGGCCGGTCAGGCGCCGGATCTCGGTCGCCAGCGAAGCCAGCAGCGCGCGGCGCAGCCCGGGATCGGCATCGATCAGCTCGAGGAACGCGTCGCGATGGAGGACCAGGGTCTGGGTCGCCTCCACGGCCACGATCGTCGCCGAGTGCGGGGCGCCGTCGAGGATCGCCAGCTCGCCGAAGAACTCGCCGGCTCCGAGGATCGCCACGATCGCGGGCTCCGCTCCTTCGTCGCTCGGCAGGACGACCTTGACCGAGCCGCTGGCGAGGACGAACAGGGCGTCGCCCGGATCGCCCTGGTGGAACACCGTCTCGCCGCGCCGGAAGCGGCGGATGCGGAGGACCCGGACGAGGGCGTCGATGGCGGACTCGTCGGCTGCGCCGAACAAGCCGCTCGCCCGGAGTGCCTCGCGAACCATCGCGTCGTCGGCGACCGCCATCCCGCTGTCCACCTCGCCCGTTCGTGCCACGCGGCTGCGCGGCTGGGGCGCATCGTACGCGGTGCGAGGCGGCGGAGGCCGGTCGTCGTCGTATCCTCCCTGCCATGGACACCGTCACGTGCCCGGGGTGCGGCGAGGAGAACCCCGCGAAGTTCCGGCTGTGCGGGTTCTGCGGGACGTCGCTTGCGCCGGCTCCGGAGACGGTCTCCTGCCCCGGCTGCGGTGAGGAGAACCCGGCGAAGTTCCGGCTGTGCGGGTTCTGCGGGACCCCGCTCGGCGGGGCGGCCGCGCCCGGCGGACCGGGCCTTGCGACCGCGCCCGGCGGACCGGGCCTTGCGGCCACGACCGGCGCGCCGGCGACCGCGACCGGCGCGAGCGGCCCGGCCGCCAGCCTGTCCGGAACCGCGACTGGTGACGCGATGCCGTTCGGCAGCCTGCTGGCCCCGGCCCCGCCCCGTCCGGCCGCCACCGCACCCGTGCTGCCCGCCCAGGAAGTCCGCAAGTTCGTCACGCTCGTCTTCACCGACCTCAAGGACTCGACCGCGCTGACCGGTTCGATCGACGCCGAGGCGATGAACGAGATCAAGGCCCGCTACTTCAGTTCGATGGCCGTCGAGATCGAGCGTCACGGCGGCAAGGTCGAGAAGAACATCGGTGACGCGATCATGGCCGTGTTCGGCCTGATCCGGGCCCATGAGGACGACGCGCTCCGGGCGGTCCGCGCCGCGTTCGGGATGCAGAAGGTGCTGGCGGCCCTCAACGAGGACCTGGAGCGGTTCTACGGCGTCCGGATCACGAACCGGACGGGGGTGAACACCGGTGAGATCGTCGCCAACACGGACCCCAACGCCGACCAGAACCTGGCCACGGGCGACGCCGTCAACGTCACGGCCCGCCTGGAGCAGAACGCGCCCGCCGGCGAGATCCTCATGGGCGAGGTGACGTACGAGCTCGTCCGCGACCATGTCGAGGTCGAACGGGTCGAGCTCACCCTGAAGGGCAAGCCGGAGCCGGTGCCGGCCTATCGGCTGCTCGAGGTGCGGTCCGCGCCGATCGCCCAGGTGGCCACGAGCGCCGCCCCGTTCGTGGGCCGCGAGGCGGAGATGGCGACGCTCCGGACGGCGTTCGCGGACGTCCAGGCTCGTCGCTCGGCTCGGCTCGTCACCGTCATCGGCGACGCCGGCGTCGGGAAGACCCGCCTGATCTCGGACTTCATCGGCCGCGTCCAGGCCGAGGCCACGGTCTTCCGGGGCCGCTGCCTGGCGTACGGCGACGGCATCACGTTCTGGCCCCTGGTCGAGATCGTGCGATCCGCTGCGAGGATCGAGGAGGACGACACGCCCGAGGCGGCCCGCGGCCGGATCGCGAGCCTGATCCCGGTCGACGAGGTGGACCGCGACGCGATCCTCGACCGCGTCGCCGCCGCGATCGGCCTGTCGGCCGCGGCCCACCCGGTGGCGGAGCTCTTCTGGGGGGCGCGCAAGCTCCTCGAGGCGCAGGCCGCGGAGCGCCCGCTCGTCATCCTGATCGACGACATCCACTCGGCCGAGACGACCTTCCTCGAGCTCCTCGAGCACCTCGTCCAGTCGGTCCAGGGCGCCCCGATCCTGCTCCTGTGCTCGGCGCGCCCGGAGCTCGTGGACGAGCAGGCCGACTGGCTCGCCTCGGCCGGAGCGACCCGCATCGACCTCGCGCCGCTCGGCGCCGCGGAGGTCGAGGCGATGATCGACCGGCTGCTCGCCGGGACCGAGCTGTCGGAACAGACGCGGGCCAAGGTCGTGGCAGCCGCCGAAGGCAACCCCCTGTACATCGAGCAGATCGTGACGATGCTCCGCGAGCGGGGCCCGGTCGGCGACGTCGTCGTCCCGCCGACGATCGCCGCGCTCCTCGCCGCGCGCCTCGACGGCCTGTCGCGCCAGGAGCGGGCCGTCGTCGACCCGGCCGCGGTCATCGGCCTGGTGTTCCCGGCCGCAGCCATCGCCGAGCTCGTTCCCGACGCGATCCGGAGCGAGGTCGACGACCACCTCGCGGCGCTCGATCGCAAGCAGTTCGTCCATCCGCTCTCGGACGAGGCCGACGACGAAGCCTTCCGGTTCCATCACATCCTGGTCCGCGACGCCGCCTATCAGAGCCTCCTGAAGCGGGCCCGCGCGACGCTTCACGAGCGATTCGTCGAGTGGGCCGAGCCGGTCAACCGCGAGCGCGGCCGCGAGACCGAGTTCGAGGAGATCCTGGGCTACCACCTGGAGCAGGCGGTCCGCTATCGCTCCGAGCTCGGTCCGCTCGATGAGAGTGGGCGCGCCATCGCCGAGCGGGCAGCGGTGAAGCTCGGGAGCGCCGGACGGCGGGCGTTCGCGCGCGGCGACCTGCCCGCGGCCTCGAACCTCCTCCGTCGGGCGTCGGCGCTCCTCGGCCCGGGCTCCACGACCCGGATCGAGCTCTTCCTGGACCTCGGGTTCGTGCTCCTCGAGATGGGCGAGTTCGCCGATTCGCTGGCCGCGATCGACGCGGCCCGGGACGGGGCGCAAGGGCTCGGCGACGAGCGCCTGATCCGTCACGCCACCGTTGCCCGCAACATCCACACCCAGATCGGGACGGAGGTGACCGGCGGCGCCGCCGCGATGATCGCGGACACGGAGCAGCAGCTCGCCTGGTTCGCGGCGGCCGGTGACGACGTCGGGCTGACGATGGGCTGGCGGCTCCTCGCATCGATCCACGGCACGGCCGGCCGATACCTGGAGGCACGCACCGCCATCCAGGGCGTGATCGCGGCTGCCCGACGCACCGGCGACCGCCGGGCAGCGGACCGGGGATCGATCAACTACGCGGTCCTGTCACTCCATGTCGATACGCCGATCGCGGACGCCATCCGCGAATGCGAATCGCTCGGGGCCGGCGTGGCCGGTGACCGGATGGCCGAGGGCGTCATCGGGATCGTGCGCGCGCTGCTGCTGGCGATGACCGGTCGGTTCGACGAGGCGCGCACGCTCGCCACCGAGAGTCGGCGGATGCTCGTCGACCTCGGCCCGAGCGTGACCGCGGCGTCGACCTCCATCGAGCTGTCGCGGATCGCGTTCCTCGAGGACGATCCGGCGACCGCCGACGCCGACCTCGGCCGCGACCTGGCGGACCTCGAGGCGATCGGCGAGCGCTACTTCCGCTCGACGATCGCCGGCCTGCACGCACGGTCGCGACTGGCGCTCGGCGACCTCGAAGGCGCCGCGGCATCGGCCGAGCTGACGAGATCGCTGGCCGATCCCGACGACAACGAGGCCCAGATCCTGTGGCGTCAGGCCGAGGCCGGAGTGCAGCTCGGGCGCGGGAACGACGCCGAGGCCGTCCGCCTGGCCGGCGAGGCCGTCGAGCTGACGAACGGCACGCTCGACCTCGTGCTCCGGGCAGACGCCCTGCTGGACCTGGCCGCCATCCTCATCCGGACCGGGCGCGGCAACGACGCAGGGCCTCCCCTGCGGGAGGCCCTGGATCTCTACGAGCGACGGGGCGCGACCGTGGCCGCCGAGAAGGCGAAGCGCGCCCTCGAAGGGATCGCGGTCGCGACCTGACCTACTGGCCGCGCCACGACCCGTTGTGGAGGGTGTAGATCGTGGCCTGGTTGGTCTTCGCGCTCCAGACGAAGCACGGTGCCGAGGCTGCCGGGTTCTTCCTGTTCGTGCAGGCGAAGATGGTCTCCTGCTGC
>DASSPG010000159.1:0-22067 GCA_035699725.1 Candidatus Limnocylindrales bacterium | reverse complement strand
GATGACGCCTCCCACGATCGGAGCCTGAAGGTGTCGTACGCGGTCGCGCGCCAGTAGAGCTTCCGGTCGTCGCCCGGCGTCCGCTCGATCACGAGCGCCGGATCGTTCGAGGTTGACCAGATCCCACCGATCGTGACCTGCTGGCCGAAGGACGGGACGCCGAGCGACCGGCTGTCCGGCGCCGCAGGGATGATCCGCTGGAGCCACTGGCTGATGTCGACGAGGGCCGGCCGCAGGTCGTCCCACACGCCGGCAAGCGGTGCCGAGTGTGCGGTGGCGGTCAGGGCGAAGGCCGCGACGGTCGTCGCCAGGATGAAGACGGTGCCGCCGCGCAGGTAGAGCGAGCCGACGGTGGAAGGGTCGCCGATCCGGCGTCGTACCCAGGTCGCGCGCTCCTCCAGCGCGTGGAGTCGGGTGAGGAGGAACAGCGCGGCCATTGTGAACAGGACCAGGAACCAGATCTGATCGCGGGTCGTGGCCGAGGCGTTCGCGACGAGGACGGTGCCGAGGACGATGATCGGGCCGATCGGGCGGCCATGCCGGAAGACCGCCGATGCCGCGAACATCCCGTTCGCCCAGCACAGGCAGCCCAGGACCAGGAGGTAATGGCCGCTCTGGCTCGTGACGGGCAGGCCGCGGACGGCGAAGTCCAGGACCGCCTGCGTCGACCCGTTCGCGATCGCCTCGAATCGCGCCGCAGGCGAGCCACCGGGCTCCAGGACGCCACCGGCGACGATGGGCACGATCAGGGCTGCGAACGCGGCCCCCACGAGGTGGGCGAGCGGCCGGTTCCAGCGGACCCGGGCTCCGACGAAGCCGACCGCGACGCCGCCGAGCGCCGCCCAGGCGAGGAAGTCCGTCCATTCGCGCCGGCCGAGCACGAGCCCGGCGTCATCGAGCGACAGGGCCACGCTGACCGCCAGGATCGCCACGAGGAGGAGGCTGATCCAGCCCTCCGCCGGACCCGCGGTGAGGCGGGCGCGCAGGTTCGTCATGCGAGAGCCTCCGCCAGGGCTCGCCCGGGAGTCACGGCGTGGACCCGGAGCTCGTACTCGGCCAGTGCGTGCCGGAGGGCCCGAGCCCGCTGCGCGCGCTGCTCGACCGTGGCGGCGTCGGGCTCGGTGACGTGCTCCCCGAGCCGCCGCCGCTCCGACTTCTCGACCTGGTCGGCCGCGGCCGCGTCGACGGTCACGACGACCGATCCGATCCCGCGCGTCCGGAGGGTGGCGATCGGGCGGACCCAACCCGGATCGAGCGACGGCGTGATCACGATCGCGGTCATGCCGCGGCGCAGCCGCCCGGCCGCCCCGATCAGGGACTCGGCGAGCGGCGTCGTGCCGTCACCCTCGACCGCGGCGAGGAGCTGCATGATCTTGAGGTGCTGGCGGGCGCCGCGATCGGCCGGGATGAACGCCTGGCGGTGGGCGTTGACGGTCATGCCGACCGCCCGGTTCTCGAGGAGCGCCTTGGCCGCGATGGAGGCGGCCGCGCGGACCGCGAGCTCGACCGTCGATTCCTCGCCACGACCGGCCTGCACCGCCCGCTCGAGGTCGAGGAAGATCCAGGCATCCGCGGTCTGTTCGAGCTCGAACTCCTTGACCTGGATCTCGCCATGGCGGGCGGTGGTCCGCCAATGGATCCGGTTGAAGCTGTCGCCGGGGGCGTACGGCCGCACGGCCGTGGCAAGCGGCGAGGTCTGGTGGGTCCGCTCCGGCGAGGCGTGGCTGCCCTCGATGCTGGCCGCCGGCAGGCGCCACATCGGGAGCGGGTCGATCCGCGGGTAGACGACGACGGCGACGCCCTGCCCGACCGAGGCCGACGCCTCGAAGAACCCGAACGGGTCGCCGGTCCGGATCTGGAGCGGCTCCACGCGGAAGTGCCCGCGGCGGGTCAGGGGCGCCCGGACGAGCCACGAGCGTTCGGCCTGCATCCCGAGCGAGATCGCGCGACCGGGCAGGCCACCGGGCAGGGTCGTCGGGTTGTGAACCTCCAGCCAGGGCTTCGGAAGGCGGCTCGTGTTCCGGAGGGTGTAGGTGATCTGGAGCTTGTCCCCGACATGGCCGGTCAGCTGGTTGACGGCGTAGCCGGCCTCGAGATCCGACAGCCCGAGCCGGGTCAGGATGTACGACCCCCCGATCACCAGGATCGACAGGTAGACGAGGTAGAACAGGAACTGCTCGCCGGTCGAGAACGCCGCGATCAGCAGGATGGCGGCGATCACGATGAGCTGGAACCGACGGATCATCGGGAGTGGGGTCCCTGCCTGCGGTGACGGCGGTGGCGCGGGCGGCGCGGGCGAGCGCTACGTGCTCGCGGCGCCCTGGCCGGTCGGGTTGATCGCGCGCGGGCCGCTCGGCCCACCCGTCGGGCGGATCCCGTCGATCGGGATCGTGTCGAGCAGCTCGCGGACGATGCTGCCGGCCTGGACGTCGTGGATGGAGGAGCTGGTCTTGATGATCAGGCGATGGGCAAGCGCCGGCTCGGCGAGGGCCTTGATGTCGTCAGGGATGACGTAGTCACGGCCGAGGAGGCCGGCGAGGGCCTGACCGGCGCGGTAGAGCGCGATCGAGCCGCGCGGCGACGCGCCGAGGTAGACATCCGGGTGGCTCCGGGTCGCGCCGACGAGCCGGACGATGTACTCCGCGACGGACGAATCGACGTAGATGTCGCGGATCGCGGTCTGCATGCCGCGCAGCTCGTCGACGGTGCAGACGACCTCGAGCTCCTCGAGCGGGTGGTGCCGTTTCTGCTCGTCGAGGATCACGACCTCCTCGAGCGGCTGCGGATAGCCGAGCCGGATCCGGAGCATGAACCGGTCGAGCTGGGCCTCGGGCAGGGCGAACGTGCCCTCGTACTCGATCGGGTTCTGGGTGGCGATGACGAGGAACGGGTCGGGCATCGAGTAGGTCGTGCCGTCGACCGTCGCCTGGCGCTCCTCCATCGATTCGAGGAGGCTCGACTGGGTCTTCGGGGTGGCCCGGTTGATCTCGTCGGCCAGGACGACCTGGCTCATGATCGGTCCCGGCCGGAACTCGAACTCCTGCGTCTTCTGGTTGTAGATGCTCAGTCCGGTGACGTCGCTCGGCAGGAGGTCCGGGGTGAACTGGATCCGCCGGAACGAGCAGCCCAGGCTCCGCGCGATCGCCTTGGCGAGGACCGTCTTCCCGGTGCCCGGGACGTCCTCGATGAGGAGGTGGCCGCGACACAGGAGGGCGACCAGCGCGAGGCGGACCTCGTGGTGCTTGCCGACGATCACTCGCTCGACGTTGGCGAGGACCTTCTCTCCGGTCTGCTCAAGGTTGGTCATCGGGCTCCTCGGGCGGGAATCGGCGGGCGGCTGTCCGACGAAAGGGGGTCTGCTGATAGTACGTCGCTCGGGCCGGCGAGGTTCGCGGCTGTTCCTCTGACGGCGTGCATCGTCGAACCGTGATGTCTCGCGCGCGTCGTGCGTTGCCGCCCTGCCAGGCGCGTACGCGACGTCCTGCGACGAACCCTGACGCGCTGCGGGGCTCAGCCCCGGACCAGCGTCACGAGCCCGACGGCGATCGTCATGAATGCGCCGATGCCGCTCATCGCGGCGAGGATCCACTCCCCGCCCGCGGCCGCGGCGACCGTGACGAGCACGAACAGTGCACCCATGACCGTGGCGATGGCCGCCAGGCCGATCCGCTCGAGCCACGGCCGCGGGGCGTTGGGCAGGCTCGGGCCGGCAGGGCCGGTGGGGCTCGCTGGGTCGACAGGGCTCGCTGGGTCGGCGGGGTCGCCTGCGTTCGGCGGATCCACCCCGGTCATCGCGGGAAGGTCTTGAAGAAGAGCGCCATCAGGTCGCCGGCGAGCGGCGCGGCCCGCTCGCCGCCACGCCCGCCGCGCTCGACGAGGACGGCGATCGCGACCCGCGGGTCGTCCACCGGGGCGAACCCGATGAACCAGGAGTGCGGCGCTCCGCGCCCGCCCAGCTCGGCCGTGCCCGACTTGCCGGCCGTCGTGACGCCCGGGACCTTCGCGCCGCTCGTGAACTGGCGGCCGACCGAGCTTTCGACGGCTCGCCGCATCGCCACCTGGAGCGCCGCCGCCTCGTCCGGGGCGAACACCACGCCGAGCTGCTCGGGGGCGATCGTGCGGGTTCCGTCCCGGCCGGTCGCGGCAGTCACGAGGTGGGGCTTCATCAGCGTTCCATCGTTCGCCACGGTCGCCGCGACCATCGCCATCTGGAGCGGCGTGACGAGCGTCTCCCCCTGGCCGTAGGCCGCGTTGGCGAGCTCGACGTCGTCGCTGAAGCCGCCGGGCGCGCCGCCATCGCCGTTGGTGACCTGGGAGCGCGCGGTCGGCAGGTCGAAGTCGAGCGGGGCGCCGAAGCCCATCCGCTCGGCGAACTTCGCGAGGTTGTCGCCGCCCGTCCGAAGCCCCGCCAGGGCGTACCAGATGTTCGACGACCACTCGGTGGCGCCCGCGAGGTCGAGCGAGCGGGCGGGGACGCCCGGGTGCTCGTTGACCCGGAACCCCGATACGAGCAGGCCATCCCGCTCCGCCCGCGGTTGTTCCGGGAACGTGGTGCTCGCCGTCAGGCGCCCGGAGCCGAGGCCTGCCACCGCGGTCACGATCTTGAACACCGATCCCGGCACGTACTGACCCTGGGTGGCCCGGGTCAGCAGCGGCCGCGAGGCCGCCTCGCGCACCGCGGCGAAGGCCTCACGCGACGTGTCCGGGTTCGCGATCGCGTTCGTGTCGTACGTCGGGGTCGAGGCGAGCGCAAGCACCTCACCCGTCCGCGGGTCGAGCATGACCACCGCCCCGCGATCGTCGCCCAGCCCCCGCACGGCGGCGCGCTGGAGGGCCGACGAGATCCCCAGCGTCAGCTTCTGGGGATCGTACGGGTCGGACCGGAACTTGCGGAGCAGGTCCCCGATGGCGTTCCCGTTCGAGACCCCGGTCAGCTGGGCGTTCCATGACCGCTCGAGCCCGGCGGTGCCGAAGTCCGCGGTCGCGTACCCGATGACCGTGCTGAACGTCCGATCCGCGTAGCGCCGATAGGGTTCGCCCGTCGCCTTGTTGCGGGCGTTCGTCGCGAGGACGCGGCCGTCGCGATCCACGATCTGGCCTCGGACCACGTTCCGGGCGGCCGCGATGACCGCCGGGTTGTCCGCCGCGGTCGAGAGGTCGGGCGAGCGGATCACCTGCCAGTAGCCGGCGCCGAGCGCGAGGCCGGCGAACGCGACGGTCAGGGCGAGCCCGACATGCCCGATCGTCCGGCCGAGCGGGGCGAGCCGGGGCCGTGGCGGGACGGATGCCCGGACCGGTGCCGAGGCGACGGCCGGGACGTCGTGGGGATCGCGCTGCGCCGGCACGCCGGGATCGTTCCCGTCGGTCACCGCGTCCCCCCACCGGGCGGCAGCGGCGCACGAGCGGACGCCGGCGTCTCGAGCCGGGTCACCCGCCCGGTCAGCCGGGCGAGGCGGCTGCGTGGCTTCGGCGGGGGCGGTGGCTCGACACCGCGGTCCGAGAGGGCGAGCAGGAGCCCCACGATGATCCCGTTCACGAGCAGTGACGAGCCGCCGTAGCTGACGAACGGCAGCGTGATCCCGGTCAACGGGATCAGCTTCAGGTTGCCGGCGGCGATGATCAGGGCCTGCGTCCCGATCACGAGCGCGAGCCCGGCGGCGAGCAGGGCCCGGAACTCGTCCGCGGCCGACGCCGCGATCCGCAGGCCGCGCTCCACGACCACCAGGAACAGGCCGAGGATCCCCAGCACGCCGACCAGGCCGAGCTCCTCGCCGAGCGCGGCCAGGGGAAAGTCGGTGTGGACCGCCGGGATCGGCAGGTTGCCACCGACGGTCGGCAGCCCGGCGCCGAGGCCGGTCCCGAGCAGCCCGCCGCGGCCGAAGGCGTAGAGCGACTGGACGATCTGGTAGCCGTCGCCGGTCGGGCTCTTGAAGGGATCGAGCCAGATGTCCACCCGGGTCTGGACAGTGCCCACCAGGTTGTACATGACGAACGATCCGGCCAGGAACAGGATCACCCCGACGATCACGTAACCGGGTCGACCGGTCGCCGCGTAGAGCAGGAACAGGAACACCGTGAAGAACAGGAGCGCCGCGCCGAGGTCGCGCTGGACGACCACGAGCCCGAGGGCGATCGCCCACATCGCGACCATCGGCGCCAGGAACGGGAGGGGCGGCAGCGAGATCGGGCCGACCTTCGTCGATTCCTCGACGAGCAGCGGCCGGTACTCCGAGAGGTAGCCGGCAAGGAACACGACGAGGATCACCT
This sequence comes from Candidatus Limnocylindrales bacterium, assembly GCA_035699725.1. GTDB lineage: Bacteria > Chloroflexota > Limnocylindria > Limnocylindrales > CSP1-4 > CF-46. Next base: position 15,800 of record DASSPG010000159.1, on the reverse strand, counting down.
TGAGGAGCTCGGCCGGTTGGCCGCTGAGCGGGCCGAGGCTCAGGCTCAGGCGCTGGCCGTTGATCTCGTCGCCGAGGAAGTAGGTCGCCACGAGGAGGGCCACCCCGGCCGCCGCCCAGGTGTACTTGTAGAGCCGCAGCCAGCGATCGTTCCGGACGGTGACCGCCAGGGCGGTCGCAAGGCTGAACGAGAGGACGAGCCAGGCGAGCTGGACGTCGCCCAGGCCCAGCTTCCAGGGCCCGACGTCCTGGGCGACCAGCGTCTGCGGCAGCCGCTCCATCAGGAGCAGGCTGATCCCACCGAGCATCGCGGTGGCCGGCAGCAGCACCTGGTCCATCCGCCGGCCCGACAGGATCAGCACGAGATGAGCCAGGCCGATGAGGCCCAGGTAGATCGCGACGTGGAGCGGGTTCGCCAGGCTCAGGCCGGTCGATTCGCCGGGGTCGGCGACCCGCGGGGCCAGCTCCAGCGAGACGCTTCCGACGAGAATCGTGATCGCGACGAGGGCGAGCAGCTTCGACTCGCGGCCCCGTGCCCGCGGCCGGATCGGGCCGAGGATCGCGGGCAGGCCGGAGGCCGTGGCCGCGGTCACCGCCGGGACCGGTCGGACCGCGGTCGCTCGAGCCGCAACCGGACCTGGCCCACCTGGATGACGTCGCCGAACCCGAGCGGCGAGACGCCCTGGACCGGTGAGCCGTTGACGAACGTGCCGTTCGTGCTCCCGAGGTCCTCGACATACCAGGCGCGGCCGCGGAATGTGAGGATCGCATGCTCGGCGGAGGCGAACTGATCCTCGACGACGATGGCGTTGTTGACGTCGCGGCCGATGGTCGCGATCGCATCGAGGGCCAGGGACGTCCCCTCGACGGGCTCGCCGCCGGGCGAGGCGACCACGATCAGCCGGCCCAGTTCGGCGCCCGGCTCGCGGGCCGCCGCCCGGAGGTCACCGACGAGGGCCTTGGCGATCCGGAACAGGAACAGGTAGAGCAGGGCGAGGAAGAGGAGGCGGACGACCCAGACCGTGATCAGGAACGGGTCCATCAGGCCACCCCGCCTGCCGGACCGACTGGCCCCCGCTCCACGGACTCGATGATCAGGCTGGTCGTGCCGATTCGGATCCGATCTCCCTCCCCGAGGGCGATCGACTCGACCCGGCGGTCGTTCACGAACGACCCGTTGGTGCTCCCGAGGTCGGACAGGACGAGCGAGCCGCGCCGGGCGTCGATCCGGGCATGATGCCGGGACGCACGGCCGTCGCGGACGACGAGGGTGTTGTCCGGAGCCCGCCCGATCGTGAGCGGCCGCCCGTCGAACGTGACCGTCCGGCTCGACTGGTCGGGACGGACCTCGCGGATCGTGGCCCGCGGGCCTTCCGCGCCGGGCACCACGAAGACGGCCGTGTGCTCGGCGGGGGCCTCAGACGCCGCCGACAGGCCCGCGTCGCGGGTCGCCCCGGGTGCTCCTGCAGCCGCGGACCGATCGTCCTCGATCGCGCCGTGTCCCGGGTCGGCGTCGCCGGCCGCGGCTGCGGTGGTGTCCGCGACGTCGACCTCGATGTCGCCCGCCGCGATCGCGGGATCCGGGCGGAGGGTGACGACCGGTCGATCGAGGAGCGTATAGCCGTGGCCACGGGCAAAGGCCAGGGCGCTGTCCGCGAGCGACGCGGCCAGCTCCGGCGTCGCCTCCCGCAGCCCCGCGAGATCATCGGGCTGAAGGCGGATGACGAACCGATGCGGCACGACGACTCGCGGTCCTTCGCGGGCCCGGTCGGCCTCCATCGCCCGCTCGAGGCGGCGCTGGACCTGGACCGGCCGGATGGCCGTCCGGAAGAGCCGCGCGGTCTGACGCTCGAAGAGCCGTTCGAGGAAGCGTTCGACGGCGGCAAGGGGTCCCATGTCGAGGGCGGAGTCTAACAGGACGTCCTGAGAGCTCCCGCGCGGGCGATCGGCCCGGGACCTTGCGTCTGCGCGACGATCGCACCGGATCCGGCACGCCGGGGCGCCGACGCCGACGGCCGACGGTCCACGCCGCGCCGCGCCGCGAGGCGCCGCGCCGGGACCATCGTCCCCGTAGCGCCCGTACGAGCGGTGGGGGCGGTCGATTCGGCCTGCGTTATACTCTCGCCCCGTTCGGTCGGCCGTGTTGTTCCGACGTGTCACCGCGAAATTCCGGGGGCATGATGCCCGAGATCCTCACCGAGTCCTTCTGCGAGCGCTGCGGAACCCGCTACACGTTCGAATCGATCGCGCCTCGCAAGACTCGCCGCCTCGGCCAGTTCAAGACCCTCTCGAAGGGCATGAAGAACTGGGTCATGAGCGACGACACCTCGCTCGACGAGGCCATGGCGGCGGCCCGCAACGACGACGAGCGGGCGCTGACGAGCCAGCAGCTCGACGCCTTCCACGCGACGTTCAACTTCTGCATGACCTGCCGCCAGTACACCTGCGGCAACTGCTGGAACCAGGCCAAGGGACGCTGCCTCACGTGCGCTCCGCATCTGGGGCATGAGGTCCTGCCCGCACCCTTCCCGGACCAGGCCGCGTTCGAACCGGTCCGCATCGAGGCGGAGGCATGGCCCGACGTCGACCGGTCCGTCACCGACGAACCCGTGGCCAGCGCGAACGGCCACGCACCCGGAGCCGATCTCGACGCGGGTGACGCGTGGGCGGGCGTCGAGACGCCCGCGTCGGACCTGGCGGACTTCGACGCCGTCGCACGCCTGCGGTTCCTGTCGGGCGAGGCGCCGCTGCCGATCGCCGAGCCCGAGGCCGTCGAATCCCGGATTGCCGAGGTCGAGGGTGCCGAGCTTGCGGCCGCCGACGCCGCTCCCACCGAGGCCGGCCCGGACGAGGTCGCAGACGTCGCCGCGACGCTGGCCGCCTCGTCCCAGGTCGCCCCCGAGCCGATCGTCACCGAGCCCGAGTTCACGGTCGCCGAGGTCGAGGTCGAGGTCGCGGCCGAGCCCGCCCTCGCCGCGACTGCGCACGCCGACGCGCCAGCGACCGAAGCCACGTCGGTCCCGGACCAGGTCGAGGAGCCTCCGGCAGCCGCGCCCGCGGCAGCCACCGGCGACATCGCGGACGATCGTGCCGCCGCCGGGGCCCGGCGCACCTCGGATCTGCTGCGCCGCTTCCGGCCCGGCCAGAACATCGATGCCGAGATCGCGGCGTACGAGGCGGAGGTCGCCGCCGCGAGCGCGGAGCCGCCGACCGTCGCGGCAGCGCCGGTCGCTGCCGAGGTCGAGGCGGAGCCGGAGGCCGCCACGGCCGTTCCCGCCGCGGAGCCGCAGCCCATTGCGGCCACCGAGCCGGACGCTGTCGCGGCGGCCGAGCCCGAGCCCATCGTCGCCCCCGAGCCCATCGTCGCCCCCGAGCCCGAACCCGAGCCGATCGCCGCCGCCGCAGATGCTCCGGCCCCGGACGCCTCCCCTGCCCCGCCGCCGGCGGAGGTCGTCCGCGAGGACCGTATCGAGCAGCCGACCTGGCGGATCTACGCGCCTGACCAGGCGCCGGGGAGCAGCCCGCCGGCGGGCGCGCCGATCCCGCCCGCCGCGCCCGGGCCGAGCCCGCTCGCCGCGTCCGCCGACCCCCAGTGGCCGACCCGGCCGGACATCGCCGAGTCGCCGGCGATGGCCCTCCTGTCCAATCGCGCCAATCGCGCGGCCAGTGACGCGCTGTGGGCAGCGTCGGCCCAGGAAGTCCTCGCTCCGGTGCCCGCGGCGGCCGGCACGCCGACGACCGGCGTCCAGCCCTGCTCGAACTGCGGACTCTCGCTCTCGGCCACGGCCCGCTTCTGCCGGCGCTGCGGCACGCGCCAGGGCTGATCGCCGGGCGGCGTCGGCGGGCGGTCAGGCAACCGCAGCCACGTCGCTCGTCTCCCGCTCGCGGACCCAGGCGGCCCCGATCAGGACGACCGTGAACACGAGGTCCAGCCAGGCCAGCCCGACGAGGATCGCCCCGAGCGTCCCGTAGACCAGGTTCGCCCCGAACACCCGCGGCGTCACGAACACGAACAGCCGGGTGATCACCACGAGGGCAAGCGCGCCGCTGAGCGCCGGCACGGCGATCTGGCGCCACGCCGGCCGGCGGACCGGGATCAGCCGGTAGACCGCGACCAGCGCCCCGGCGGCGAGCGCCGGGGGGATGACCGCCAGGAGCGCGTCGAGGACGGGTCGGACGCCGCCGCTCGACCCCGACAGCTCGACCGCGAGCGCGAGCACGGGAGCGGCCAGGAGAGCGGCCAGGAGCATGACGGCGAGGACGGCGATGGAGGCGACACGGCGCGCCGTCCGCCGGACGAGGCTCCGGCGCGGTCCGCCCAGGTCCATCAGGCCGATCCCGGACTCCAGCGAGGCGAACAGGCGCGAGGTTCCCCACGCCGCGAGGACGAGGCCGACGAGGGACACCGACGGCGAGGCCAGCGACAGCCCGCCGACGACCTCGTCGACGACGCCGGCAAGCGGCGGCAGGAACCCGGCGATCGACGCGACGAGCTCGGCACGGCTGCGGGCATCGGTCAGCACGATCCCCGCCAGCCCGGTCGCGAGGAGGCCGATCGGGATCAGCGCCAGGACGGCGTTGTAGGCGATGCCCGCCGCGAGGAGCCCACCGTCCACTGCGCTGAAGCGATCGAGGACGCGTCGCGCCGTGGCGACCCGCGGCAGCCCGATGAGCCGCGTGGCGACGGCCATGAACCAGTCGCGCGCCGCGGCACGACGGTCGGGACGCGGCGCGCGTCCGGCGTCGGTCAGCCCCGGAGCTCCTCGAACAGGCCGGGCTGGAGATCGGTCGCGCGGACCCGGCGCGGGGCCGCCACGAGGGCGCGGACCTCGCCGCGCCGGACGAAGCGCCTCCCCCCGAGCTTGATGCTCTGGAGCTTGCCGGAGCGTGCCCATGCCCCGATCGTCGCCGGCTTGAAGCGGATGTTCGCCGCCTCGAGGATCGCGGACGCCTCGCTCAGGCTGATCCAGTCGGAGGCGGCAGGCGGCATGTCAGTCGGCGGCCGTCGTGCCGCCGGTCGACGGGGACGACGCGCCGCTCGCCTTCCGGCTCGAGTCCGGCGATGCCGAGGCCGTCGCGCCGGCCTCCTTCGTCTTCGCGGCGTCGGCGCCCGTGTCCGTCGAGGACGAGGAGGGCTCCGACGCGCCGCTGCCGCTCGCCGATCCGTCGGCGGCCGCGGCGGCGCGGGTCGAGCTCGACTTGGCCGAGCTGCGGTCCTTCTTCGCCCAGCCCGAGCCCTTGAAGTGGATCGATGGCGCGGTGAAGGCCTTGCGGACGGGGGTCGCACCGCACACGACGCACGAGTCCGGGCCGTCCGCGGTCACGCCGTGGATGACCTCGAACCGGTGTCCGTCGGGGCAGAGGTAGTCGTAGGTGGGCATCGTTCAGTGCCGGGACCCCGGCCCGTCAGCCGCGAAGGAGGCGCATGCCGCACTTCGGGCAGTAGAACGCCCGCTCGTGGGCCGACGCGAAGCCGCAGTGGGCACACACGAGGCCCCCTCGGCCGGCGGCCGGCACGGGCCGGTCGACCGCCGTCAGGCCGAGCGCGTACTGGTTGGCGAGCACGTTCGTCAGGATCCCGGACAGCAGCTTTGCCGCGATGCGGTCCGTGTCGCCCCGGACACCCTTGCCGCCCCAGCCGACGACCGAGCGCACGATCATGTCGCCGGTCGCCTCGTCCCAGTGGGCCGCGACCCCGCCGATCACCGCCGCGTACTCCGGGTACCCGCTCGTGTCGACCTCGCCGTCAAGCAACGTGCAGACGAAGGTGTCGAAGGCGAGATCGATCGCATCGATCGACTCGAGCACGACGAGGGCGTGACGGGTCACCGGGGAGTGGACGTGGTGGGCGTTGAGCCACTGCATCGCCTCGGACGGGCGGGCGATGATCGGCGTCGCCTGGCTGAACTCGATCGGGAGGGGCTCGACGACCTCGATCTCGGTCCGGGCCAGGCCGTGGAGCATCGACGGCAGCTCGGCCATGGCGTTCGGACCGGCCTGCATCCGGACGCCCTCGCTGCTCTTGCCGGCGTAGTACAGCTTGAGCTGGTATTCCTGCGCGACGACCTCCTCGGGGAGGGTGATCGGCGCGTGGGCGCCGCGACCGGGCGCGGCGGCCGGCGGGGCGGGCGCGGGGGTCGCGGCGGTGTTGCGGCGCTTCAGGAACTCGAGCGGCACGAACAGGCTCCCCGATGATCTGGTCCGGACGCTCGCATGGTAGCAGCGGCACCCGACCGCCCGTAGGAGTACGTTCGGCGTGCGGTCGCGATCAGCCGTCCGCCGCCTCGAACACGAGCGCCTCGTCCGGTCGCAGGTCGAGCAACCCGTCGGAGTCCGGCTCCGCCGGCGCCAGGTGCGTGCCGACGGCGGCCCGCCAGCGCCCGTCGCCGAGGCGGCTCACGTCGATCCGGCGGGCCTCGCCGACGAAGCTGACGACGACGAGGAGCGTCCGACCCTCGGCCGAGCGGGTCCAGGCGAGGACGTCCGGATCGCCGCTCTCGAGGCGCTGCATCGCCCCGTGCCGGAGCGCAGGCGAGGTGCGCCGGTAGGTGAGGAGGCGGCGGTACGCGGCGAGCACCGAGTCGGGATCGCCGGCCTGCGCCGCCACGTTGCGTGACGCCGCGTCCGGGGCGAGTCGCAGCCACGGCCGGCCCGTCGTGAACCCGGCCCCGGGGTCGGCGGTCCACTGCATCGGCGTCCGGCAGCGCGAGCGGTCGTACCACGGGAAGTCGGGTCCAGCCCGGAGCGCCGGCGGATCCACGATCTCGTCGCGCGGGATGTCCACGTCGACCATGCCGATCTCCTCGCCGTAGTACAGGAACGGCGCTCCTCGCAGGGCGAGGACGACGACCGCGGCCGCCTTCGCGATCGCGGCATGATCCGGGTCCCGGTCGCGCCCGACCGAGGCCGCGAGACGCGTCGCCTGGCGCTCCCGGTCGTGGTTGGAGAGGGCGATCGTGGGCCACAGGTCCGGACCGAAGGCGGCCTCGCGGAGGTCGATCCCGGCCCCGAACGCGGCGGCCGTCCAGGGCGATTCCATCAGCGACCAGTCGAAGACGATGTGCCGGCCGCGCGTGTACTTCGCCGCGGTTTCCGTCCCGCCGGAGAACAGCTCACCGACCGACATCCGACCGTCCGCCTCGTCGAGGATCGCCCGAAACCGCTCGATCAGCTCCGCGAAGTCCTCGTGGTCGAGGTCGTGGCGGTGCTCGAGACGGCTCCACGGGGAGATGCCCTCGATCACCGGGTTGTCACGCAGGTCGGGGTCCTTGAGGAACGCGTTGAACACGTCGAGGCGGAAGCCGTCCACGCCGCGGCCGAGCCACCCCCGGACCATGTCCCACTGGGCCGCCTCCACCGCCGGGTTGCGCCAGTTCAGCTCGGGCTGGCCGACGAGGAACGTGTGGTAGTAGAACTGGCCCCGCTCGGGCACCCACTCCCAGCCGGGCCCGCCGAAGAATGAGACCCAGTTGTTGGGCGGGATCGGGTTGCCATCGGCGTCGAAGCCGCGCGGGTCGCGCCACAGGTAGAAGTCGGCATAGGGGCCCTCGCGCGACGCCTTCGAGGCGAGGAACCAGGCGTGCTCGTCGCTCGTGTGGTTCATCACGAGGTCCATCACGACCTTCAGGCCCCGCTCGTGGCACGCGGCGACGAGGCGGTCGAAGTCCTCCTCGCTGCCGAGCAGCGGGTCGACGGCGGTGTGGTCGGTCACGTCGTAGCCGAGGTCGCGGCCGGGCGAGGGATAGATCGGCGAGAGCCAGATGGCATCGACCGGCAGCGAGTCGGCGGAGAAATGGTTGAGGCGGTCGAGAATCCCGGCCAGGTCGCCGGTCCCGTCACCATCCGAATCGGCGAAGCTGCGGGGGTAGATCTGGTAGACGACGCCGTCGCGCCAGTCGTCGGCGCGGGCTGCGGGCTCGCCGGATCCGGCGGGCTGGACGGGGGGTCGATCGGTCATTCGCAGAGTCTGGCGGTCCGGTCGGGCGAGGGTCAACCGCATCGATCGAGCGGGTCGTCTCCGGGACGCGCGGTCCGATCGAGCGCGCCGTCGGTCATCGGGATCGGCTCCTATACTCCTCCCCGATGACCTTCCCCGATCGCGCTCAGCCGGGTGACCGCGTCCGCGTCGCCGTCGCCGGCCTCGGGGCCGTGGCCCAGTCCGTGCACCTGCCCCTCCTCGCCCGCCTCTCGTCCACCTTCGAGATCGCCGCCCTGGCCGATCTCTCGCCCACGCTGCTGGCCGTGATCGGCGATCGCTACCGGGTGCCGGAAGCGGCACGCGCAGCGAGCGTGGAGGCCATGCTCGACGTCCCCGGCCTCAACGGGGTCGTCCTGCTGACCACGGGCTCGCACGCCGGTCCGGCGCTCGCGGCCCTCGATCGGGGGCTTGCCGTCCTGTCCGAGAAGCCCCTCGCCACGACCCGCGCGGAAGCCGATCGACTGGCGGGCTCGCCGAACGCCGAACGCCTCCTGCTGGGCTACATGAAGGCGTTCGATCCGGCCGTGGAGGAGGCCCGCCGCGTCGTCGTCGAGGACGCCGCCACCCTCGGCGCGATCCGCTCGATCGACGTCCACGTCCTCCATCCGACGAGCGAGGCCCAGCTCGCGTTTGCACGGCTGGAGTCACCACCGACGGACATCGACCCCGCGACCGTGACCGCCCTCCGCGCGGCCTCCGACGCGCTCGTGGTCGAGGCCCTCGGGCCGGCGGCCGGCGAGCTCGGCCGGCTGTACGGCGGGATCCTTCTGGGCAGCGTGGTCCACGAGCTGTCGGTGATCCGGGCCGTGACCGGCGAGACGGGCCCGCTCGAGATCGACCATGTCGATGTCTGGCCCGACGGGGCGTGGCCGCCGTCGGTGGCGATCGCCGGCAGGCTCCCGTCCGGGATCCGGGTCAGCCTCGGCTGGCACTTCCTCGACCGCTACCCGGCGTATCGCGAGGAGGTCCGGTTCCACGCTCCGGGCGGCTCGGTGGAGCTGACGTTCCCGGCACCGTACCGCCTCCACCAGCCGACCATTCTGACGGTCGAGACCGGCGGCGACGAGACGCGCCGACGGACGGTGTTCGAATCGATCGAGGAGGCGTTCGAGCAGGAGCTGCTCGCCTTCGCCCGGCTGATCCGCGACGGCGAGCCGCCCCGAACCGGAATCGCCGACGGCCGGACGGACACGATCACCTGCCAGCGGATCGCCGCGGCCTGGGCTCGGCGGCGGGGCATCGCGATCGGCGGCGAGGCCGCCGCGGAGGCCCCGTGACGAACGGGGCAGCCGCACCGACAGGTCCGGGCGACCCTGTCGCACCCGCGATCATCCACCTCGTTCCCCACACCCATTGGGACCGCGAGTGGTACGAGCCGTTCCAGGTGTTCCGGATGCGGCTCGTCGAGCTCGTCGACCAGCTGCTCGACTCGATGGACGCCGACGAGCGGCTCGCCTTCACCCTCGACGGCCAGGTCGCGACGATCGACGACTACCTCGAGATCCGGCCCGAGAACCGTCATCGGATCGAGCGGCTGATCGCCGCCGGGCGGCTCGCGATCGGGCCGTGGCAGATCCTCATGGACGAGTTCCTGGTGTCCGGCGAGACCCTGATCCGGAACCTCGAGATCGGCTGGCACGCGGCCGAGGCGTTCGGTGCGGCGATGCCCGTCGGCTACCTGCCGGACATGTTCGGCCACGTCGCCCAGATGCCCCAGATCCTGCGCCGGGCCGGGATCCGCCACGCGGTCGTGTGGCGCGGCGTGCCGGCGGCGATCGACCGCCACGCCTTCACCTGGCGCTCGCCGGACGGATCGGCCGTCCGGGCCGAGTACCTCGTGGGCGGCTACGGCAACGGCGCCTACCTGCTCGCGATCCCGGACCGGCTCGCGGACAAGGTCGCCCGCTACGTCGAGGCGAGCCGGGCATTCTACGGCGACCGCTCGATCCTCGCGATGTACGGAACCGACCACGCCGTGCCGACGCCGCGCCTGGCCGAGATCGTGGAGGACGCCAACGGTCGGCGCTCGGACATCGCGGTCCGGATCGAGACCCTGACCCGCTACATCCGGGCCTTCGATGCGGCCGCCGCCGACCCGGACCAGCCCGATCCGGCCGTCGCGCCGTCCTGGACCGGCGAGCTCCGCTCCGCGGCCCGGGCGAACATGCTGATGAACGTCACGTCGGCCCGGATCGACATCAAAGCGGCCGCCGCCCGCGCCGAGCGCGCCCTCGAGCGCTACGCCGAGCCAATCGCGGCCCTCCACGGCGGCGCGTGGCCGGCCCGCCTGCTCGAGCTGGCGTGGCGCCGCGTGGTCGAGAACTCCGCCCACGATTCGATCTGCGGCTGCTCGCAGGACGCGGTCGTCAGCCAGGTGCTCACCCGCTATGCCGAGGCGGAGCAGATCGGGCGGGGCGTGGTGGCCGCCGCGATCCGGCCGCTCGCCGCGGCGGCGCCACGGGGCAGCGCCATCGTCGTGAACCCGTCGCCGCACGCCCGGACCGACGTGGTCGAGCTCGACCTCGACGTGCCGGCGGCGTGGGACGCGGTCGAGCTCGAGCTCGCCGGTGGGCGGCGGATCGCGACCCAGCTCGCGGATCGTCCGGACACGGTCCTGCGCCGGCTGCAGCTCACGGGCCGCCAGGTTCCGGAGCTGTTCGCGCGGCGGATGCACGGTCGGGAGCTGTTCGGCCATTCGCTCGACGGCCACCTCATCCAGCGTGACGGCGAGATGCCGCGCCTGATCCTGCTCATGGACGACCCGGCGGCTCCGCCGGACTTCGACGTCGACGCGGTCATCGATGCGGCGACGGAGGCCGTGGCCGGCGACCCGGACGAGGCGTGGGAGGTGGTCGTCGTTCGCGGCGATCGGCGCCGACTTGCGGCAGCGGTCCCGGTTCCCGCGTTCGCGGCCGCGGTCGCCCATCCGGTCGAGGCCGGCGAGGGCTCGCCCGCTGCCGACGGCTCGAGGCTCGTGTCGGGTTCGACCCCGGTCACCGTGATGGACCGGATGATCGCCAATGGCCTCGTCGAGGTCGCGGTGGCCGACGACGGCACCCTCACGATCGCCGGCGGCGGTGTCGTCCTGCGCGGCGTCGGCCGGATCGTGGACGGCGGCGACTACGGCGACACCTACAACTATGCCCCGCCGGCCGCGGACCGCCTCGTCGACGGCGCCTCGGTCGTCGGTGGGAGTCCGGTCGTCGTCGTCGCGCCGCGCGAGGCCGGTCCGGTCCGTGGCTCGCTCGACGTCGTCAGCCGCCACGACTGGCCGGTCGGGCTGACCGCGGATGGCCAGGCGCGGAGCGACGACACGGTCCCGGTCGAGGTCACCACGTCGGTCGAGCTGCGGACCGGGGAGCCGTTCGTGCGGATCGCGGTCTCCTTCACGAACCCGGCCCGCGACCATCGGGTCCGCTGGCACGTGCCCCTCCCCTCCCCGGCCGAGCGGTCCGCGGCGGAGGGCCAGTTCGCGGTGGTCGAGCGCGGCCTGACGGAAGAGGCGGGCCACGGCGAGGTGCCCACCCCCACCTTCCCGGCCCACGGCTGGGTCCACGCCGCCGGAGCGACCGTGCTCCTCGATCACGTGAGCGAGTACGAGCTGGTCGACGACGGACGCGAGCTGGCGCTGACCCTGCTCCGCTCGACGGGCCTGATCAGCCGCAACGACAACCCGTTCCGCGAGGACCCGGCCGGTCCCGAGGTGCCCGTCCCGGCCGCCCAGATGGTCGGCCCATGGCAGGCCGGATTCGCGGTCCTGCCGCACGACGGGTCGTGGGAGTCGGCCGGCGTCCTCGAAGCCGCGGAGGCGTACCACCTGCCGTTCCTGTCCGCGGCCGGGACGGCCGCCCGGGACGCCCGCCCGGGAACGGACGAGCCGGCCGACGGCCTGTCGGTCGAGGGCCATGGGGTCGTCCTGACCGCGCTCCGCCGTCGCTCCGACGAGCTCGAGCTCCGCCTCGTCGCGATGACCGCCTCGCCGACGGTGGCCTCCATTCGCGGCCGGCCGTTCGTGGAGGCGCGCATCGTCGACGTGCTGGGCCGGGCCGGTGACGAGCTCCCGCTCGAGGCGGACGGGGCGCTTCGCATGCCCCTCGGAGCCTGGGAGATCCGGACGATCCGATTGCGGGAGGGTGTCGCCTGAACGTGCGCGACCCCTCGTCGCGCTCCCCGCGATGCACCTGTAACGTTGACACTGCCGAGAGGGCGCCGCTAGTCTCGACGGCGGAGCCACGATCCGGTGCGGCAACGCGCCCGACCACTCGCCGCCACGCCACCTGCCCGGCTGGCCACGGCCATCCGAACCGGCTGGAGCACCGCGACGACGGAACGGCCGGACGTCGTTGACCTCGACCCGGCGATGCCGGGAAGCAGAGCCCCCACGCGTGTGGGAACGATGTGACGACCGCGCGATCCCAGGGGGGACGAGCGGACCGCCGGCCTGACCGGCGTCGTCAGCAAGAGGAGGAGGCCACATGGCCAGGTTCCCGCGTCTTCTGACGCTGCCGCTGGCAGCTGTCATGATTCTCAGCGCCTGCAGCGGCGGCGCAACCCCGGTCCCGGCCGGCAGCGGCGGCGCTTCGACCCCGCCGGCATCGACCGGCGCAAGCAGCGAGCCGGGCGGCTCGGCTGTCACCGGCGGCTCGATCACCGTGACCTCTCTGTGGGGCGGCGCGGAGCAGGAGAACTTCCAGAAGGTCCTCGACGCGTTCAAGGCGAAGACGGGGATCGAGGCGAAGTACGAGTCGGTCCGTGACAACTACGCGACCGCGCTCCAGACCCGGATCTCGGGCGGCAACCCGCCGGACGTCGCGATCCTGCCCGGCATCGGCTTCCTGCGCCGCTTCGCCAAGGACGGCTCGATCAAGAAGGTCTCCGAGCTCGGCATCGACGCCGCGGCCCTCCAGCCGAACTACGCGCCGGGGATCCTCGAGATCGGCTCGGTCGACGGCGAGCTCTACGCGATCATGGTCAAGTTCAACAGCAAGAGCACGTTCTGGTATCGCCCAGGTCAGCTCTCGGCCGCGAGCGTGACACCACCCAAGACCTGGGAGGAGTTCACGGCCGCCCTCAAGACGCTCGTCGACAAGGGCAACAAGCCGCTCGGCCTCGGGGCCAAGGACGACTGGACGCTGACGGACTGGTTCGAGAGCATCTACGTCCGCCAGGCCGGGCCCGAGGCGTACGACAAGCTCTTCAGCAAGGACGGCGACTGGACCGATCCCTCGGTCGCGACCGCCGTCAAGTCGATGACCGACGTCCTCAATGACACGAACGTCGAGGGCGGCATCAAGGCGGCCCTCGGCCGCGGCTTCGTCGACGGCATCGCCCAGGCGTTCAGCGCGACCGCCAAGGCCGACATGTACTACGAGGGCGGCTTCGTCGGTGGGATCATCACCGGCCAGGTCAACAAGGACGCCAAGCTCGGCACCGATGCCGACTGGTTCGACTTCCCCTCGATCAACGGCGGCAACGGCGTCACGATCGGTGGCGACGTGATCGCGGCCCTGACGACCAACCCGGGCGTCAAGGAGTTCATGCAGTACATGGCCTCGGCCGAGGCCGGCGCGGTCTGGGCGGCCACCGGCGCGATCATCTCGCCGGTCAAGGGCGTCGACGCCAGCGTCTACCCCAACGACCAGGTCAAGCGCGAGGCGGCCCAGGTGGCCAACGCCACCGCCGTCCGCTTCGACGGATCCGACCTCCTGCCCGGCGGCGGACCGAACCTCGGCGCCGAGCTCCAGAAGGCGATCCAGGGCCAGACGGTCGACTGGGCCTCGTTCCAGCAACAGATCCAGACGGCCTGGAGCAACGAGTGACCCTGACCTCGATCTGAGACACTGCGGGAGGGCCCACCGGGCCCTCCCGTTCTCGTTCCGAAGGGGATGCCGATGACCGCAGAGATCGGACTGGACCCGCCCCCCGTCGCGGCCGGAGCCGCGCCCCCGAAGCCGCCCCAGATCGAGAACCGCAACGGGAAGGTCGCGTTCATCTTCCTGCTGCCCGCGCTGCTCCTGCTCGGGATCTTCCTCGTCTACCCGACGATCTACACCTTCGTCCTGAGCTTCAACCGCGGGCGCCGCGGCGAGTTCAGCAACTGGGTCGGGCTCGACAACTACGTGAACCTGTTCACGAAGGACCCGAACTTCATCGACCTCAGCAAGTTCCCGCCTTCGGGTGCGCTGTTCAACAACATCCTGTGGCTGATCTTCTACACGTCGATCGTCATCTTCCTCGGACTGATCATCGCGGTGATGGCCTCGCGCGTCCGCTACGAGGCGATCATCAAGGCGATCGTGTTCCTGCCGATGGCGATCGCGGCCACGGCCCTCGCCGTCATCTGGACGTTCGTCTACGCACCGGACGGCAACATCGGCCTGCTGAACGCGATCCTGGGCATCGCCAACCTGGGCCCGATCTCGTGGCTCGGTGATCCCGGCTTCGTCAACGCCTCGCTGATCGCGGTCGGCATCTGGGGCTCGGTCGGCTTCGCGACGGTCATCCTGTCGGCGGCGATCAAGAGCATCTCGAGCGAGATCATCGAGGCGGCCCGGGTCGACGGTGCCAACGAGTTCCAGGTCTTCCGCCGGATCATCCTGCCGATGGTCAGCCTGCCGATCTCGGTCCTGGCCGTCACCCTCACCGTCAACGTCATCAAGCTGTTCGACCTGCCATACGTCATGACGAACGGCGGTCCGGGCACCTCGAGCCGGGTGATCGCGTTCACGATGTACCAGGAGTCGTTCCCCGGCGGGCTCTTCGGCAAGGGCGCCGCGGTGGCGATGATCATGCTCCTGATCATGACCCCGATCATGCTGTACAACGTCCGCCGCTTCCGAACGGCGGCCGTCGTATGAGCACGACACCGGATGTCCTCGCGGGCCCGGCCGTCGGCCCCCGGCCCCGGACGCTCAGCGGGCGGATCGTCCGCGCCCTGAACCGGACCCCGATCCACATCGCCCTGGGCATCGTCGCGATCGTCTGGCTCGCCCCGACGATCGGCCTGCTCGTGACCTCGTTCCGACCTCGTTCGGACATCCAGGCGACCGGCTGGTGGGAGACCCTCTCGACGCTGCGCTTCACGACCGACAACTACGCCGGCGTCGTCAACTCGCAGGGGATGCTCCAGGCGTTCATCAACAACGTGATCATCTCGGTCCCCTCGACGCTGCTGCCGCTCGCGATCTGCAGCCTCGCCGCGTTCGCGTTCTCGTGGATCAACTTCCGCTTCCGCGACACGCTGTTCCTGGTCATCGTCGGGCTGATGATGATCCCGGCCCAGGTGGCGTTCATCCCGGTCCTCCAGCTGATGCGGCCGTTCGGCTTCACGAACAACTTCATCGGGATCTGGCTGGCCCACACGGCCTTTGCGCTGCCGTTCGGGATCTTCCTGCTGCGCAACTTCTTCATCACCCTGCCGCGCGACCTCATCGAGGCCGCGCGGATCGACGGGGCGTCCACGCTCGGCGTCTTCCGGACGATCGTCGTCCCACTGTCGGTGCCGGCGATCGCCGCCTACGGGATCTTCCAGTTCCTGTGGGTCTGGAACGACCTGCTCATGGCCCTCGTGTTCGTCCAGAACGCGGCGAACAACCCGATGACCCGCCAGATCAACGGATTGCTGTCGCAGTACGGGACCGAGTGGAACCTCCTCGCAGCGGCGGCGTTCCTGCTGATGATCGTGCCGCTCCTCGTGTTCTTCAGCCTCCAGCGCTACTTCGTCCAGGGCCTGCTGGCAGGCTCGGTCAAGTAGGCGTCCCGGGCTCCGTGTCGCGCGCGCCGGCTCCGCCGGCGCGCCTGCGCGTCGTCACCTGGAACATCCG
>DASSPG010000158.1:0-12106 GCA_035699725.1 Candidatus Limnocylindrales bacterium | reverse complement strand
CCCGAGTTCAAGAGCCGCCCGGAGCGGCCGCACCCGCTGTTCGACGGCTTCGTCGCCGCGTCGCTCGCGGTCCGCGACGGGCGTGAGCCGGTGTTCGCGGCCCGCCCGGGCCAGGCGATCGACGCGATCGGCGGCGCGCCGGTCATGGCCGCGCAGCGCGACGAGGTGGCCGAGGGCGCGACCAGTTAGGGCGGTCGCGCGCCCGACCCAGATGGCCGGGTCCGTTCCAGGCAACTTCACCATCCAGTCACTCCAGGACTCGAAAGGCGTCTACCCGGCGCATCCGACGGACGACGCGGTCGTTGTCGAGCGCGCCGAAGCAGGAATCTCAGCCCATGAGGCCCGTTGCCGTCTACGGCGGCTCGACCAGGCGCCGTAGCAGTCCCTGAATGACTGCTGAGGCAGGAATCGCTGCGTCCGCCCGAACCGAGCGAGCCTTGCACGCGTTGTGTGCGTATACACAGGCTTCGCACGAGCGATCGTGCCAGCCGCGAAGCGATCGGGCGTAGACTCAAGCGGCACGCATGACTGCCAGGAGCGCCCGATGAAGATCTTCCTCGACACCGCCGACATCAACGAGATCCGCCAGGTCGCCAAGTGGGGCGTCCTCGACGGGGTCACGACGAACCCGACCCTCTTCGCGAAGACCTCCGGCTCGACCTACGAGGAGGTCCTCAAGGAGATCTGCACGATCACGAGCGGGCCCGTGTCCGCCGAGGTCGTCGCCGAGGACGTCGAGGGCATGCTCAAGGAGGGCCGGGCGTTCGCCAAGCTCGCCCCGAACATCGTCGTCAAGGTCCCGATGAGCGAGGAGGGCCTCGAGGCGATCTCGACCTTCGCCGACGAGGGCATCAAGACGAACTGCACCCTGATCTTCACCGCGAACCAGGGGCTGCTCGCGGCCAAGGCGGGCGCCTCGCTGCTGTCGCCGTTCGTCGGCCGGCTCGACGACATCAACCAGGACGGGATGATCGTCATCCGCGAGCTGGTCGACATCGTGACGATCCACGAGCTCGACACCGAGGTCCTGGCGGCCTCGATCCGGAACCCGCTCCACATGACCCAGGCCGCGCTGGCCGGTGCCCATGTCGCGACGCTGCCCTTCAAGGTGCTCCAGCAGATGGTCCACCACCCGCTCACGACGAGCGGGATCAAGCAGTTCCGGACGGACTGGGACAAGGCGCGGCAGGCGCTCGAGTCGAACAACGGCAAGGCCAAAGCCGAGGTCAAGGCCACCGCGACGACGAAGCCCGGCGCCTAAGGGGCGCAGCGCGGCGGCCGGGACGGGTCAGCCGACCCAGGCGCCTGCCTTCATCACGCGCCGGACCTCCAGGTCCGGGCCCAGCTCCACGAGGTCGGCGCGCTGCCCGACGGCGAGACGACCGCGATCGGTCACGCCAAGCATCGCCAACGGATTGCGGCTCGCGGCGGCGACCGCAGCCGGGAGCGAGGAGCCGGCCCGGACGACGTTCCGGACGGCGGTGTCGAGGGCGATCACCGAGCCCGCCAGCGTGCCCGAACCGTCGGCCAGGGTGCAGCGGCCGTCCTTCACCTCGACCTCGAGGCCGGAGATCGTGAGTCGGCCATCGCCCATGCCGGCCATCGACAGCGCGTCGGAGATCAACATCACCCGGTCGGCCGGCTTCGCGCGGCGCACGATGGGCCACAGCGCCGGATGGACGTGGTGGCCGTCCGCGATCAGCTCCACCCAGGCATCGTCGCGGGCGAGCGCCGCCACCGCCACGCCCGGCGCGCGGTGATCGATGCCGCTCATCCCGTTGAACAGGTGGGTCGTGGTGATGCCGCCCGCGTCGTAGCCGGCCAGCGCGCCCGCCAGGTCGGCGTTCGAGTGGCCGATCGAGATGCGCACCCCGAGCGAGGTCAGGCGCCGAATCAGCTCGAGGCCGCCGGGGATCTCCGGCGCGACCGTCATCACCGTCAGGCCCTCGACGAGCGGCTCGATGTCCGACCACGGGACGTCGGCCGGGTCGCGCACGAGCGCCGGGTTGTGGGCGCCCTTCTTCGCCTGCGAGATGAACGGGCCCTCGATGTTGAACCCGAGCGGCAGGGCGCCGTCGGCCGGCGGGTCCTGGAGCCAGGCCCGCGTGCGCTCGGCCCAGGCGTGCAGGACCGGCAGCGAGTTCGTGACGCCGGTCGGCAGGAACGAGGTCACGCCCTGCCGGAGCAACGCTCGGGCCATCCCGTCAAGGGCCGCCGCATCGCCCATCGCGTCGTGGCCGCCCCAGCCGTGGACGTGGACGTCGACGAAGCCGGGGGCGAGGTAGGGAAGATCCGGGTCGGTGGCGGGGCGGCTGTCGTCGAGGTCGACCGACGCGATCGCGTCGCCCTCGATCACGATCCGGCCGGCGACGACGGCGTCGTCGAGGACGAGCCGGCCGCGGATCTCGGGCCCGGCCATCAGCCGCCGGCCTCGGCGGGGGGCTCGACATCGAACGAGACGTCCAGGGCGTAGCGAGCGGCAGGGTAGCGCGACTCGGTCGACTCGATCCGGCGGCCCTCGTCGTCGACGATCACCCGGCGCTCGATCAGGAGCGGGTCGCCGCGCCGGATGTCGAGGAGCCGGGCATCCTCGGCGGTGGCCGCGCCCGCGCTGATCGTCCCGGTCCCGCTCCGGAGCCGGAGACCCGCGGTGCTGATCGCGGCGTGGAGCGAGCCGGCCTCGAGGTCCGCGCCGAGGACCACCGGGGCACAGTCCACGACGAGGACCGCCATCTCCAGGGCGATCGGCTCACCGTCCGCGAGGCGGATGCGGCGAACCTCGACGACCGGCTCGCGCGGGGCCAGGCCGAGCGCCGCCGCCTCGGCCCGGCTGGACGGTCGGATCGAGCGGGCGAGCAGCCTCGAGGACGGCACCCGGCCGCGCCGCGCCATCTCGCTGGTGAACGTCATCAGCCGGTCCGTCCGGCGGTGGGCGGCCGGCGCGGCGACGAACGAGCCACGTCCCGGATGGCGGGCGACGAGTCCCTCGTCGGCGAGCCGCTGCATCGCGTTGCGGGCGGTCATCCGGCTCACCCCGAACTCCGCCACCAACTCGGCATCGGACGGCAGGCGGTCGCCCGGCCGCATCGACGTGATCCGCTCGCGGAGCACCTGCTCGATCCGGCGGTGGTGGGGAACGTAGCCGGCGTCGATCACGGGGCACCCGCCTCGTCTGCCCGGCCCGCCTGGTCCGCCTGCTCCGCTCCGTGGACGGCGGCACCGATCGCCCCGGCCCACGTCCCGAGCTCGGCGGTCACGATCTCGACCTCGTCAACGGCGGTCGTCCGGACCCGGCGTCGGATCTCGGCCCGGGCCGCCTCCAGGAGCAGGTCGCCGGCCGCCGCGATCCCGCCGCCGATCACGACCCGGTCCGGGGAGATCACCGTGATCATGTTGCCGATCCCGATCCCGAGGTAGCGGCCGACGCGGCGGAGCCCCTCGAGCGCGGCCGCGTCCCCGCTCCGCGCCCGCTCGACGGCCTCTTCCGCGGTCGCCGTCCCGCACGCCTCCGCGATCCGGTCCGCCCGGCAGAACGCCTCGAGACAGCCCTGGTTGCCGCAGTTGCACGACGGCCCGTCCGGGTCGATCGTCTGGTGCCCGATCTCGCCGGCGGTCCCGTCGTGACCCTGGTGGACGCGGCCGTCCACGGCGAACACGCCGCCGACGCCGGTGCCGAGCGTGAGCCCCACGAGCGACGAGGCCCCCCGCCCGGCGCCCAGCCGGAGCTCGGCGAGCCCGAACGCGCGGGCGTCGTTGATCAGCGCGACGGGCACCCCGAGCCTCGCGGCGATGGGGCTCACGACCGGGTATCCGTCCCACGCGCCCGGGATGTTCACCAGGAACCGCGTCGCCCCTGCCACCGGGTCGTACAACCCGGGGATCCCGACCCCCGCCGAGACCACGCCCGGCCAGGCGTCCGTTGCGCTCCGTCCGGTCTCGGCGAGCTGGGGCACGATCGCATCCGGCCCGCCGGTGCGGGTCCGGACCTGACCGCGGTCAAGGACCCGCCAGTCGCCGGCGCCGTCGTGCTCGACGACCGTCCACTTCAGGTTGGTCCCGCCGAGATCGAGACCCAGGTGGCGGGTGCCCTGCGGCCGGTCGGTCACGCCGGTCAGGACTCCCCGGTGACCCGGGTGTACGCCGCGGCGACGGCCACGATGATCGCCCCGAACAGGATCTGCTTCGCCGCCTCGGGCATCCCGAGGGCGTTGAGCAGGCTCGTCACGACGGTCAGGATCAACGCGCCGATGATCGTCCCCGAGTAGCCCCCGCGCCCACCGAGGATCGAGGTGCCGCCGATGACTGCCGCGGCGACGGACGGCAGCACGCTCTGTTCGACGAGCGACACGGTCGCGGTCTTGACGAGGCCCGACACGAGGAAGCCGGCGATCGCGGCCAGCAGGGCAGACAGCACGTAGAGCGCGACCAGGACGCCCCAGACGCGCACGCCCGACAGGCGCGCGGCGACCGGGTTGTCACCCACGGCGAAGAGGAGCCGTCCGAATCCGCTGTACCGCAGGCCGCCGATGATCAGGATGGCGAGCGGCCCGAAGATCAGGAGGCTGTTCGGGAGCGCCTGCGCGGTCGTCTCCGACCCGAGCCACTGGAGGAAGTCCGGGACCCGCGTCCCGGACTTCACGACCGCGAGCTGGTAGACGGTCATGACGCCGAGGATCACCAGGCTCAGCCCGAGGGTCATGATCAGCGGGTGGACCTTGAAGACGCCGACGCCGATCCCGTTGATCAGCCCGGCGATGATCGCCACCGCCAGTGCCATCCCGATCGCGACGATCGGGCCCTGCATCGGCATCTGGGTGGCCATGACGAACGCGGCCATCGACGCGATCATCCCGACCGACAGGTCGACCCCGCCCGTCAGCATCGTGAGGGTCTGGCAGGCGCCCAGGATGGCCAGCGGAATCGCTGCCCGGATCGTCACGCCGACCCACCCGGCGCTGACCGTCCCCGGCTGGATCTGCTCGAGCGCGACCACCAGGACGATGAGCAGGGCGCTCAACGGCACGAGCGGTCGGTCCCGGAACAGCCGCTGCCAGGCGCCGACCGTCATCCGGCTCGAGCGGGGGGCGGAGGCCGGTGCCGCCGTCATCGTCGTTCCCTCCGCAGGGTGATCAGGCTGCCGAGCATGACGACGCCGATCAGGATCAGGCCCTGGACGACCGTCGCGAGGTTCGGGTTGACGTTGAGGAACGTCAGGTCGCTCCGGATGATCGACAGGATCAGGACCGCGATGATCGGTCCGACGAGGCCGCCCCGGCCGCCGGCCAGGCTCACGCCACCGAGGACGATCGCTGCGACGCCGAGCAGGGTGTAGTTGCCCGGCACGGGTGCCCCGATCCCGGTGTACCCCGTCAGCGCCAGCCCGCCGAGCGCGGAGAACAGGCCCGTGAGGGAATAGGCGAGGATCTTCGTCCGGCCGACGGGCACGCCGCTCCGGAATGCCGCCAGGCGGTCGCTGCCGATCGCGTAGAGCGAGATCCCCGTCCGCGACCGTCGGAGCGGGATCCAGACGATGCCGACCGCGACGACGAGGAAGACGAACGCGCGCGGCAACCACTCGGTTCCGAGCGAGCCGTTCACCACCGCCTTGAGCCACTGGGCCGAGCCGCCACCGGGGGAGTCGAGGACCAGCAGCGCGCAGCCGGCCCAGACGAAGGCCATCGCCAGGGTCACCACGATGTCGGGTACCTTCGAGATCACGATCAGCGACCCGTTGATCGCGCCGATGACCAGCCCGAGGAGGAGGACGCCGAGCACGACGACGACGCCGAACTCCTCGCTCTGCCCCTCCATCTGCGAGGCAGCGACCACGCTGGCCAGCGCCATCATCGGTCCGACGGACAGGTCGATCCCGCCCGAGATCACGACGATCGCCTGGGCGACCGCCGCGAGGGCCAGTGGCAGTGCGCCGCGGGCAAGGTCCTGGAGCTCGGCCGCTCCATAGGTCGGCTGGATCACCTTGGTGAAGGCGAGAACCGCAAGGAGCAGACCGAAGAGGCTGACCGACCAGCTGTTTCGGCGCAGCACCTGGAGCATCGTCTCCCGATCCGGGCCCACCGGGCGACGGGCGGGTGCGGTTGCGCTCGTCATCGGCTGCCCGACCCACCGGCGGATGCGTCGGGCGCGGACGCGGGTGACTCGTCGACCGCGGTCGCGATGGACTCGTCGACCGCCGCGGCTGCGATCTCCTCGGGCATGAGGGCCTCCGGCGGCAGGTCATAGGCGGCGCGGAGCAGGGCCGGCTCGTCCGCCGCCTCGATCGGGATCTCGGCGACGACGCGCCCGCCGAAGATCACGATGGCGCGGTCGCACGCCAGCTGGATCTCCTTGAGCTCGGAGGTGTACAGCAGGACCGCCGCGCCATCGGCGGCGAGCTCCCGGAGCAGCTGGTAGATCTGGGCCTTCGTGCCGATGTCGATGCCGCGGGTCGGGTCGAAGCAGAGCAGGGTCCGGACGCCGTGGGCGACCCAGCGCGCGATCGTGACCTTCTGCTGGTTGCCGCCGGACAGCCGCCGGACCTCGGCCGCCGCGCGGGTGTCGATCTGGAGCTGGGCGGTCGCCGCGGCGACCTTCTCCCGCTCCCGGCGCTGCGGGATCGGACCCCAGGCCCGCGACGGTGCGGAGAACGGCAGTGCGATGTTCTCGCGGACCGAGCGCTGCATCAGCAGCGCCTCCGCCCGATCCGCCGGCACGTAGACCAGGCCGGCCCGGATCGCGTCCGCGGGGTGGCGGAACGTCACCGGCGTCCCGTCGACGATGAGCTCGCCGGCCGCCGGCCGGTCCGCGCCCGACAGGATGTCGAACAGCTCGTCCTGGCCCTGGCCCTCGAGCGCGGCGATGCCGAGCACCTCGCCCGCCCGGAGCTCGAAGGAGACGTCGGTCAGGCGGTGGGTCGCGCGCAGGTTGCGGACGGCGACGCGGGGCGGGGCGTCACTCGTGCGCGGCGCCGGCCCGGAGGCCTCCCGAGCCGACATCGTGCTGGCCGCGTCGCCGAGCATCAGCGACACGATCCGCTCCTCGGAGCCGGCGGTCACGTCGACCACCCCGACCGTCGCGCCCTCGCGCAGGACCGTGGCACGGTCGCACACGGCGGCGATCTCGATCAGCCGGTGCGAGATGAAGATGATCGAGCGGTCCGAGCCGCGCTGCGCCCCGATGACCTCGAGGACGCGCTCGGTCAGGTCGGCCGGCAGGGCTGCCGTCATCTCGTCGAGAAGCAGGACATGGGGGTCGCTCGCGAGCGCGCGGGCGAGGTCGATGATCCGGAGCGTCGCGAGGGGGAGGTCGCGGGCGACGGCCCGGAGGTCCAGTCGCTCGATGCCGAGCTGGGCCATCCAGTCGAGGAACGGGCCGGTCGTCGTCCGCGTCAGGCGCAGGTTCGACGCGATGTCGAGGTCCGGGACGAGCGCCGGCTCCTGGTAGACCGACACGACGCCGGCGCGGCGCGCCTCGGCCGGTGAGCCGGCGTGGTACGGCTGGCCGTTGACGAGGATCGTGCCCTCGTCCGGGTGGACGACGCCGGTGAGGATCTTGACGAGCGTGCTCTTGCCCGCGCCGTTGGCCCCCATGAGGGCGTGGACCTCGCCGGCCCGGACGGACAGAGCCGCGGAACGCAATGCCGCGACCGCGCCGTAGCGCTTGGCGACCCCGGTGGCCTCGAGCAGGACGTCGGTCATGGCTGGCCGGTGGCTCCTGGCACGGAGATGGATGTGGGCCGGGGGAGGCCGGCGTGGCCGGCCTCCCCCGGGACCTGGATGGGTGCTGGGACCGAGCCTACTCGCCCGGACCCTTGCAGGCGACGAGGGCGGCCTTCTCGTAGGTCGTCCAGTCCTTGACGGTGAGGCCGAGCGGCCACTCCTTCGGAAGGCTCGGGTCGGCGGCGGCCTTCATGGCAGCCTTGCCGGCGTCGGTGGCGTTGTCCCACTGCTCCGGCGTGACGTGGACGGTGTTGGAGGCGGGCTTCTTGCCGTCCAGGATCTGGATGGCGAGGGCGACACCGGCGCCGCCGACGGCCGCCGGGTTGGTCACCGCGGCGCCCTTGAGGTCGGCCATCGTCAGCAGCTGGTTGACGAAGCCCGCGTTGTCGGCGCCGACGATCGGCACCTGCGGCTTGTTCGCCGTCTTGAGGGCGTCGACGATCGCGCTGTCGATGCCGGACGTCCAGATGCCGTCGAACTTGGTGCCGCTCGCAAGGATGTCGTTGATCTGGGTGGTCGCGGTGGCCGGGTCCCACTTGGTCGCGACTTCCTTGGCGACGGTGATGCCCGGATTCTCGGCGAGCGCCTTCTTGAAGCCCTTGTCGCGGTCCGTGTCGGCCGGATGGCCGGCGATGCCGCGCATGTAGATGACCGCGCCCTTGCCGCCGAGCTGCTTGAACAGCCAGCTCGCGCCGAGGTACGCGTACTGTTCCTGGTCGTTCGACAGGTTGTAGGCGGACGGCTCCGTCACCGAGGCGTCGATCGCGATGACGACGATCCCCTTGGCGGTGGCCTCCTTGATGCCGTCGTTGAGCGCGTTCGGGTCGTTCGGGTTGACGACGATCGCGTTCACGTTCTTGGCGATCAGGTCGCGGATGTCCGCGAGCTGGCCGGCGGCATCGACGTCGTGGTGGATGACGGTGACGGACTTCACCTTGCCCGACGCCGCGGCCTGGGCCTTGGCCGAGCAGATCGACGCCTCGCGCCAGCCGTTGCCGGTGCCGCCGCCGTTGGCGAAGCCGATCGTGTAGTTGCCCCCGCCGGTCCCACCGCCGGACGGCGCGGCCGACGACCCGCCGCCGCTGGTGCACGCGCCGGCGAGAATCGCCACCGCGGCGACGGCGCCGACGCCGCGCATGAAACCGAGTCGCTTCATTCGAGTCCACTCCTCCTTGCGCCGGCCGCGGTTCCCCTCGTGGGTCGCCGACCGGACCATGATCGCTGGATTGTCTGCCTCGGTTGGCTCGTCACCCACCTCCTCGTTGGCCGATCGCACGGGCGAGTCGCCGAGCATGCTCTCGATAGGCTGCGTCGAACAGGACCCGCGACCGGTCGACCCCCACCACGCTTCCGCGGGTGAGGACCGGCGGCATGACCCCCTGCTCCACGAGCAGCTGGGCGGTCCGGACCTTGATGGAATTGACGATGGCGACGGCGGTGATCGTCGAGCCCGGCCCGACCGGGGTCTCGAGGCCGTCGATGGTGATCAGCGCGTCCGCGTGGGGCGTGCACAGATCGATGACGAGATCCGCCTCGTCGAGCAGGCGGCTGCCGACGACGGGATCGATGTCCGACGACATCGACTGCTGGACCGACGTGACGGCGATGACCTTGAGGCGGCGCGCCCGGGCGCCACGGGCGAACTCCACCGGAACCGCGGTCGTGCCGCCGGCCGAGAAGACCATCACGATGTCATGCGGACCGAACGAGAAGTTGTCGAGGATGACGTCAGCCAGGCCGGGCATCCGCTCGATGTACATCGCCTGGCGCTGGCCGTTGGCGCCGACGACCTGCGTATGGAAGGTCATCGACAGCTCGACGATCGGATTGAATCCCGGGTACGAGCCGTAGCGCGGGAACATCTCCTCGACCGGGATCCGCGAGTGGCCCGTTCCGAAGAGATGCACGAGGCCATCCGCGGCGATCGCCTCGGCTGACCAGCGGCTGGCGGTCTCGAGCGCGTCGGCCTGGGTGGCCGCCACCTGCTCGAGGAGCGCGGTGGCGGCCGCGATCCAGGGCAGGCTCGGCGTTGCGTTGGTGGTCACGCCCGGGCTCCGGTGGGGGCCACGCGGACGTCTGCCGCGTCGACGGCCTCCCAGCGACCGCTCCGGATCGAGCGATAGGCCGCGTCGAGGATCCGGTTGACGATCAGGCCGTCCGCGAACGTCTCCTGCGGCGGGCGACCGTCCCGGAACGCGCCGACGACGTCGGCCATCATCGCGTCGTGGCCGTGGGCATAGGTCTCGTTCGGGACCGGGTAGACCCAGCCCGTGTCCGCGTCGACCTTCTCGCCGAGATAGCCCGCGGGCTTCTCGATGAACGCGCGAAGCGGGCTCGAGATGATGTCCTGGACGACCCGGCCGCCGTCGCCGTACGCCTCGAACCGGCTCTCGAGGCCGCCCTTCGAGGACCACGAGACGTCCATCGTCGCGACCCGTCCGTCCTCGAACCGGAGGAGCATCACGGCGTTGTCCTCGAGCGCGGTCCGGTCACCATGGACGAGCGTGTCGCCCCAGGCGAACACGTCGCGGACGGCGACCTCCTTGCCGAACATGGTTCGGGCCGCCTCGACGCCGTGCGAGGCCATGTCGAGGAGGGCGCCGCCGCCGGCCAGCTCCGCGTCCCAGAAATGGGCCGCGTGGGGACCGCTGTGGCCCTCGCGGGCGCGGAACGTGGTCAGCCGGCCGATCGCCCCGGACGCGATCAGCTCGCGCATCCGGATCATCTCGGCGTTGAAGACGACGTTCTCGAGATAGGCGTGGAAGACGCCGGCGTCGGTCACGAGCCGGAGCATCTCCGCGGCCTCGTCGCCGTTCCGACCGAGCGGCTTGGTGCACGCGACGCCTTTCCCGTGGGCGGCCGCGGACCGAACCGCCTCGAGGTGGAGGTGGTTCGGCAGGGAGACCACGACGAGGTCCACCTCGGGATCGGCGCAGACCGCGTCGATCGACGCCACCGGCCGGCTCCCGAAGCGCGTGCCGAAGGCCGCGCGTCGCTCGGCGCCGGCACCCCAGTTGGCGACCACCCGGGCATCGGGCACGTAGCGCAGGCCATCGGCGTGGAACTCCCCGATGAAGCCCGAGCCGAGCATCCCGATCCCGACCGGACGCATCAGTAGCCGCCCCCCGCGCTGGACCCTGCGCCGGTGCCCGCGGCTGCCGCTCCGACCGGACCGTGCCCGGCCTTGCGCGCCCGGAAGTCGTCGATGATCGCGGCCGTCGCGGTGGCGCCGACCCGGGTGGTGCCCAGGTTCAGCACGTCGATCAGGGCGTCGAGCGTGCGGACGCCGCCGGCGGCCTTGACCTGGACGTGGTCGGACACGCTCCGGCGCATCAGGGCCAGGTCCTCGTGGGTCGCGCCCGTGGCGGCGAACCCCGTCGAGGTCTTCACGAACTCGGCCCCGGCGGCCTCGGTCGCACGGCACGCCCGGACGATCTCGTCGTCGGTCAGGTAGTGGTTCTCGAAGATCACCTTGACGATGGCCCCGCCGGCATGCGCCGCTTCGACGACGGCGGCGATGTCCGATTGGACGTCCGCGTCGCGTCCCGACTTGAGGGCGCCGATGGCGATGACCATGTCGAGCTCGGACGCGCCGTCCTCGACCGCCCGGTGGGCCTCGTAGACCTTGGTCGCGGTCGTGGAGCTGCCGTGGGGGAACCCGATGACCGTCCCGACCTTCACGTCGGTCCCGGCCAGGATCGCGGCCGCGCGGCGGACGTCGACGGGCCGGACGCACACCGACGCGACGTCGTACGCCGCGGCCAGGCGGCAGCCGGCCTCGACGAACGCGTCGTCGAGCTCCGGGCGCAGCAGGGAGTGGTCGATCGCCTTGGCGATGTCGCGCTCGGTCAGGGTGTCGATGGTGAAGCGTGGCGTGGTCACTTGATGTAGGGCCTCAGGACGTCCCGCGCCAGGAGGAACCCGCGCTTGATCAGGTCGTCGGTCTTCTCGAAATCGCGGTCCTCGTGCTCGATGATCACGTCGCCGTCGTAGCCGGCTCGCCAGAGCGCCGCGAACAGCGGTCCCCACTCGACGTCGCCGAGCCCCGGCAGGCGGGGCACCTGCCAGCCCATCCCCATCGAGAACACGCCGCGCTCGTACAGGCCTTCGCGATCGATCCAGAGGTCCTTCGCCTGGACGTGGAGGATGTGCGGCCCGAACTCGCGGATGAAGCGCGGGATGTCGATCATCTGCAGGACCAGGTGGCTCGGATCGAAGTTCAGCCCGATCGTGCCGCCCCACTGCTCCAGGATCCGGCGCCACATCCGCGGCGTCGTCGCGAGGTTGTGACCGCCCGGCCACTCGTCGTTGCTGAAGAGCATCGGGCAGTTCTCGATCGTGATCCTGCGCCCGTGGTCCCGGGCGAACGACACGATGTCCGGCCAGACGCG
>DASSPG010000157.1:0-28487 GCA_035699725.1 Candidatus Limnocylindrales bacterium | reverse complement strand
GCGGGCCATGCGCGGGAGGTGACCCGGTCGGTGATCGTGTGGATGGCGCTTCCGTCCACCGCTGCGACGACGATCTGGTCGACGGCGGAGACGCTCGTGTGGAACGTGAGCCGTCTGCTGTCGGGCGACCACGAGGGGCTCGCCCAGATCTCGGTTGCGATGGCGAAGCCCGGCGTGATGTTCCTCGCGTCGGTCCCGTCAGCGTTCGCCACCCAGAGCGAGATCGGTTGCCCCTCCCCTGCCCGCGACAGGAACGCCATGCGCATCCCATCGGGCGAGAACGTGGGCGTGTAGCTCTGGCCGAGCCCGATGGCGAGGGTCCGAGGCGCGGACCCGTCGACGTTGGCCAGGACGATGGCACCCTCACTGTCGTACGCGATCTGGCCGTTCGCGGCGGGCCCGAACGGAGGAGCGGGTCGGGCCCGCCCTGCGCCGGCCAGCAGCACCGCCGCAAGGACGGTGAGGAGCAGGAGCGCGAGGATGACCAGGGGCATCAGGGACCGCGGGGCGATCGCGGATCGCATCGTGAGCTGCATGGGGATCCACCTTTCGAGGAAGGTCCAGCCCGGCCGCTGTCGAGTCCGACGCGTGGCCGCGAGGGCCCGATCGAGTCCATCGTGGGGACCCATGTCGGGCCCCTCGGACAGCCACGCGGAGAGCAGGCGCTCGGCGGATTCGTTCATCGTCCGGGCTCCGGGCTGGCGGACGGCGCGTCGGACTGGCCCGCGATGACCGCGCGCATCGCCCGGGCGCCGTAATGAAGTCGGGAGTAGACCGTCCCCGTCGGGATCCCCAGGATCTGGGAGACCTCGGCGGCGGACAGTCCGACGTAGTGGGTGAGCACGAGGGCCGCCCGCTGCTCGATGGTCAGCTGGAGGAAGGCCCGTTCCAGCTCGTCGCGGTCGACGAGCTGAGCCAGTCGATCCTCGACGGCCGGTTGGTCGATGGCGAGGACCGGAACCTCGAGCGGTCGCCGACGGCGACGTCGCACCTGGTCCTGGCAGGCGTGAACGAGGAGACGGTGCAGCCAGGCGTCCCAGCGATCGCGGTCGCGCAGGCCGCGCAGGTCGCGCCAGGCCCTGACGAGCGTGTCCTGAACGGCATCTTCCGCGGCATACCCGTCACGGAGGATGCGTCTCGCGATCGCGTACAGCCGGTGGTATGCGGCGCCCGCGAGCACATCGAATGCCTCGTGGTCGCCCCGCTGTGCCCGCTCGACGAGCTCGGACGTCACCGTCGTCCCTCGATTTCGGCGCGGGAACCTCCCGCGCTATCGAGTATGGCGCCGCGCGGCCTCGAATCCTTCAGCTGGAGCGCATCCGGACCGCGCTCGACCAGCGACGCGGCCATTGGATCGCATGGCTGCGCCGTGCGAGCACGAGTCCCAGTGGTCGGCTCGGCGATGCCGGCCGGTACACTCGTGGCTCGTCGGCCGACCTGGCTCGCATCCCGACATGGAGGACACGATGAGCACATCGGCAACCCTCGACCAGCGTGATCTGGAGGCTCTCGCGGCGTCGCTGTCCGGCGGCCTGCTCCAGGCCGGCGTCGACGGCTACGAGGACGCCTGCCGCGTCCACAACGGGATGATCAACCGACGGCCGGCGCTGATCGTCCGCTGCCGGACGGCGGCCGACGCCGCGGAGGCGGTGCGCTTCGCGCGGCGGGGTGGATTCGAGATCAGCGTCCGGGGCGGCGGCCACAACGTGGCGGGGTTGGCGATCGCCGACGACGCGGTGATGATCGATCTCGCCGAGATGAAGGGCATCGCCGTCGATCCGGCCGCGCGCACGGTCCGCGCCGAGGGCGGGGTCACATGGGGCGAGCTCAACGCGGCCGCCGCGGAGCACGGCCTGGCCGTGACCGGTGGCGCGGTCTCCTCGACCGGCATCGCGGGCCTGACGCTGGGCGGCGGCCTCGGATGGCTGATGGCCCGGTTCGGGCTCGCGGCGGACAACCTGCTGGCGGTCGAGCTGGTGACCGCCGATGGCGAGATCCGGGAGGTCACCGAGGCGTCGGACGCGGACCTGTTCTGGGCGCTCCGCGGCGGCGGCGGCAACTTCGGGATCGCCACGGCGCTGACGTACCGGCTGCACCCGCTCGAGACGGTGACGGGCGGACTGATCGCCCACCCGTTCGATGCGGCCGCCGACCTGCTCCGCTTCTATCGCGACGCGGTGGCCGACGCGCCCGACGAGCTCGAGATCTTCGCCGGCCTGGTCCACGCTCCGGACGGCTCGGGCACGAAGCTGGCCGTCCTGATCGTGTGCCACTCCGGCGACCCGGAGCAGGCCGACGCTGATCTCGCGCCGTTCCTGGCGTGGGGCTCGCCGCTCGTCGTGGACGTCGGCCGGATGCCCTATCCCAAGATGAACACGCTCCTCGACGAGGGCTTCCCGGCCGGCTCGCAGAACTACTGGCTCTCGAGCTTCACGAGCGGCCTGCCCGATGCACTGATCGACATCGCGGTGGAACGGTTCGCGTCCACGCCATCGCCGATGAACGCGATGGTCCTCGAGCACTTCCACGGCGCCGTCACCCGGGTCGGTCCGACCGAGACCGCCGTCCCGCATCGCGAGGAGGGCTGGAACCTCCTGATCCCGTCGGTCTGGCTCGATCCGGCCGACACGGAGGCGAACGTGACCTGGACGAGGGAGGCCCACGCGGCGCTCAAGGAGCACCTCGTCGAGCGGCGCTGGCTGAACTACCTCGGCCACGACCAGACGATCGACGCCGTGCGCGCGGCCTATGGCCCGAACTGGGACCGGCTGGTCGAGGTCAAGCGCCGGGTCGATCCCGAGAACGTGTTCCACCGCAACCACAACATCCCGCCCGGCTGACGGAGTCGCCGACCGGGCGCGCGGCCGTCGCCGCGCTGCCGCGGAACACTCGGCGGCCGTCGCGCGTCACAGGAACCGACGCCGGGTGGTCACTGGCAGGCTGATCGACCACCCGGCGTCGCCACGTCCTGCGTCCTGCGGCCGGCGCGTCACGCCGACACCGTTGCAGCTACACTCGGGACCGATGTCCGACCGAGCGGCCAGGGACCCGTCACCGTCCGCCCCCCGTGCCCGCCGGTCCGCCGACCTCGGTCACGCCCGCCGGGTCCGCGCGGACAGCCGCCCGACCGACCGCCGCCGACTCCTTGCCGCGTTCGCGTCGTCGATCGTGCCCGGTGTCGGCCAGGCGCTCAACGGACGCCTGCGCCCCACCCTCGTCTTCGGGCTGCCGGCCGCCCTCGTCGCGCTCGGCGCGTGGGTGATCGTGCAGTCCGATCGGCCCACGATGCTCCTCGCCCGGGTCATCGCCCCGCCGATCCTCGGCCTGCTGCTCGTCCTGAACGTCGTGATCCTCGCCTGGCGCATGCTCGCGGTCTTCCATGCCTTCACCGACCGACGCTATCCGGGCCAGCCCGGCCGGCTCGGCGCCGTCGGGCTGGCGGCGCTCCTCGTCGCCACCGCCCTGCCCCACCTCCTGGCCTGGAACTACGGCACGGCCGCCGAGGCGATGTTCGGACGGATCTTCGAGGGATCGGCCGTCCGTTCGGTTTCGGGGAGGCCGCCGCCCGGCGAGCGGGAGCGCCTGAACGTCCTCCTGCTCGGCATCGACGCCGCACCCGGCCGGACGGAGGCCCTGACCGATTCGATGATCGTCGTCTCGCTCGACCCGGTGGGCCGGACAGTCTCGATCGTCTCGATCCCGCGCGACCTGGCCGGCGTCCCGCTCGGGAACGGCGACGTCTTCGGCCCGAAGATCAACTCGCTCGTGAGCTGGGCCGACCGCCATCCGGCCGACTTCCCGGACGGCGGCATCCGCGCGCTCGAGGACGCCCTCGGCTCGTTGCTCGGGATCCCGATCCATGCGTACGCGAGCGTCGACCTGGCCGGGTTCGCGGCGATGGTCGACGCCGTCGGTGGGGTCGACATCACCGTCCGCAAGGCCCTCGACGACCCGCGCTATCCCCGCCTCGACGGGACGCGCGGCTGGTCCGTCACGCCCGGGCCGCATCACTTCGACGGCAGCGACGCCCTCGCCTACGCCCGGATCCGGAAGTCGGCCGGCGAGAGCGACCTCACCCGGGCCGCGCGCCAGCAGGAGGTCCTCGTTGCGCTCCGCGATCGGGCGGTGGGGGCGGGAATCCTGTTCAGCCTGCCGGACCTGCTGACCGCGGTCGGGGACACGGTCCGGACCGACCTGCCGCCGGAACGGCTGCCGCAGCTGGCGGCGCTGGCCGAGCAGATCGGCGGGTCGTCAACGGTCAAGGTCGTGCTGGGGGCGCCGCTCATCCGCGCCGGTGGCTCGACGCCGTACGGCTCGATCTTCGTGCCCGTGCCGGCGCGGATCGCGGCGATGGCCGGGGTCGTGTTCGGGCCCCCCGGCGCGGACCCGACATGGCCGGTGCCGGTCGCCGGTGGCGCCGGCTCGGCAGATCCGAGCGCGTCGCCGTAGGCCCCCGCCCTCAGAACCCGAGGTCGCGCAGGATGGGTGTCATCCGCCGGGCCGCCCGGCCGCGATGCGACACCGCGTGCTTCGCCGCCGTGGACCACTCCCCGAAGGTCCGACCGCCGGGCGGCTCGCCGGCCGGCTCGAAGATCGGGTCGTAGCCGAAGCCGCCGGTCCCGCGCGGCCCGGTCGCGATCCGGCCGCGGGTCGTGCCCCGGACGAGGCGGATCGGAACCGCGGCCCTGGAGCGCGCGCCGCCGCCGGGCACGCCCGGGCCCGGCAGGGCCAGGGCGAGGACACAGACGTAGCGCGCCGCGCGCCGCTCCGGCGGCAGACCCTCGAGCGCGGCAAGGAGCTTGGCGTTGTTGTCGAGATCCGTCGCGTCCGGGCCGGCGTAGCGCCGGGTCCGGACGCCCGGCCCGCCGCCGAGGGCGTCGACCTCGAGGCCCGAGTCGTCGGCCAGGGTCGGCAGGCCGGTGCTGCGCGCGCCGAACCGCGCCTTGATCCGGGCGTTGGTCGCGAACGTCTCGCCCGTCTCCTCGGGGTCGTCGACGATGCCGAGGTCGTCGAGGCTGACCAGCTCAGCCCGCTCGAGCTGGAGCAGCTCGCGCAGCTCGGCGAGCTTGTGGGCCGAGTGGGTCGCGATGAGCAGCCGCGGGCGCGGTCGGGCGCTCACCGGCCCGATCGCCCGCCGCGCCGCCTCACCGCTTGACGGTGGCCAGGATCTCGGCCTGGGCCGTGAACAGCTGCTCCAGCCCGGCCGATGCCAGGTCCATCAGCGCGTCCATCGCCGCGCGGTCGAACGGCTTGCCCTCGGCGGTGCCCTGGACCTCGACGAACGTCCCGCCGTCGGTGCCGACGACGTTGAAGTCGACGTCGGCCCGCGAGTCCTCGCTGTAGTCGAGATCGAGGAGAGCCTCGCCGCCGACCAGCCCGACGCTGATCGCCGCGACCCGGGCGACGAGGTGGCGATCCATCCCGTGCGAGATCATCGCCGCCGCCAGTGCGACGTAGCCGCCGGTGATCGAGGCCGTCCGCGTGCCGCCGTCTGCCTGGAGCACGTCACAGTCGACGGTGATCGTCCGCTCACCGAGGCGGGTGAGGTCGACGGCATCGCGCAGCGACCGCCCGATCAGCCGCTGGATCTCGTGGGTCCGGCCTCCGAGCCTGCCCTTGACCGATTCGCGATCGGTCCGCTCGGCCGTGGCGCGCGGCAGCATCGAGTACTCGGCGGTGACCCAGCCGGTGCCCTTGCCCCGGAGGTGGGGCGGGACGCGGTCGGCGATCGTCGCGGCGCACAGGACCCGGGTGTCCCCGAACGCGATGATGCACGAGCCCTCGGCCCACTTCTGGACGCCGAGCTGGAACGACACGGGCCGGAGCTGGGCCGGCGTCCGGCCGTCGGCCCGGGCGTTGGGGCGGTTGGCGATCGTCATCGGGCGGGCTCCTTCTCTTCGGCCTTGGCCGCGTCCCAGAGGGCGTCGAGCTCGGCGAACCCGAGCTCGCGCATCGCGACCCCGCGCTCGGCAGCCTGGCGCTCGACGCTGGCGAAGCGGCGGCGGAACTTGTCGTTGGCGGAACGGAGCGCCGCCTCGGCCTCGATCCCCTGCCAGCGGGCGACGTTGACGAGCACGAACAGGAGGTCACCGTACTCCTCGGCCTGGTCGGCCGGGGTCGTCGCGGCGCGCAGCTCGGCGATCTCCTCGTGGACCTTGTCGAGGACGCCCTCGATCGTCGGCCACTCGTATCCGATGTTGGCCGCGCGCTCCTGCATCTCCTGGCTGGCGGCGAGGGCCGGCAGGATGCGGCTGACCCCGTCGAGGGCGCCCTTCGGCGGCCTGGCGGATGCGAGGTCGTCCGGCGCGGCCCCCGGGGCATCGGCCCGCTCGTCGGCCTTGATCCGCTCCCACTGGCGGTTGACGTCGCCGGCCGTCCGCGCCTCGGCGTCGCCGAAGACGTGCGGGTGGCGCCGCACGATCTTGGTCGCGATCGCGGAATGGACGTCGGTCAGGTCGAAGACCCCGGCCTCGGCGGCGAGCTGGGCATGGAGCACGACCTGGAGGAGGAGATCGCCCAGCTCCTCGGCGAGCGCCGGCGTCGCGCCCGCCCCGAGCGCGTCGTAGACCTCGTACGCCTCCTCGAGGAGATGATTGCGGAGCGACTCGTGCGTCTGCTCGCGATCCCAGGGGCAGCCGTCCGGCAGGCGCAACCGGTGCGAGATCCAGGGCATCGCCCACGGGCTCGCGACGGCCGATTCCGGCGCGAGGGGCCCGAGGTACATGGCATTGCCCAGGTCGGCGGTGTCGAGCGTCGCCACCGTGGTGCCCTCCGTCGCCCCGAACCGGCCGACGGGATGATCGCCCGGGTAGAGCCGGCGCAGCACGGCCAGGGGATCGTCGCCGCCGGGACCGTGGCGACCCGCCAGCACCGGCGCGAGATCGGCGGGGCCCGCGGGCAGGCCGGCCGGGTTCACCCGGAGCACCGCCGCGGGCACGATCAGGGCCGGCCGGGACGGATCGAGCGGCGTGCGCACGAGCGTTTCGGCGGCGACCACCTGGAGCCCGGCGGCAAGGTCCAGCCCCCAGCGGAGGCGAGCCTCGGCGACGAGCGCGTCGAGCACCGCGGCGCTCTAGCTGTCGGTGAGGTCGCGGGTGATCGTGACCGCCGCCTTCTTGCCGGCGTACCACAGCCCGAACGCGTCGGACTTGATCGTCTTGAGCTGCTCCTCGTCCGGTACGGCCGTCCGCTCCTCGTTGACCTTGAAGAGGTACAGGCCATCGTTCGGGATGTCGATCACGTTCGTGAGCGAGCCAGCCGGGGTGGCGAGGATCACGCTCGTCAGGCGGTCGTCGAGCTGGCCCTTGGCGACCCAGCCGATGTCGCCGCCTTTGCCCGCCTTCGGGCCGTCCGAGAAGTCGCGGACGAGCTGCCCGAAGTCCGTGCCCGGGGTCGCGGCCTGGGCCCGGAGCTTCTCCATCTGGGCGCTGTCGGGCGGGCCGTACATCACGTGGACGACGTGCCAGCCGAAGGAGCTCTTGAACGGCTCGAGCAGGTCGCCCGGCTTCACGCCCTCCTTGAAGATCGCGGCCGCGAAGGACTCGTCGATCTGGCTCTCGGGGTCGAAGTACGGGAGCTTGCCGCCCGTTCCGTCGTCGCCGTTGGCCGAGGTCTCATCGCTCTCGGCGCGGGCGATCACGTCGAACTGCTTGGGATCCTTCTTGATCTTCTCGTAGGCCGCCTTGGCCGCGAGCTCCGCCTTCGACCACTCCGGGTCCGCGGCGGGCACGGTGCGAGCGGTCTCCGGGTCGTCCTTCGGCGAGAAGAGGATGTGGCGGACCTTGAGCGAGGTCGTGGCCGGGGCCTGTTCGGACGCCGCGATGAACAGCTCCTGGACCTTGCGCTGGGGGCCGGACACGCTGGCGTCGGCCACGATCCGATCGCCGAGCGCGGCCCGGATGGCCTCGCTCTCGATCGCTGCTCGGTACGTCTCCTGCTTGATGTTCGCGTCGGCCAGCTTCTGGTCCCACGCGCCGTCGACGGCGGCCGGCACGATCTCGGTGACCCGGCCGATTCGGTAGATCCCGTCGTCCTTGCCGACGATCACCTCGGTCAGGCCGTTGACCTCGAGCTTGAAGAGGGCGGCCTCCCAGTCGCCGTCATCGATGGCGTCCGAGTCCAGCCAGCCGTAGTCGCCGCCGCTCGACTTGGACGGGTCCGTCGAGACCTCCTTGGCGACGTCCTCGAACGACTTGCCGCCCTTGATCGCCGCGAGGGCGTCGTCGGCCTTCTTCTTCGCGGCAGCCTTCTGCGCGTCTGTCGGCTCGGTCTTGCCGCTGTCAACCTCGGGCTTGACCGCGATCAGCCAGGCGTGGCGCTCCTCCTTACGGGTCTTGTCCTCGAGGATCCGCTGGTCGATCTGCTCCGGCGTGATCGTGATCCCGAGCTCCCGCGCCAGGCCCGCCTGGATCCGCGTGTCGATCAGCTTCTCGAGGACCGCCGGCGTGAACTGCTGCGGATCGAGCTGGTTGTTGATCTGGGTGATCCGGGCCTGGGCCTGGGCCGCGGTCAGGCGCCCGGCCGCAAGCTCGGCGTTGACGCGGTTGGCGAGCTGCTGGAGCCG
The DNA here is from genome assembly GCA_035699725.1 of Candidatus Limnocylindrales bacterium. Classification (GTDB taxonomy): domain Bacteria; phylum Chloroflexota; class Limnocylindria; order Limnocylindrales; family CSP1-4; genus CF-46. The sequence goes on along the minus strand of DASSPG010000157.1, from coordinate 19,924 downwards.
GAACGCCTCGACGGTCGCGCGTTCCGTGAACTGGTCCTTGGTGATCGTCTCGCCGTTGACGGTGGCTGCGGCAGCGAGGTGCGCGCCGTACCAGCTCGTGACGCCGACGATGACGAGGATGAGGATCGACACGACCACGGTGCCGCCGAACGCGAGGTTCGTGTACAGCGTGCGGCGATTCGGGTTGCGCCCGCTGCGGCCGCGGTCGACGGGCCTGACTCGGAAGGTCATGGGGTGATGCGGTCCTGAGCGTGAGGGTGGAGGGCGGCGAGGCCGCCGGACGGTCCGGTATCGTACCGTACCGCGCCGCGAGTTCCTGCCACGGTCGCCGGGATCATCCCGGCCTGCCGCGCCGGGCGAGCGACTCGACCAGTGTGACGTAGGCCCCGGAACGCCGCTCCCACGACGCCTCGCGGACGATGCGGAGCGTGGCGTCCACGGCGGCCGCCCGCTCCGACGGTCCGTCGACGATCGCGAGGATCGAGGCGGCGAGGCCGCTCGCGTCGCCGGCCGGGTATGTCCAGGCCGTGCCGGCGGGGAACGTCGCGGCGACGAGGGGCAGACGGGTCGCCACGACGGGCTTGCCCATCGCCCCGTATTCGAACAGCTTCGTCGAGAGGCTCACGTCGGTGAACCGGTCGTGGCGCGTGGGCGCCAGCCCGATGTCCGCGCGGGCGATGGCGGCCGGCACCTCCTCGATCGGGATCCGGCCATGGAACGCGACACGATCGGCCAGGCCGAGGAGCTCGGCCTGCTCGCGGAGGCGTGGCTCCGCGTCACCGCGACCGTAGACGTCGAGCGCGAACGCGACGTCGGGGCGCTCGCGGGCGATCTGCCGCAACGCCTCGAGTGCCACGTCGAGCTCATAGGTCGGGGTCAGGGCTCCCGTGTAGATCAGCCGGACGACACCGTCCGCGGCGAAGGGTCGCCCTTCATGGGCGAGCGGATCGAACCGGGCGAGCGACGCGCTGTTCGTGACGACGTGGACCTTGTCGGCGCGGACGCCGAGCGCGCGAAGCCGCTCCGCCATCACCTCGTTCACGGTGATCGTGGCCGAGGAGCATGCGATCGACAGCCGCTCCTGGAGGAGCAGAAGCCCGTGGGCCAGCGGGTTCGAGGCGCCCGGGAAGCGGCTCCGGAAGAACTCCGGCATCGCCTCGTGCAGGTCGAGGATCACGGGCACGCCGGCCAGGCGCAGCGGGAGGGCGGCGAACACGAGGAAGTCCGGGAGGCTGTGGACCTGGACGAGGCCGTAACGCCGCCGGCGGTGCGCCTTCGCGAGCGCCCAGCCCGAGCGCACGAGGAACGAGAGGTACTCGCGCAGGTACACCCCGATGCCGGCGCCCTGGTGGCGCTGGACGCCGAGCCGATGCACGGTGACGCCGGCGAGGGTCCCCGCGCGCGCTTCGCCGGCGCGACGGAGGGCGAAGACGTCCACCTCGTGGCCCGCCGCGACGAGCGCCTCGGCCTCGCGCCGGACCCGGGGGTCCTCGTCGTAGTAGGAGTGGACGACCATCGCGATCGGCCGGGCGGTCGTGCTCAGCCGGGGCTCCAGCCCGCGCCAAGCCGGAGGACGCCTCGCGGCCGAAGGGTCCGACCCGCCGCGCTGTTGACGGTGTCCACGACGAGATCCGCGTCGCGATAGAGCCGGTCCAGGTCGACCGCGGCGTGGGCGGTCACGACCACGATCACGTCGCTCGCGGCGATCAGCTCGTCGAAACCGGCGGACTCGAGGCGCGCCCCGCCGGCGTCGCGAAAGGACGGGACATGCGGGTCGTGGTAGGTCACGTCCGCGCCACGATCCCGGAGACCGGCGATCACGTCGGCCGCGGGCGAGTTGCGGGCGTCGCGGACATTCGGCTTGAATGCCACCCCGATCACGCCGACGCGGGCGCCTTTGAGCGCCCGGCCGCGATCGTTGAGCGCCTCGCCGACGAGATCGACGACGTGGCGCGGCATCGCGAAGTTGATGTCGCCGGCGAGCTCGATGAACCGGTCGATGAAGTCGAACTCGCGCGCCCGCCAGCTCAGGTAGTAGGGATCGACCGGGATGCAATGACCGCCGACACCGGGACCTGGCGTGAACCGCATGAAGCCGAAGGGCTTGGTGGCGGCGCCGTCGATCACCTCCCAGACGTCGAGCCCCATCCGCTCGCACAGGAGTGCGAGCTGGTTGACGAATGCGATGTTGACGTTGCGGAAGACGTTCTCGAGGAGCTTGGCGAGCTCGGCCGCGTCCGGCGAGGACATCTCGACGACGCGCTCGTTGATCCGGCCGAGGAGCGCGGCGGCGCGGGCCGTGGCCTCCGGGGTCGTGGCCCCGACGAGGCGGGGCACGCCACGCGATGCCGACGCCGGGTCGCCCGGGTTGACCCGCTCCGGTGCGAAGGCGAGGTCGAAGTCGCGACCGGCGACGAGCCCGCCGGCCTCGAGCGCCTCGCGGAACGGGCCGTTCGTCGTGCCGGGGAAGGTCGTGGACTGGAGGACGACGAGCTGGCCGGCGCGAAGCTGGCCCCGGATCAGCTCGGCCGCCGAGAGGACGGGACCGAGGTCGGGATCCTTGGACTTCGTGATCGGGGTCGGGACGCACACGAAGACGACGTCCGCCGACGCGATCGAGGCGTCGCCGGGGCGAACGACGGTGAGGCCGGCCTCGAGGGCCGCCCGCAGGCGGTCGTCGGAGATGTCGTCGATCGGCGAGCTGCCGGCCGTCAGCTCGTCCACCCGCGGACCGTGCGCGTCGATCCCCTCGACCGCCAGGCCGGCCTCGACGAAGGCGATCGCGAGGGGCAGGCCGACGTAGCCGAGCCCGACGATCGCCAGGCGCTGGTCCGAATTCACGAACGGGAGTCTAGCCGGTCCGGCACCCCGGTCACGGAAGGGCGTCGAGGGCGGAGGTGGTACCCTCGCCCCTCGCATGGACATCACTCAGGAAGCGCCTGCCGCGTTCCGGACGAGCGCGACTCGGCCCGGCCCGTTGGGCATGCTGGCGGAGGCGGTGGGAGACCTCCGGTCGCGCTGGCGACTGGTCCGCTACCTGGCCCAGGCGGACCTGAAGCGGAAGGGCACGAACACCTTCTTCGGCAATGTCTGGTGGATCCTCGATCCGCTCCTCCAGATGGCCGTGTACGTGATCCTCGTCACGGTGATCTTCCAGCGCGACACCCCGGCCTATCCCCTGTTCATCTTCGCGGCGATCCTGCCCTGGAAGTGGTTCAGCACGGTGATCTCGGACGCGATCACCTCGGTCAGCGGCCAGGAGCGGCTGATCAAGCAGATCCAGTTCCCCAAGATCGTCCTGCCGGCCGCGGCGATGATCGCCGGGATCGCCCAGTTCCTGTTCGGGCTGATCCCGTTGTTCGCGATGCTGATCCTGTTCTATGCCGACCGGATCAGCCCGGCCCTCGTGTTCATCCCGGTCGTCGCCGTCGTCCAGTTCACGTTCACGATGGCGCTCGGGCTGATCCTGGCGTCGCTCAACGTGTTCTTCCGCGACGTCGGGAACCTCGCCCGGCATGTCCTCCGGCTGTGGTTCTACCTGTCGCCCGCGTTGTACGGTGCCGAGACGATCGCCACCCTCGATGCGACGCAGCCTGCCGCCGCGACGGCCATGCGGCTCAACCCGTTCTTCACGATCCTCGAGTCGTACCGCGACGCGATCTACTACGAGCGGGCGCCGGACTTCGTCCTCCTTGGCCTGGTGTTCGCGTTCTCGCTCGCCCTGCTGATCGTCGGGACGATCTTCTTCAAGCGGCTCGAGCCGTCGTTCGCCAAGGTCCTCTGATGCCGCCCGAGAACGACGCCCCCGACTACGCGATCGACGTCCAGAACGTGGGCGTCCGCTACAACCTGCGCCTGACGAAGAAGAACACGCTGCGCCAGACGCTCGGCACGATCATCCGGAAGGGCGAGGGCGAGCGGACCTTCTGGGCGCTCCGCGAGGTGACGTTCCGGCTCGTGCACGGCGAGTCCCTTGCGGTCATCGGACCCAACGGGGCCGGCAAGAGCACGCTCCTCCAGACGCTGGCCGGGATCATCACCCCGTCCGAGGGCGTCGTGGACGTCCGCGGTCACGTGTCGAGCCTGCTCCAGCTGGGAGCCGGCTTCAACCAGGAGCTGAACGGCCGCGACAACATCATGCTCGCGGGCGCCTTCATGGGCGTCCCCCACTCCGAGATGGTCCGCCGGTCGGAATCGATCGTCGACTTCGCCGACATCGGCCAGTTCATCGACGCCCCGATCAAGACGTACTCGTCCGGGATGCGGGCCCGGCTCGGGTTCGCGATCGCGACCTCGGTCGATCCGGACATCCTCCTGCTCGACGAGGTCCTCGCGACCGGCGACGCGGTGTTCCGCGAGAAGAGCCGGGCTCGGGTGCTCGAGCTGGCCAGGGCCGCCAAGGCGATCGTGCTCGTGACCCACGACATGCAGTGGGTGACCGAGTTCTGCAACCGGGCGATGCTGATCGAGAAGGGCCATGTCGTCGCCGAGGGCGAGCCCGAGGAGATCGTCAGGCTCCACAAGGAGCGCTCCCTGGCCGAGACGATGCGCAAGCAGGCCGAGCTGATCGCCAAGCTCGGCGACTCGCCGGGCTTCTCGCCCTGGGCGATCCAGACCCAGGCCGCGATCAAGGCCGCGCGCGAGGCGGGGACCTCGATCGACGACGTGGCGGCGATCCAGGCCATGATCACCGCCCGGCACGGTGCGGCGGAGCCTGCGTCGCCGGCCGCGCCGTCCGCCGCGGCGCCCCGGCCCGCGACGCCGCAGTCAGCGACACCCGAGCGCGCGACGCCCGAGCCCGCCGCTCCTGCGCCCGCCGCTCCTGCGCCCGCCGCGCCCCACCGCTCCGAGGACGGGCCCGCCCGGTGAGCCCGGCCCTCGCCCGGGTCCGCCGGCTCGCGGGCCGCGGGCTCCGCTTCGCCGGCCGGGTCCGGCGCGGGCTCCTGCGCCGGGCGAAGGCGGCGCTCCGGCGGCTGCCCCTCCCGCGCCTCCCGGAGGGCTCGACGGACGGCATCCCGAACTCGATCCTGCGCGCCAAGCGCAAGGAGCTGGCCACCAAGCGCACATACGGCCGCCATGACCTGGAGCGCCTCGCCCGGCTCCTCGACCGGGCCGACGCCGTCGTGCCCGTCGCCGAGGCGTACGCCCGCCGCGACAACTGGCCCGAGCGGTTCGCGACCGTCCGCCACGACATGGACCACGACCTGGAGAATTCCGTCCGGTTCGCCGAGTGGGAGGCCGAGCGCGGGATCCGCTCGACCTACTACGTCCTCCACCGCGACTGGTACTGGGGCGGCCCGGCCGCCCGCGATCCCTCGCCGATGGTCATCCGGGGCCTGAAGCGGATCGCCGCACTCGGCCACGAGATCGGGCTCCACAACAATGCGGTGGCGATCGCCCTCCAGACCGGCGAGGACCCGTTCGAGATCCTCGAGAACGATCTCGCTGCGCTCCGCCGCCACGGGTTCACGATCACAGGCTCGGTCGCCCACGGCGACAAGCTCTGCCACACCGTCGGCTTCATCAACAACGAGATCTTCAGCGAGTGCATCCGCCCGGACACCCACCAGCCGGACCGGACGCTGACGTACGACGCCGGCAACGGCCGCGTCCGGAGCCTCCAGCTTCGCCAGCGCTCGATGACGGAGTTCGGCCTCGACCATGAGGCCAACTCGATCGGCCACACCCGCTACCTGTCCGACACCGGCGGGCGCTGGAGCCGGCCGTTCGGCGAGATCGACGACGTCTTCGCGTCGGAGGGCGGCTTCCTCCAGTTGCTGATCCACCCGGTGTGGTGGGCGTTCGGCGACGAGACGGTGACGCCGCGACCGGCGGTCATGCCCGCGGCGGAGCCCTCGGCCGCCACGATCGGCGACCCGACCGCTCCCCCGTTCGAGATCGTCGTCCGGGGCGACTGCTGCTCGCGCCGGGCGATCGACATGAACCGCGACCTGTTCGGCGGCAACCCACGGATGGTCCGCGACGAGAAGGCCCGGACCGACTTCTTCCTCGACCATCTCACCGTCGGCTCGCCCACCCGCGACGACGTCACCCGCCACCTCGACGTGGACCGAATGGGCAAGAGCCTCCGTCACTACGCCCTCGGCCAGGTCGACCGGACCACCCTCGAGGCCGAGCGGGCGCGGCTCCTCGTGTTCGACAACTACTCGGACATGAACTTCGGGGCGTGGCAGCATCGCGACGCCGGCTGGAAGCTGTGGATCCACCCCGGCTTCCTCAAGGATCGGGAGGCGTTCGAACGCGAGTTCCGCGATGTCGGCCGCCTGACCTTCGACGAGTCGCTCGAAGCCCAGGTTCGGCTCATCGAGGAATACCGCAGGCGCTACGGCGACGTGCCGGTGCTCTACCTGCACCAGCCGGTCGCCTACTACCGCAAGCTCGAGCCCCGGCTCGACTTCCGCCGCATGGGCCAGGAGCTCGAGAAGGCGGTTCCGAAGCTGTTTGCAGGCGACATCCACGACTCGGAGCTCGACCCCGACGACATGGGCAGCTGCGGACCCGGCCAGACGCTCCACTTCACGGGCCCGACCTACCGCAAGATGATCCAGGTCGCCCTCGAGAAAGGACTCGCCGAATGGCTGACGCCGACGCCGGCCCCGACCCGCGGCTGACGATCAGCTTCCTCCGGGCCGACACGCCGGACCCCGCCTGCACGGAGCTGGCCGACTCGCTCTACGAGAAGTTCACCGCACCCCATCCGCGCCGGCCCGAGATCGGTGCCTACCAGGACGGCTGCTCGATCCTCGTCCTGCCGCCGACCTTCGAGGAGTACTGGGAAGGGCCGGCCGGCTACGGCACGCGGCGCAAGGTCCGCAAGGCCGAGAAGACCGGCTACACCTTCGGCGTGATCGACCGCGACCAGTACCTCGACGACATCTTCGCGATCAACACCTCGATGTCCGAGCGCCAGGGCAAGGAGATGACCGATCGCTATCGTGAGCGGCCGGCGCCCTTCGGGCCATTGCCGGACTACGGTTGCCCGCGCCACCAGATCCGGACCTACGGCGTCCTCAAGGACGGGCACCTGGTCGCCTACACCTGGCTCTACCAGGTGGGTGAGATGTGCCTGTACTCCACGATCCTCGGCCACGGCGAGCACCTCAACGCCGGGGTCATGTACCTCCTCGTCGCCGAGACGCTGCGCGACGTGATCGCGACGGCCGGCACGAAGTACGCGATGTACAACATGCACCAGTCGGGCACGGAGGGGCTGCGCTTCTTCAAGGAGCAGATGGGATTCCGCTCCCACTGGGTCGATTGGCAGCGGGCGGACGAACCGGCCTTCACGGGCACGCCGCCCGAGGTCGTGGCCGCTCTGCAGGCGAAGGCCCCGGCCGCGCCGGCGTCGCGGTCGGCGGCCGCGCCGATGACCGTGAGCCGCGTCGCGCGCGGCCTTGCCCGGCGGGCACGCCGGGTCCTGGATCGGGTCCGGAGCCGGTGATCCCGAGGCCGTACCCGGGTCAACGCGGGCGATGAGCGACCCGGAACCGCCGGGCCCGTCGCCGCGTGGCACCCGGGCCGTCGATCGCCTCGCCCGAGCGCTGTTGCCGCATCCCCGCGACGTGGCCTTCGCGAACCTCGTCCGGAGCGTCCGCGACCTCGTCCTCGGCCGGCGCCCTCGCTCGATCGTGGACGCGGCCCGCGCCGTTCAGGCCGAGGAGCACCTCCGGATCCACCGCAGCCGTGACTACCTGGACCGGGGCGACCCGGCCGCGGCCGCCGCCGAGGCCAAGGAGATCGAACGCCTCGATCCCACCAACAAGGTCGCCCGCGACCTGCGTGCGGCCGCCGCGCGGAGCGAGCCGATCCGGGGCCGGTCCACGAATCGGCTGGCCGCCCAGGACGTGCAGGACGCCCAGGCGCAGCTCGTCGCCGAAGGTCACGCCCGCCCGGCCGTCCTGCTCTACCACCAGGCGAGCCCCGACAGCCCCTACCAGGACCTCGTCTACCGCCAGGCCTGGCAGCACGGCATCGCCCCGATCCCGCTCCACGATCTGGCCGACCTCGCGGTGGCGGAGCGCGCCCTCGCACCGGAGACGCGCCGGATCCTCCACCTCCACTGGGTCAACCGCGTGCTGGCGGGCGCCACCGGCCCGGACGAGGCCGACCGTCGCGTCGCGGCCGCGGCGGCGACGCTCGACCGCGCGCGCCAGGCCGGCTGGGCGATCGCCTGGACGGTCCACAACATCCTTCCCCACGACGCCGCCCTGCCCGAGGCCGAGGCGCACCTGCGCCGGACGATCGTGGACCGCGCGGACCTGGTCCACGTGATGACGGCCTCGACGGCCGAGCTCGCCGCACCCCTCTACCGGATTCCGCCCGAACGGACGGTCCACGTCCCGCTGCCGAGCTTCCGGGGCGCCTACGCCGACATCGTGAGCCGATCTGCGGCCCGCTTCTCCCTCGGCCTTCCCGGCGATGCCCGGGTGATCTCGCTGGTCGGCGGCCTGCGGCCGTACAAGGGCCTGGACCTGCTCCTCGACGGGTTCGATCGCGCGCTCACCGCCCACCCGGACCTGCACCTGCTGATCGCGGGCCTGCCCAGCCGATCGCCCGAGATCGGGGCGTTCGTCGAGCGCGCCGTGGCCCAGCGCAACGTCCACCTCCACGGCCGGATGATCCCGGCCGACGACATGCAGCTGTTCCTGCGGGCAAGCGACGCGGTCGTCCTGCCCTACGTCCGGACCCTGAACTCCGCCCTGCTGATGCTGGCGCTGGCCTTCGACCTGCCCGTCATCGCCCCGGACCTGGGCGGGATCCCGGAGATCGTCGGGCCGGAGATCGCGACGATCTTCCCGGCCGGCGACGTCGACGCGCTCGCGGAGGCACTCGGGGCGGTGCGGACGATCTCGCCCGAGACCGCAACGATCGCGCGCCGGATCTGCGACACCCACGACGCGGATGTCCTCTCGGGCCGGCTCATGGTCGAGCTCCGGCAGCTGGTCGACGCTCGCGCGCCCGGCCGCGCCGGGACAGCCGGGTCGCGCTAGTCCTCGAGGCGGCGCAGGAAGCCGTTGCGGCAGTAGGTCGTCGCGAGGCGTTCATATGATCGGTCCACGACGAACTCCGGATGCCCGGCGAGGAAGTCCTCGACCGCCGAGAGGGGGTTGTCGGTGTCCCAGTCCGGCTTGCCGTTCGGGGCGTCAGACACCATCGTCATGACCTCGTCGAACACGACGAGGTAGCTGCCCGGGCTCACGAGCGGGGCGTACAGCTCCAGCTCCTCGCGGACGTGGTCGCGGGTGTGGTTCGAATCGAGCATCACCATCGTCCGCTGCCCCGGGGCGACCATCGCCCGGACGGCATCGAGGGTGGCGGGGTCCACGGAGCTGCGTTCGATCAGGCTGATCCGGCGGGCCATCGGATGGCTCTCGATCGCGAGCCGGTTGTACTTCCGGATCTCGATGTCGATCCCGATGACCTTCCCCCGGCCGATCAGCTCGAGGATCGAGGCGTACAGGATCAGGGCGCCTCCATGCGCCACCCCGCTCTCGATCACGACCTCCGGGCGGACCTTCCAGATCAGCTCCTGGACCATCAGGATGTCCTCGGGCAGCTGGATGATCGGGATGCCGAGCCAGGTGACCTCGTACGACAGCTTGTTCTGCCAGCCCGAGCGCGTGAAGAGGTCGGCCACGACGGCGAACCCCTCGGGCGTGTAGATGTCGATGTCGCGCGGTCCGTCCGCGGTCCGGATCGTGATCAGGCGATCCGGCTGCGCCGTGGCGGTGTCGATCAAGGGTTGGCCTCCTGTCGGGCTGTCCACCAGCCGATGGTGTCACGGATGCCGGCGCGCAGCTCGTGGCGGGGCTGCCAGCCGAGGGCGTGGAGCGGTTGCGGGTCACCGGCGGCGCCGTGCCCGGAGTCGTCGCCCGGCCCGAGCTCGCCGATTCGGATCAGGTCCGGGCGGCCGGTCTCGTCACCGACGATCCGGAGGACGTCGGCGAGGGTCACGAGCGACCCCGAGCAGATGTCGACCCCACCGCCGACGCTCGCGCCCGCGAGCGCGACGAACCCTGCCGCGACGTCGGCGACGTGGAGGTAGTCGCGGGTCTGCGTGCCCGTCGTCGTCGCGATCGGCTGCCCGGCGATGACCGAGCGGATGACCGAGGGCAGCACGCGGCGCTCGTCCTCGAACGGGCCGTACAGGTAGAAGACGTGGCCGCAGGCGACGCTCACCCCGGCTCCCCCGAACCCGCTGCCGAGCTCGTGGGCCGCGCGCTTGGCTGCGGCGTAGATCGGGCGGTCCGACCCACGGCCCTCGGCGGCGCCGCGGTCGTCGTCGCCCTCGAGGCAGGTCCCACCGAGGACCACCCGGCGGCACCCGGCATCGGCCGCCGCGACCAGGAGGCCGGCGGTGGCCTCGAGCGACGCCACGTTCTCGGCGAGGGCGGTGCGGTACCTGCCGGGCTCGGCATACCAGGCGAGATGGATCACGGCGTCCGGTCGCTCCGAGCGCAGCACCGCCGTGGTCCGCGCCCGGTCGGCGAGGTCGAGGCGGACGAGGCGCGGGCCCGCGCCGCGGCCGGAGGCGCCGGTGAGCTCCTCGAGCCGCGGCGGGGACGCGCCCGGGCGGACCACCGCGCGCACCTCGTGACCGGCCGCCAGCGCCTCGCGGACGACGTGGGCCCCGATGAACCCGGCGGCGCCGGTCACGAGGATCCGCATCAGTGCTGCCGGACGTCCCAGTCGTAGGGGATGTCGTTCTCGAACGGGTCGAGCCGGGTCGAGCGCGACGGGTCGTGGGGGTGGGTGCAGCAGTTCGCGACGATCGCCGGCTCCGAGCCCATGCCCTTGAACCCGTTCCAGACGCCGGGCGGGATCTGGACGAGGCTGTAGTCGTCCGGTCCGAGGAACCGCTCCATCAACTCGCCGCGGGTCGGCGAGTCCGCGCGGTCGTCGTAGAGGACGAGCTTGATCCGGCCGTGCACGCAGACGTAGTTCAGCGTCATCTCGGCGTGGCGGTGCCAGCCCTTGACGACACCGGGATAGATCGTCGAGAAGTAGATCTCGCCGAAGCCGAGGAACTCGGGGTCGGTGACCTTGAGCATGTGGAGCACCGTGCCCCGCTCGTCGGGGATGCGGGCTCGCGGAACGATCCGGACACCGTCGATCATCGTCACACCAGCTTCGGCACGGGGGCGGGGATCAGGAACCGGCCGCCGGCCTCACGGTACTCGCCCTGCTGGGCAAGGATCTCGTCGGCGAAGTTCCAGGCGAGGAGGAGGCAGACGTCGGGGCGGGTGTCGAGGAGTCGCTCGGGCGCGACGATCGGCAGGTGGACACCGGGCATGAACCGGCCCTGCTTGTGCGGGCTGCGGTCTGCGACGAATTCGAGGATCTCCGCGCCGATCCCGAAGGCGTTGAGCAGCACGGTCCCCTTCGCCGCCGCGCCGTAGGCCGCCACGGAGCGCCCGTCGGCCTTGATCCCGCCGAGCATCGCCCGCAGATCCGTCCCGAGCGTCGCCACCCGATCGGCGAACGAGTGGTAGTACGCCGGGTCGCCCAGCCCGAGGTCGGCCTCCTCGGCGAGCAGGCCGGGAACGGACGCGGCCGGGACGCCGACGACGCTCTCGCCGTGGCCGTGATCGCGATGGCCGACGAACAGCCGGAGCGACCCGCCGTGGACCGGGATCCGCTCGACCGCGACGACCCGCAGGCCGCGCCGATCGAGGATCCGGGCGAGGGCCGTCAGCGAGTGGTAGTAGCGGTGCTCGTGGTAGACCGTGTCGAACTCGAGCCGCTCCACGAGGTCCCGGACATACGGCGTCTCGATCACCGCGATGCCGGCCGGCTTGAGGACGGTCGCCAGCCCGGCCACGAACCCGTCGAGGTCGGGGACGTGGGCGATCACGTTGTTGGCGTGGATCACGTCCGCGGTCCGGCCGGTGCGGGCCAGCTCGGCGGCCAGGGTCGCGTCGAAGAACTCGGGGAGTGTCGGGACCCCGCGGGCGTTCGCGGCGGCTGCGATGTTCCGGGCGGGGTCGATCCCGAGGACGGGGATGCCGGCGGCGGCGTAGTGCTGGAGCAGGTAGCCGTCGTTGCTCGCGATCTCGATCACGAGGCTGTCCGCCCCGAGACCGAGGCTCGCCCGGACCCGGCCGGCGATCGCACCGGCATGCGCGACGAACGCATCCGAGACGGACGAGAAGTAGGCGTACTCCCGGAACATCCGCTCCGGCGGCACCGCCTCGGTGATCTGGACGAGGCCGCACGACGGACAGATCGCGAGCGTCAGCGGGAAGCGCGCCTCCGGTCGATCGAGGTCCTCCTCGGTCAGGAGCGCATTGGCGAGGGGCTGGTCGCCCAGCTCCAGGACGATCGTCAGTGCGGTCGCGCACCAGCCGCAGGTGGCGGTCATCGGGCCGCCCGGGCGAGATGGCCGCGGTACCACTCGATCGTCTGGGCGAGGCCGCGCTCCAGCGTCACGGTCGGGCGCCAGCCGAGCTCGCGCCGGGCGCGGGCGGCGGACACCCGCTGGACCGGGACCTCGTTGCGCGACGTGGCGAGGATCCGCGGCCGGAGCGACGAGCCCATGACCCGCAGGATCCGCTCGGCCATCTCGATCGCGGTCAGGCGCTGGCCGGCCGCGAAGTTGAAGGCCTCGCCGCGGATCTCCTCCCGGCGCCCGACCGCCTCGGCCAGGACCAGCACGGCGCGCGCCGCGTCATCGACGAACAGGTAGTCGCGGACGAACGTCCCGTCGGACCGGATGACCGGCGCCTCGTTCTCGAGCACGGAGCGGATCGTGCCGGGCACGATCCGGCTCCAGTTCAGGTCGCCGCCGCCGTACAGGTTGGCGCAGCGGGTGATCGCGACCGGCAGGCCGTACGTCCGGGCGTAGGTCCGGGCGAGGAGATCGGTCATCGCCTTCGAGGCGTCGTAGGGGTGGTCCGGCCGGAGGGCCATCGTCTCGACGTACGGCCGGCCGCCGGCGTCGCCGTACGCCTTGTCCGAGCTCGCGACGACGATCCGCTCGGGGCTGCCCACCGTCCGGCAGGCATCGAGGATCGTCCAGCTGCCCTCGACGTTGTGGCTGAACGTGTCGATCGGGTCCTCGACCGCGGGCCCGACCAGCGTCTGGGCGGCGAGATGGATCAGCGTGTCGGGGCGATCCTCGCGGAGGATCCGCTCGACCAGCGGGCGGTCGCGGATGTCGCCGTCGACCTGGGTGAGGGCGCGCGGTGCGGGTCCGTCGAAGCCGGCCCAGGCGATGTCGAGACCGAGGACGGTCGCCCCGCGCCGGTCGAGCTCGGCGCACACGGCCCGCCCGAGCAGGCCTGCCGCTCCCGTCACGAGGACGCGTCGCCCGGACCAGTCGCCGGTCGCAGCCTCGCTCAACTCCAGGTGACCCACGGCGCTCGGCCGGCATCCCACAGCGAGCGCAGGTAGCGGACGTCGCGAAGCGTGTCCATCGGCTGCCAGAAGCCCTCGTGGGCGAAGCCCCCGAGCTGCCCTTCTTCCGACAGCTCCTCGAGGACGTCGGATTCGAAGCTCGTCCGGTCGCCCGCGATCCGGCCCAGCACGGACGGCTCCACGACCATGAACCCGCCGTTGATCCAGCCCTCGCCGACCTGCGGCTTCTCGGTGAACGACACGGTCCGATCCGGTCCGAAGGCGAGGCCGCCGAAGCGGGCGGGCGGCCGGACGGCGGTGACGGTGGCGAGGCGGCCGGAGGAGCGGTGGAACTCGAGGAGAGCGGCGAGGTCGACGTTCGAGACGCCGTCGCCGTAGGTCAGCATGAAGGGCTCGTCGCCGAGCCACGGGGCGAGCCGGGCCACCCGTCCGCCGGTCCCGGTCTCCGCCCCGGTCTCGACGAGGTGGACCGTCCAGGCGTCGTGGTCGCCGGCGTGGCGCTCGACCTCGCCGCTGCCCATCCGGACGGTCAGGTCGCCCGTGAGCGAGAGGTAGTCGACGAAGAAGCGCTTGATCTCGTCGCCCTTGTAGCCGAGCGCGACGACGAACTCGCTGAAGCCGGCTGCGGCGTAGTGCTTCATGATGTGCCAGAGGATCGGCCGATCGCCGATCTCGACCATCGGCTTGGGCCGGATCTCCGTCTCCTCGGCGAGGCGCGACCCGAGGCCGCCGGCGAGGATGACAACCTTCATTGCGACCATTATGCCGGAGGCCGACCAAGCCCGGCCCGAGGAGACCGTGACCGAAGCGCGCCACGTGACGATCGGCCTGCCCACCCACGACGGTGCCCGATTCCTGTCGCAGGCCCTCGATTCCCTGCTCGCCCAGGACCACCCATCGTTCGAGATCGTCGTCTCCGACAACGCGTCCACCGACGCGACGCCGGACATCCTCCGCGACTACGCGGCGCGCGACCCACGGATCCGGGTCGAGCGCACCGACGAGCTCCTGACCGCGCCCGCCAACTTCAACCGCGTCTTCGCCGCGGCCCGCGGTCCGTACTTCATGTGGGCCGCGGACGACGACCGCTGGGACCCGACCTACGTCCGGCGCTGCGTCGCCGCCCTCGAGGCCGCCCCGGACGCCGTCATGGCCTGCACCGGCCTCCGGTTCATCGATGGCGAAGGGGCCATCGTCGACGCCGACTATGACCGCTACGACAACCCGGACCTGTCGTCCGCGTCGGTCGTCGAGCGTATCCGGCGCCTCCTCCGGCGCGGGGGCTGGTACGAGGTGTACGGCGTCACGCGCCGCGACGCCCTCGCCCGGACCCGGCTGTTCCAGGAGACGTACGGTCCCGACGTCCTGCTGGTCCTCGAGCTGGCGATGCTCGGGCCGATCGTGAAGGTGCCGGACACGCTCTTCTTCTACCGCCAGCTGGCGGGCCGGGCCGAGCGCGAGCGGGTGGAGCGCCAGGGTGGGGTCGAGGGCCTCGACGACCTGATGCAGGCTCGCCTCACCCACCTCCAGGAGTCGATGTCCCGGACGATCGCGACCTCCTCGCTGGCGTGGCCGGTCCGGCAGCGCCTGCGGGCCGAGATCCTCTGGGCGACCTACATCGCGGACACGCCGTTCGGCGGCAACGCCCGGCGCGAGCTCGGGGCACGGCTGGCGGTCGCCCGGCGGGATCGCGACCTCCCTGGCGCGGCGAAGTTCGGCGCGCTCGCGGCGATCGCGGGCCTGCGCACGATCGGTCCGCGCGGGCGGCAGGCCGTCGGGCGGATGCGCAAGCGGATCGGCCGCTGGCGGCGCGATCTCCTCCGTCGCGGCGCGTGACGCCGACGCCCTGACGTCGGATCAGGCGCGGGGCGGGCTGAGGTCCGCGTACAGGTCGAGCAGGGCGCGCGACTCCGTCTCCCAGTTCCAGCGCTCCAGGGCCGCCGTGCGGCATCGTTCGCGCATCCGCTCCCGGCTCTCCGCGGGCGAGGCCAGGAGCGAGGCGATCGCCGCCGCGATCGAGGCCGGATCGGCGGGATCGCAGACCGCCCCGAGGGGTCCGGATGGGTCGTCGAGCACGATCCGGCGCATCACCGGGAAGTCGCTGACGACCACCGGCACGCCGGCGGCGATGCTCTCGAAGAGCTTGTTGGGCGACGCCAGCCAGTGGTTGAGGGTCGAGCGCTGGAGCGGCATCACGTCGAGGTCGGCACCGGCGATCATCGCGAGGAGCTCGTCGGGCGGGACGGCGTCGAGAACATGGACCCGACCACCGAACCGTGCGTCTGTGGCGATGGCATCGAGTGCCGCCCGATGTCCACCGAAGCCGAGGTAGGCGAGGTGCGCGGTCGCCAGCGCCGGGCGCAGCAGCGCCTCGGCCAGCTCCTCGAGGCCGCGGAGCGGGCTGAACGCCCCGTGATACAGGATGAGGGGCACGCCATCCGGAGCGCCGACCATCGCCCGGAGCCGACCGTCGCCCCGTGCGCGCCAGGTCGGCGGGCAGTTGTGGACCGTGACGACCCGGGCCGCTCGCACGCGCCGGGCGATCTCGCGGCCCTGCTCGGGGTTGACCGCCACCAGCGCCGCCAGGCGGTCGCCCCAGCGCCGCTCGAGTCGGCGGAGGAGCGCCTTGGCCCAGCGTGGGCGCTCCGCGTTACGACCGGACTCGACGAAGATCTCGTGGCTGTCGTACACGACCTGGCCGCCGTCGCGCCGGGCGCCGCGGACCGCGGCGGGCAGGGCGGTCAGGTCGTGGCCGTGGTGCACGTCGGCCGGCGGCGCCGCGGCCACGGCGGCGTCGCCCCACGGAAGCGTCGACCAGCGCCACTTCGCGAGGTAGTAGGCCTGGGCAGGCGGCCACTCGCCCGGCCCGCCGAGACGGGGCGGAACGAGCAGCGCGATCCGGCGGACGAGGGACACGGCGAGCCAGCCGGCCGCCGCTCCGGCGTTGCGCAGGGCCGTCGGCCATGCGGCCGGACCGCGAGCGACGGCACGCCCGGCGGCGGCGAGGGCCTCGCCGCGCCCGACGCCCGGTCGCCGGATCGCCAACCAGTGGCGGTGCCATCGGTCCGGGACGGGGATGCGGACGATCTCGAACCCCTCGACCCGCTCGCGCTCGAGCTCGGCGACGCCGGGTCGGTTCGTGGCGAGCACGGTCACCGCGTGGCCGGCGGCGGCCAATGTCGCCGCCTCGCGCCGAACCCGGGAATCCATGGTCGCGTCGTTGTAGACGTACATCGCGACGGTCAGCCGCCCCCCGCTCCCCGCCGGGTCGGGGTCCGCGCGCGGCGTGGTCACCGGTCCGACACCAGGCGCTCCACCAGTTCGAGGTACGGCCGGACGGCGGTCTCCCAGTTGTAGCGCTCCGCGGTGACCGCGAGGCAGCGCGCCCGGCGCTCGGCTCGCTCGGCCTCGGGCCCGTCCAGGAGGGCGGCGAGGGCGCGCCCGAGGGCAGCCGGATCGGCCGGATCGGCGGTCACGCCGAGATCGTCGGCCTCGACGATCGCCCGCATCACCTCGAGCTCGTGCCCGACCACGACCGGCGTCCCCGCGGTGAGGCTCTCCCAGAACTTGTTCGGGGTGGAGAGGCGCTGGTTCAGCGAGTTCGCGGGGACCGCGATGATCGAGGCGTCCGCCGAGGCCGTCCAGGCCGGGACGTCGTCGGGATGGACCGGCGGCAGGACGAACAGGCGGCCCGCGTGGCGCTGCTCCCGGCCCTGCTCGCGGAGCCGATCCGCCCACGGCCCGAAGCCGAGCAGGACGAGCGCGGCATCATCCACGAGCAGGACGGCTTCGGCGGCCGCCTCCAGGCCGCGCTCGCGACCCAGTCGGCCGAGGAACAGCACGATCCGGCGCTCCGGCGGGATGCCGGTGGCGGCGCGGATGAGGTCCGGCCGCGGCTCCGGCGGGGTCCAGCGCGGTTGGCAGTTCAGGAGGACGGTGGGCGGAGTCGCCAGGCGCCAGGCGCGGACCAGGTGCGCGGCGATCGGGTCGTTGACGGTCACGATCGCGTCGGCCGCCCGGACCCAGCCCCGCTCCAGGGCCTGGTAGACGGCGCGGACGGGTCGCGGCACGCGGTCGTAGTTGTTCGACTCGAGGATCACGTCGATCACGTCGTAGACCACGCGGCCGGCATGACCGGCCGCCCGGGCCGATCGGGCCAGCTCGAGCGCGACCGGGATCGTGAGGATGCCGCAGGCGTGGTACAGGTCGGCCGGGGGCAGCTCGGAGCGGAGCGTCGCCCACCAGGCCCGGACGTGGACCGGCCAGGCGACGACCTTGACCGCGGTGTCGAGCCAGTGCGCGATCCGGCCGGCGAGCCCGCCGCGACGACGGGCGGGCGCCTCCCCGGCGAACCGGGCCCAGCGGCCGCGCGGCCGGTAACGCCGCGTGACGACGCCGCCGTCGCGCTCCTCGAGCGGCTCGATCGAGCCGGTGGTCGCCGCGATCTCGACATCGAACCCGCGCGCGGCCAGGCTCCGCGCCACGCGCAGGCCGCGCGAGTATGGGGCGGCCGGGTTGGCGACGAGGATGACCGCGCGCGGCCGCCGCGCCTCGGTCGTCACCATGGCCGTCCCGTCAACCGGCCGTACTCGGCGAGAAGCCGCTCCATCTGGCGCTCCCAGTGGTACTCGTCCTGGGCCGCCCGGATCGCGGCGGCGAGAGCCGCGCGGCGCTCCGCGGGCGCGTCGAGGATGTCCCGGAGGGCCGCTGCGATCGCCGCCGGATCGGTCGGGTCGACGACGACGCCGCAGCCGGTCGACCGGACGATCGGTGCCATCCCCGGCAGGTCCGAGGCGACGACCGGCACCCCGGCGGCGATCGCCTCGAACAGCTTGTTCGGCGTGGTCAGGCGGTGGTTGAGCGTCGTCGGCTGGATCGGCATCGCGACGACGTCGGCCGAGGCGACCCACTCGATCAGCTCGGCCGGCGGGACGGCGGGGAGGAGCGAGATCCGGCCATCGCTCGCCGGGTCGGCCGCGCGGCGCCGGAGATCGGCTTCCAGGTCGCCGTAGCCGAGCAGGACGAGCTGGGCATCGGGGACGTGGGGGATGGCAGCGATGAGCTCCTCGATGCCGCGATCGCGGGTCAGGCCACCGTGGTAGAGGACGGTCCGGCGGTCGGACGGCAGGCCGAGCGCTTCCCGCAGGCGGTCCGGGCGCGTCGCCGGCGGCTCCCGCCGGAGCGAGCAGTTCAGGACCACGAGCGGCCGCTCCACGCGGAGCCGGTGGGTCAGCTCGTCGGCGTACGGATCGTTGACCGTGATGACCCGGTCCGCCCGGTGCGCCCAGCCCCGCTCGATCCGCGCGAACAGGCGGCGGAGCGGGCCGGGCAGGCGGGCGATGTTGCGGGCCTCCGTATAGATGTCGCGGGCGTCGTAGACGACGGGCGCGCCGTCGCGCCGGCCGAGGTCGAGTCCGACCGGGATGCCCATGTAGGCCATCGCGTGGACGAGATCCGCGACGGGGGCTCGATGGCGGGTGGCGAGCTGCTGGGCGCGGACGGTCAGCCCGATGGCGATGAGGCGCCACGCCGCTGCCGGCAGGCGGCGGAGGCCTCTGGTCGGGCGGTCCGGTGATGGTTCTGAGGCCGCGGTGCCCCGCGTGCCGGTCGGCCCGCGGCGCGGTCGCAGCCGCCGGGCGAGGCCGCGGACGGGTCCGGGAAGGCCGTCCACGGGGTCGACCGCCACTCGCAGGATCCGATGGCCCTCGGGCGCGGTCTCGTCCGCGGGCAGGCCCGGCCCGAGCCGGGCCACGATCGTGACCGTGTGGCCGCGCCCGACCAGCGACCCGGCGACCCGCCAGGCACGGGAGTCGAACGCCCCCGTCGAGGGCAGGACGAGCGTGGCCCGTTGCGGCACTGGCATGCCGGTGCCGTCGGTCACGGGGCGGCGACCCGCGGCGGAGCGCCGTACAGCTCCAGCAGTTCGGCCACCTCGGTCGCCCAGTTCCAGCGGGCATGGGCGGCAGCCAGGCACCGGGCGCGCAGCTGGGCGATCTCCGCTGGCGGCAGCTCCACGATCCGCCGGATCGCGGCCGCGATATCCGCGGGATCGTCCGGCCGGCAGACCTCGCCGAGTGGCCCCAGCGGGTCGTCGAGCACGATCGAGCGCATCTCCGGGAAGTCGCTGGCCACGACCGGCAGCCCCGCGGCGAGGCTCTCGAACAGCTTGTTCGGCGTGGAGAGCCGGTGGTTCAGCGTCGAGGGCTGGATCGCCATCACGCCGACGTCGGCCGAGGCGACCCACGGCCCGAGCTGCGCCGGGGGCACGGCGGGCAGGACGTGGATCCGGCCGCCCGACCGGGGATCCGCCGCCAACGCCTCGAGCATCGGCTTCTGCGAGCCGTAGCCCAGGAACACAGCGTGGACCCGCTCGAGACCCGGTTCGAGGATGGCCGCCGCGAGACCCTCCATGCCGCGATGCGCCGAGAAGCCGCCGTGGTACAGGGCGATCGGCGCGTCGGCCGGGATGCCCGTTGCCGCGCGGATCAGGTCGGGCCGCTCCGGCGGCGGATCCCAGCGCTCGGGTGCGTTGTGGACCACGATCGTG
>DASSPG010000156.1:0-33652 GCA_035699725.1 Candidatus Limnocylindrales bacterium | reverse complement strand
GTCGAGCCGCGGGCCGCGATCGACTGGTACTGGCGCCCGACGAACCAGGTCCGGGCGATCCTCGAGGCGCTGGCCGAGTCAGGAGTCCTCGGCCTGTCGCGGCGCGACGGCAACCGCCGCGTGTACGACCTCGTCGAGCGGCTGTTCCCGCCCGAGATCCGGACGAGGGTCGTCCCGGTCCGGGAGCAGTTCCGCCACAAGCTGCTGTCGCGATACCGGGCCCACGGCCTGCTCGGCGAGCGTGGCAGCGCGGAGCTCTGGAGCGGCACGTCGCCTTGGCTTGAGCTCGGCGACACGGGTGGGCTCGCACTGAAGACGGCGGGCCGACGCGAGCTCCAGGACGAGCTGATCGGCGCGGGCACGATCCTGCCCGTTGCCGTCGAGGGGGTGCGCGGGGTGCGCTTCGTGCCGGCGGAGGAGCTCGGCCGGCTGGCTCAGGCGGAACGGGAGATCGCCGCCGGTTCGGCCCCCGGCGGCTCGTCGCCGGGCGTCGCCTTCCTGGCTGCCCTCGACCCGCTGGCCTGGGACCGCGACCTGCTCCGGAGCCTGTATGACTTCGACTACCTCTGGGAGGTCTACGTCCCGGCGGCGAAGCGGCGCTGGGGCTACTACGTCCTGCCGATCCTGTTCGGCGACCGGCTCGTCGGCCGGATCGAGCCCCGGATCGAGCGCAAGGACGACGCCCTCAGGATCGTGGACCTGTGGTGGGAGGACGGCTTCGACCCGGTTGCCGAGCCCGGGTTCGTGGACGCGTTCGCCGTCGCGGTCGAGGCCCACCGGGCGTTCGGCGGCGTGGCGCGGGTGGCATGGCCGCGGGCGACCCGCCATCGCCCGCTCGTCGGGGCGGTGCGGGTCGCGCTGGCCCGTTGACGCACCCGGTGCGCCGCGCGCACCGGGTGCGAGCCTCATGGTCCGGGCGAGGGTCAGCGGAGGTCGATCACCCGCGTCGACCACGCGCCGCGGTTGCCGTTCCGGTCGCGAGCAGCGATCCGGAACTCGTAGCGGTGGCCGAGGTAGAGCTTGAAGGTCGTGTACGTGAGGGTCGTGGACGAGACCAGGGTCACGAACGAGCCGTCGTCGAGCTTGCGCTGGATCGTGAAGCTGCGCAGCCCGGCGGTGAGGACCTGGAGGCGCGGGTCGTAGCCGGACCAGGCGAGCTTGGCGTAGCGGGTCGAGGACGTGGGGCCGGCGCGGAGGGCGGGCGCCTTGGCGGTGGCCCGGGCGGGCGTCCGGTCCGGGCCCTTCAGGTAGACGGCAGTCCACAGCTTCTTGCCGGTGTCGGGGTCGACCGCGAGGCCGACGCCGACGTAGTTGTATTCCTTCGAGATGATGATCGCCTTGTGGCCGGGGGAGTTCATCCACTGGCGGTTGGCGGCGCTGACGGTCGAGTCGAGGGGGTAGTTGTTCCAGGCGATGATCTCGCCGGCGTTGTACCAGGTGATGGGCACCGCGTTCAGCAGGTCGAACACGTTCCGGCCGTCGGGCTGGGTGTGCGCGAAGTAGTCGTTGGCGACCATGTTCTCGGAGCGTGCCCGGGCGATCTGGGTCAGCCGCGGGTCGACCTGGACCCGGACCAGCCCGAGGGCCGTTCGATTGGCGTTCAGCTGGGTGACCATCGCGGTCTCCAGCGACGCCCGCACGGCGTCGTCGATCGTGGTCGTCGCGGCCGTCGCCGACGCCGGACCGGCGAGGGCGGCTGCCAGGACGGCGATCAGGGCGAGGGACGCGAGGCGTCCGTGGCCGGGGGCGCGGGTCGTGCGGTTCATGCCCCAACGTTCGCGGACGAGTGCGTCCCGCGGTATGGGTGAGGCGTCCCGGATCGGTGCTTCCCTTGGTACGGGCGCCGGTCTACTGCATCGGTCGCAGCCATCGCCACCGGTCCGACGCAGACCCATGAGGACCGCACCGGACCCGATCCGCATCCTGTGGGACCATCGGCGGGCAAGGCTCCGGCCGCGTCCATCCCGCCCGGCCTGCCCTCGCCACCGAAGGAGACATCACCCCATGTCCACCACTCGACGCGCCACCGCCACCTGGAGCGGCGACCTCCTGTCCGGTCGGGGCTCCGTGACCGCCGCGACGACCGGGATCTTCCGCGACCAGCCCACCACCTGGGCGGCGCGGACGGAGGAGCCCGAGGGCACCACCTCACCGGAGGAGCTGCTCGCCGCGGCCCACGCCTCGTGCTTCTCGATGGCCTGCTCGAACATCCTCGCCAAGGCCGGGACGCCGCCGACGCGGCTCGAGGTCGAGGTCGCGGTCAGCGCGGAGAAGCGCGAGGCCGGCTGGACCGTCGCGAGCTCCCACGTCACCGTCCGGGGCACCGTGCCCGGCGCGACGCAGGAGAGCTTCGCCGCGGCCGCGGCCGAGGCCAAGGACGGCTGTCCGATCTCGCGAGCGCTCAAGGGCAACGTCGAGCTCTCGGTCGAGGCAACGCTCGAGGGGTAGGGCGCCCACGCGCGCCGCGGGCCCCCGGGACTTCGCCCATCAGTCATCCCGGGACTCGTACGGCGGGATTCGGCGCCGGCCGGGCTCGGTCACGGCCGGTCAATGACCCCGTCCACGCTCGGCGGCGTCGGTGCCGGGGCGCGAAACGCTCGCCGACACGCCGTACCAGTCCACCGATGGTTGGCTGGTGAGGTTGCCGCGGCGGCGTCAGCCGCTCGGTGGGCGAGGTTGCCGCGGCGGCGTCAGCCGCTCGGTGGCGCGATCGTCAGCAGGCGGCGCGGGTTGGCGACGGTGATCGTGGCGATGTCCGCTTCGGACACCCCGGCGGCGCGGAGCCGCGGCAGGAACGACTCGGCCAGGTACGTGTAGCCGTTGCCGCCGTAGCGCCGGAGCTGGCTGTCGTGGCAGACGTCCTGCGAGAGCAGGATCCGCTCGACGTGGCCGCGCGCCAACAGCTCGCCGAGCAGCTCGACCAGCCGGTCCTCGCCGTGGCGCTCGAGCGGGGTGAACGCCATGCCGAGGAAATCGAACTCGACCGAGGCGCCGCACTCCACGATCGCGAGGTGGTAGTCGAGCGCCGGGTGCGAATCGGCGTGGCCGATGACGACCCGGGTCAGGTCGGCGCCCTCGGCGGCGAAGACGTCGAGCTGGTCCAGCCCGACCGCCGACTGGACGGCATGGGTCGTGATCGCCAGCCCGGTCCGGCGCGCGGCGCGAGCCGCCGCCCGGTGGACTCGTTCCTCCTGCGCGGACAGCCACGGCTTGTCGGTCCCGATCTCGCCGATGATCCCGGCCCGGATCCCGGTCCCAGCGGCGCCGACCGTGGCGTCGGCGACGATGGCCTCGGCCAGGGCATCGACCGAGCGCCGGTCGACGAGCGCCTCCGCCGGGTAGTGCGCGCCGCGGTACCACCCGCTGCCCATGATGACGTGGAGGCCCGTGGCCCGGGCAAGGCCGGCGAGCCACTCGGGATCCCGCCCGACGCCGTCGAGCGTCAGGTCGACGATCGCGCCGCCGCCGGCGTCCCGGAACGCGACGAGCTCCTCGGTGATGAGCCGCTCGTCGCGACGCAGCTCCCAGTAGTCCCAGCGGTTGGGGATGTGCCAGAGCGCGATCGCGGTGTGCTCGTGCGGCAGGGTCCAGCCGAGCACGGCGGGATCGAGCGGCCCGAGGACCGTCTGGACGCGCCCGGTGGCGGTCCCCTGCCCGGGCGCGGCAGGCTCGGGCGCCGGCGCCGGGCTCACGAGGCGGCTCGCGCCGCCCGGGCCGACTCGTACGGGAGCGGCGCCGCCGGGCGGATCGGCTCCGGGGCCGCGGCGTCCTTCGATGCCAGGAGCGTCTCGAGCACCGCCAGCACCCGTCGCTCGGCGTCGGAGCGACGGTACGCGGCACCGGCCTCGGCCGCCTCGATCAGCATGCCGTCGAGCAGCGCCGCCAGCGCGTGCCCGACCGCGGGAATGTCGAGCCACGGCGGGAGGTCGCCCCCGATCACGCCCTCCTGGAGCATCAGCACCACCGCAGTGACGGTCTCGCGGCGGCGGCGCAGCAGCATCTCGCGGACCGCCGGGTCCGTGTCCGCCTCGGCCCAGGCCTGGAGGATGAGGAAGCCGGAGCCGCGGTCGGACTGCTCGACCGCGAGGTTGTCGAACCAGAACCCGACGGCGGCGGCGATCCGGTCGCGATAGTCGGTGAGGCCTGAGATCCGGCTGCCGAGCTGGGCGAGCTCCTGGTCGGTGATCAGGTCACAGCCAGCCAGGATCAGGTCGGACTTGCTCCTGAAGTAGGTGTAGATCGCCCCGACCGAGAGGCCGGACTCTCGAACGATGTCCTGCATCGTGGCGCGGTGGAAGCCTCGCGTGGCGAACACGGCGAGGGCCGCCCGGACGATCCGGTCGCGGACCTCCTGCTCGTGCTCGGCGCTGACTCGCGGCATGGTGCTCCTCGGAGAACGGCTGCTCGCCTAGCCTAGCGGTCACGTTCACGATCGACAAGTCTTGACAAAACGAATGCTCATTCTCTAACTTCGCACGATCACCCGCCCCGACCGTCACGTGAGGCCATCCCGATGCTGTTCTCCCGCTGGGGCGCGTTCGCCTATCGCTTCCGCCGGCCGATCGCCCTGATCACCGTGCTCCTCGCGGTGGGCTCGCTGTTCTTCGCCTCCAAGGTCACCGATGCGCTCGTGTCGGGCGGCTGGACCGACCCGGGCTCGGAGTCCGCCGCCGTCTCGCGCCGGCTGGCCGACGACTTCGGGGCCGGGCGCGGCTCGATCGTGGCCCTGTTCGAGGGCGATGACGCGACCGACGCCCGGTCGCCCGCGTTCCAGGCGGCGATCGCCGCCTCGCTCGACCGACTCGCCGACGATCCCCTTGCCGACGCGGTCATCGGCTATGCCGAGACGCGGAGCGACCGGTTCATCAGCAAGGACGGCCACAGTGCCTACGCGGTCATCCGCCTGACGATCACCGACGAGGCCTCGGCCAACCGCATGCCCGAGATCCGGGCCCTGCTCGATCCCCCACCGGCGGGCACGACCCTGAAGCTCGCCGGGATCGGGCCGTTCACCGAGGACCAGGCTCATCAATCGGAGAAGGAGCTCGTCCAGGCCGAGACGGTGTCGGGCCCGTTCGCGCTGCTGATCCTGCTCGCCGTCTTCGCCTCGGTCGTCGCCGCCGGGCTGCCGCTCGTCGTGGCCGCCCTCGCGATCCCGACGACGCTCGGCGGGGTGTACCTCGTCGCCCAGGTGACGGAGCTCTCGATCTACGTCCAGAACGTGGCGACGATGCTCGGGCTCGCGCTCGCGATCGACTACTCCCTGTTCATGGTCAGCCGCTTCCGCGAGGAGCTGCGCCGGGGACGCACGGTGGAACAGGCCGTGGTCACGACCGTGGCGACGAGCGGCAAGGCAGTCGCCTTCTCCGGGCTCGCGGTCGCGATCGGGCTGTCCGGTCTGCTCCTGTTCCAGCCGGCCGCTCTGCGCTCGTTCGGGATCGGCGGTTCGATCGTGGTCGCGTCGTCGGTGTTCTACGCGCTGACCTTCCTGCCGGCCGCGCTCGGGATGCTCGGCCCGCGGGTCAATGCGCTGAGCCTGGCCGGCCTCGGTGGCTTCGTCCGGCGGCGCCTCGGCCTGCGCCCGGCGCGCGCCACGGCGGAGGAGCGCCACTCGCGTTGGGCCGCCGTCGCGCATGCCGTGATGGCCCGCCCGCTCGCGTTCCTGATCCCGGCCGTCGCGTTCCTGCTCCTGTCGGGGACTCCCTTCCTGCACCTCAGCCAGGGGATCCCCAACGCCGCGACCCTCCCGCCTGGCCTCGAGAGCCGCGACGCGGCGGTCACGCTCGCGACGGACTTCGCTGCGGGCGAGACGAACCCGATCGTGCTGCTCGCGACCGTTGACGGAGACCCGCTGAGCGCCGCCAACATCGCCCGGTTCGGCGAATACGCGGCCGCCGTGGACGCCCTGCCCGGCGTCGACCGGATCGAGGGACCCTTCGGCGGGCTCGTCGACCCCGCCAGCGGCGCGCCGATGACCCCGGACCAGCTCGCCGCGCTGTACGCCGCGCCGACCGACCAGCTGCCCTCGGAGCTGGCATCTGCGCGCGATCAGCTCAGGGAGGCCTACGTCCGCGGCTCCACGGTCCGGTTCGATGCCATCAGCCCGCTCGATCCGGTCAGCCCCGCCGGCGGAGCGCTGATCCCGCAAGTGCGGGCGGTCGCCGTGCCGGGCGTCACCGCCCAGGCCGGCGGCCTCGCCGCCGAGGGCCACGACTTCATGGCGAGCCAGGCCGGGACCGTCCCATGGGCGGTCGCGGTGACGCTCGTCGCGAGCGGCCTGATCCTGTTCCTCCTGTTCGGCTCCGTCGTGATCCCGATCAAGGCGATCGTGATGACCCTGCTCTCGATCACCGCGAGCTTCGGGGCGCTGGTCTGGATCTTCCAGGACGGCAACCTGTCCGACGTCCTCGGGTTCACCTCGCCCGGGTTCACGATCGCGGGCAATCCGATCATCATGTTCAGCGTCCTGTTCGGGCTGTCGATGGACTACGAGGTCCTCCTCCTGTCGCGGATCCAGGAGTCGTACCGCCGGACCGGCGACAACACCGCATCGGTCGCCGACGGCCTGGCCCGGACCGCCGGGGTGATCACGGGCGCGGCGCTGATCATGGTTATGGTGTTCTCGGCCTTCGCCCTGGCCGAGTCGATCACGATCAAGAGCATCGGCGTCGGGATGGCGATCGCGGTCCTGATCGACGCCACGATCGTCCGCGTCCTCCTGGTCCCGGCCACGATGCGACTGATGGGTCGCTGGAACTGGTGGGCGCCGGGACCGCTCGGGCGGCTCGCGGACCGGCTCGGGTTCAGCCACAGCGAGGACGAGGCGTCGCCGGCAGCCGGCGACGGCGACGCAGCGCTGAGCCGGCCCGCGCCGCACGTGGCCCGGTCGTAGACTCGCGCCTGATGAGCAAGCCGTCCCGCATGCCCGAGCGGGAGCAGCCGATCACGACCTGGGCCTGGACGTGGGGCTCGGACGAGGCCCGCCGGCCGGGACTGCCGTGGATCGGGATCTTCCTGGTCGTGTTCGGCGGCCTGCTCCTCGTCGAGCGGATGTTGCCGGGCTACCGGTCGCTCGGCAACGTGGCGGTCCTTGCCGCCGGCCTCTCCGCGCTCGTCGCGTGGCTGCTGCGGCGCCACTCGATCGCGCTCTACGCGGGGGCCTTCCTGACCGCCCTGGCCGCACCGGGCACGATCGAGGCCCTCGGTACGCCGCTCGGGCCGGGCTGGGGGACCCTGTGCTTCGGGCTCGCGTTCCTCTTCATTGCCGCGGTCCGCTCGGTCCAGGGTGGCGGCGTCGGCTGGCAGGCCCTGTACGGCGCGATCCTCGCGGTGATCGCGGTGTCGGAGATCGTCCAGCCGGACCTCGCCGGCGTGGCGTGGCCGCTGATCCTCGTCGCGATCGGGATCCTGCTCCTCGTCCGCGGTCGGTCCGGCTAGCGCGCGGGCGCGGGGTAGGGCGGGGAGCGCCCGACCTGCGAGATGGCGCTCAGGCCGTCGCGGCTCGCTCGACCGCGTCGCCAACCGTCTCCGCGATCCGCTCGAGCTCCGCCTCGGTGACCACGAACGGCGGGCCGAGCAGGATCGTGTCGCCGTCGACCCCGTTGGCGTTGCCGGTCCCCGAGTACACGAGGACGCCGGCGTCCCGGGCCGCGCGGACGATGCCCTCCGTGACGCGAGCCGACCGGGGGAACGGCCGACGGGTCTCGCGATCGGCGACCAGCTCGAGGCCGACGAGCAGGCCGCGGCCGCGGACGTCCCCGACGTGCTCGTGCCCGCCCAGCCGTTCGCGGAGCAGGGCGAGGAGCCGCTCGCCCTTGACCCGGCTCGCCTCGACCAGGTCCTCGTCGGCCAGGATCCGGAGGACCTCGCGGGCCACCGCGGCGCCGGCCGGGGCGTGCGAGTAGGTGAAGCCGTGGGTGAACCCCCCGCCGGCCATGACCGCGTCATGGATCCCGCCGGACGCCGCGACGAACCCGAACGGCCAGTAGCCGGAGGTTGCGCCCTTGGCCGCGACGACCATGTCGGCCCGGGTGCCCCAGTGATCGAGCCCGAACCACCGCCCCGTGCGGCCGAGCCCGGTCATGACCTCGTCGGCGATCAGCAGGACGCCGTGACGGCGGCAGACCTCGGCGACCTTCGGCCAGTAGCCCTCGGGCGGCGCGACGGCCGCCAGCGTCGCTCCGACGATCGGCTCGGCGACGAAGGCCGCCACGGTCCCGGGCTCGGCTGCGGCGAACGCCCGCTCGAGCTCGTCCGCGAGCTCGTCGGCGCCGGCGAGGGCCTGGCTGCCGGGGTCGCCGCCACGATACGGGTAGGCAGCGGAGACGTGGCGGAACCGGCCGAGCCAGCCTTCGTAGGGACGCCGGAGCGGGCGCCGGCCGGACAGGTCGAGGGCGCCGAGGCTGTTGCCGTGGTAGCTCCCCCAGCGCGCGACGACGATCCAGCGCTCCGTCTCACCGCGGGCGAGGTGCCACGCCCGGGCGAGCTTGAGGGCCGTCTCGATCGCCTCCGAGCCGCCGCTCACCGGGTAGATCGCCGGGTCGTCCACGGGGAGGAGCGGGCCGATCTCGGCCGCGTACGCCTCCAGCGGCTCGGTCGTGAAGGCGGAGCCGTGGGCATACGACAGGCGCCCCGCCTGCTCCGCGAGGACGCGGGCGATCGAGGCGCGGCCGTGGCCGACATTGACGACGATCGCGCCGCCCGCGGCGTCGAGATACTCGCGACCGGAGGCGTCCCGAATGGTGGAGCCGTGGGCCTCGACGGCGACCGGCAGATCCGGGTCCAGGGAGCGGCGAAAGACGCGACCCGTCAACGCACGGGCGGCTTCGGTCTGGTCACGGGTTCGATCCTAGCAGTGGCCGGACCGCCGGCGGGAACCGCCGGACCGCGGCCCGGCGATCCGGCGATCGGGGCCCCGGTCGAGGCGCGGCTTCTCGATCGCCCGCTCACCCTGATCTGGCCGGTTCGTCGATCGGGCTCCGGAATCGCGACCGTTCGGCCCGTGCCGAGGGGCCATCCGGCACTGGGGCGGGACCGCCGACCGCGTCGAGGATGAGGCATCGATGGACGTCGGAACGGGATGCCCGACGTCCATCGAATCTGTCCGGCTCGGCGTTCGCCGCGGGGCCGCGGCGCGCTGTCGGCCAGGGCTCAGCGGGTGTAGGCGCCGCCGGGGTCGAGCTCCTCGCGGATCAGGCGCAGCTCATCGGCCGTGGGCTCGGGGGTCGTCGCGACGCTGGCCGCCACCTTCACGTCCCAGCCGATCGTCGCCCGGACCTGGTCGATCGTCGCCCCCGGGTGGAGCGAGTCGAGACGCATCTCGCCACTCTGGTCGAAGTGGTAGATCCCGAGATCGGTGACGACCACGCTCGGTCCGCGGCCGAGCCAGCCCTGCTCCCGCCGGATCCGCTCGCTCTGCTCGGCGCCGCCGAGGTTGCCGGGGCTCGTCCGGAAGTCGATCCGCTCCACGAAGCTGCGCGCGCTCTGGCGCATGATCACGAACACCTGGCGAGCGTTGATCGCGATCTCACAGGCGCCGCCGCTGCCCGGCAGGCGGGTGGTCGGCTGCCCGTACTCGCCGATGACGGTCGTGTTGATGTTGCCGAAGCGGTCGATCTGGGCAGCGCCCAGGAACCCGACGTCGATCAGGCCACCCTGCAGGTAGAACGCGAAGAGCTCGAACATGCTGGTCGCGGCCGTGGCGCCCGTCACGATGGTCGGGTCGCCGATGCTCAGCGGGAGGCGCGCCGGGCGCGCACCGAACACGCCCGCCTCGTACACGAGCTCGAGGTCAGGGGCGACGGTCCGCTGGGCGAGGTTGACCGCGATGTTCGGCAGGCCCACGCCGACGAAGCACACGCGCTGCCCGGCCAGCTCGCGCGCCGCGGCGACGATCATCATCTCGGACTTGCTGAACTCGCCGGTCTCGCCGCTCACGGCACCGGAACCTTGTCGAGGCTGACTCGGTCCGCGTGGCGGACCAAGCGACGAACGCAGGCTGCGGTCCGACCCGTCCGGGAACCTTCGCTCGCTGCCAGGTCCGGCTGGTGGACCACTCGGCGGCGGAGCGCCCCGGCGGTCGTCTGGACGGCGGCCTCGTTCGCCCGTTGGTTCGGCTCGCGGACCAGGCGGGCAGCGCGCGCCGTCACCGATAGTCCCCGTACTCAACGGAGCCGGACGGCGCCGGCCCCGGCTGGAGCGACGCCACCCGCTCGGCGCCCAGCTTCGCCACGTACTCCCCGCGCCCGCTGATCCCGCGGACCCACTCGTCCAGCCAGGCCTGGGTCGCGGCCTCGTCGCGCGAGATCGGATCCCAGTCGAGATAGAACCGGTTGTCCCGGTCGTAGGCGCCCTGGACGTAGGAGGGGTGGGCGCCCATCGGCTCGTGGACGACCGCGTCCACGATCAGGCCCGGGATGATCGTCCGGTTCGGGTCGGCCCGGATGACCGCCTCGTCCACGAGCTCCTCGACCACGACGACCACCCGCTCGGCCGCGAACGCCGCCTCCTTCTGGCAGCCGAGCAGGCCCCAGACCTGGGTGTCGCCGGCGGCCGAGGCGCGCTGGGCGTGGATGATCGTGACGTCCGGCCGGAGCGGCGGAACCGCGTAGACCGTCCCGTCGCCGTACGGCGAGGCGATCTCGCGGATCAGGGGGTTGGCCTTGGGCAGGTCCGTCTCGAAATACGAGCGGAGCGGGAAGAACGGCAGGCGCGCCGCCCCCGCCGTATACCGGGCCACCATCCCGAAGTGGCTGTACTCCTCGATCTCGAGCTCCGGCGGGCTCGCCTCGATCCGCCGCCGGATCGCGTTCAGGCCACCCACCCCCGGGTTGCCCAGCCACGAGAAGACGAGCTTGCGGGCGACGCCGGCCGCGATCATCTGGTCGTAGATCAGGTCCGGGGTCATGCGGGCCAGGGTCAGGTCGCGCTTGCCCTGGCGGATGATCTCGTGGCCCGCGGCGAACGAGATGAGATGGGTGAACCCCTCGATCGCGACGGTGTCACCGTCGCGGACGACGTCGCGGATCGCATCGGCCATCGACGCGACCTTGGAGGTCGCCATGTCAGCCCGACGACTCCATCCCGGTCATCGCGTGGGCGGCCTCGGCGGCGTGCAGGATGGGCCGGTCGGACGCCTCGCCGGCGACCGCGGCCACGCTCTCGCCGAAGATCCGGAGCGCGGTCGCCATCTCGGCCTCGGTCACCGTCAGGGCCGGTGACATCCGGACCGAGGACTTGCCGCATTCGAGCACGAGCAGCCCGCGCTGGAAGGCGGCCCACTGGACCTCCTCGGCGTGCTCGGCCGTGTCGAACTCGACGCCGAGCATCAGGCCTCGGCCACGGACGCCGCGGACGAGCGCCGAGTGGCGATCGCGGAGCGTCGCGAGGGCCTCCAGCGCCTGCGCGCCGCGCGCGGCCGCGTTCTCGATGAGCCCGCCCTCGAGGAGGTCAAGCGTCGCGAGCGCGGCGGCGCACGCGACCGGGTTGCCGCCGTAGGTGGAGCCGTGGGCGCCGGGGCCCCAGGCCTCGAGCAGGTCGGCCCGCGCGACCATCGCCCCGAGCGGCATCCCGCTGGCGATGCCCTTCGCGGTCAGGAGGATGTCGGGCTTGACGCCCCACTGCTCGATCGCCCACATCGTGCCGGTCCGCCCGGCGCCCGACTGGATCTCGTCGGCGATCAGCAGGATCCCGTGCTTGTCGCAGATCGCCCGCAGGCCCTCGAGAAACCCGTCCTCGGGAACGAGGTAGCCGCCCTCGCCCTGGATCGGCTCGACGATGATCGCTGCGACCTCCTTGGCCGGGACGAGCTTGTCGAACAGGACCTCGTCGAACCACTCGAGGCCTTCGACCGTGCCGAACGGGGCGTGGAACACGCCCGGCAGCAGCGGCCCGAAGCCGGCGTGGTACTTCGCCTTCGAGGCCGTCAGGGAGACGGCGCCGTACGTCCGGCCGTGGAAGGCGCCGAGGAAGGCGACCACGTACGGGCGATGCGTCGCGTAGCGGGCGAGCTTGATCGAGGCTTCGACGACCTCGGCCCCGCTGTTGCCCAGGTACGTGCGAGCCCGGCCGCCGGCGATCGGGGTCGCCTCGGCGATCCGCTGACAGGTCTCGGCGTAGATCGGGAGGTAGAAGTCGCTGGCGCTGAAGTGGATCAGCTCGCCGGCCTGCTCCTTGATGGCACCGACGACGGCGGGGTGCGAGTGGCCGGTGGAGGTAACCGCGATGCCAGCCGCGAAGTCGAGGAACAGGTTGCCGTCGATGTCCTCGACCGTCAGGCCCTCGCCCCGCACGGGCACGATCGGGTAGGCCCGCGGGAGGCTCGGCGACGTCCAGGTCTCGTCATATGCGACGTGGGCTCGGGCCTTCGGGCCGGGGACCTCCGTGACGAGGTCTGGAACGGGTCGGTCCCCCGCGAGACGGGACTGGGCGGACGGCACGGAGGCACCTCTGCGACGCTCGGACGCATACGAAGTATGCAGGCTGGATATTCGCGAGCGAGGATAGCAGAGGCGACCTCCCGGACGGGCCATTCGGCTCGGCCGATTGCATCCGAGCGGCACCTGGGCGCCCACCCAGGTGCTGGCCATCCTGTGACCGTGCAGCGCTGGATGCCGGACTGAGTCCGTCTCCCGGACGCCAGCTACGGTCAGCCGCTCCGGGCCCGGCGGGACGGGGCTCGATTGGCTGCAGGCTGTGCCGCCCGCGTCGGTCCGGCTGGTCACGTCTGGAGGGTCATGATGAACGCCCGGTCGCTCTCCCTGGTCGCGGCCACGAGCCTGGTCGTCCTGTTGTCAGCCTGCGCCGCGGCGGCGCCGCCGAGTCCGGCCGCGTCGACGGGCTCGTCGACCGCCTCCGCCGGCCCCATCGCGGTCGAACTGAAGGAGTGGGCCGTGACTCCGGCGAGCCTGACTGCCACGGCCGGAGCGATCGAGTTCGCCGTCAGGAATACCGGTTCAACCGTCCATGAGTTCGTCGTCGTCAAGACCGACCTGAAGGCCGCCGACCTTCCGGTGTCGGGCAACAAGATCGACGAGACGGCGCTCACGCCGATCGACGAGATCGAGGACATCGCGGTTGGCGCGACCCCGACGCTGAAGGTCACGCTCGAGCCGGGCCACTACGTCCTCCTCTGCAATATCGAGGCCCACTTCGGCCTCGGGATGCGGTCCGACTTCGACGTGAACTGAGCCCACGGCCGATCCTCCGGCCGGCGCTGATGCCCGATCTCCACCTCCCGGGGCGACATTGGGCAGGTCAGGCGGCTCGACGGTGCCCGGCCCGCGGGCCCGTGCCTGCCCCGGCCGGCGGGTGCCCGCCCGGGGTCGCGCCCCCCCGCGCCCCCGCGCGGAAACCTCAGTCGACGACGGTGTGGCTCTGTTCCCGCAGGAACTGCGCGACGTAGTACATCGAGAGCCCGGCCTTGCCGGTCGAGCCCGAGCCCTTCCAGCCGCCGAACGCCTGGACGCCCGGCCACGCCCCGGTCGTCGCCCCGGCGCGCCGGTTGACGTACACGACGCCCGCCTGGACCTCGTCGAGGAACCGCTGGATCTCGCCCTGGTCCTCGCTGTACACGCCGGCGGTCAGGCCGTAGTCGGAGTCGTTGGCCAGCTGGATCGCCTCGTCGAACGAGTCGACCGCGGCGACCGCCGTGAACGGCGCGAACAGCTCGTCGCGGAACAGGCGGTGGTTCTTCGGGAGGTGGCCCACGACCGTCGGCTCCACGTAGAACCCGCGGTCCAGCCCCCGGTCCGTGAGGCGCTCCCCGCCCACGAGCACCCGCCCGTCGCGGCGGGCCTCGGCGACGGCCGCCTGGTGGCGATCGACCGCCTTCTGGTCGATGATCGGACCGAGCCAGTTCTCGCGGATCAGCGGGTCGCCGACCGTGATGGCCTCGGTCTTCTCGACCAGCAGCCGCACCAGCTCGTCGTGGACCGGCGCCTCGACGTACACCCGGCTGTTGGCCGAGCACTTCTGGCCCCCGAACCCGAAGGCGCTGCGCATGATCCCCTCGGCCGCCTCCTCGAGATCGGCCGAGCGCGCCACGACCGCCGGGTTCTTGCCGCCCATCTCGACGATCGTCGGCTTCGGGTAGCGCGACGAGAACGTCCGGTAGAGGTCCATCCCGACCTCGTAGGACCCGGTGAACACGATCCCGTCGATGCCGGGGTTCTCGCGCAGCTCCGCGCCGACGGTGTCGCCGGGACCCATGACGAGGTTGACCACGCCGTCCGGGACGCCCGCGTCGCGATACGCCTCGATGAGCTTGACCGCCGACATCGGCGCCGCCGAGGCGGGCTTCAGGACGACGGTGTTGCCCGCCAGCATCGCGGCCGCCGTCGGGCCGCACGAGAGGGCCATCGGGAAGTTGAACGGGCTGATCACCGCGAACACGCCGTGCGGCCGCAGGATCGAGCGGGTGTGGACAGCCGAGTCGCCGAGGTTGTCCATCGGGTGGTCGTAGAACTGGTTGTCGACCGCTGTCTGGGCGTAGTAGCGGATCAGATCGGCCGCCTCCTCGACCTCGCCGAGGGCCTCGATCCGGTTCTTCCCGACCTCGATCGCCATCAGCCCGCCGTAGACCATCTGGCGCTCGCTGATCAGGTCGGCCGCCTTGCGCAGGATCTCGATCCGCTTCTCCCAGCCGAGCGCGAACCAGGCCGGCTGGGCGCGCCGGGCCGCGGCGATCGCGTCCTTCGCGTCCTGGCGGGTGCCGGTCGCGAAGTGGCCGAGGACGATGTCGCGGTCGATCGGGCTGTGGACGGTCAGCTCGCCGTCGCCGTCGCGCTCCTTGCCGTCGACGAAGTTGCGGTGGTGTCCGTCGAGGAGCGTCTTCGCCTCGGCGAGGCCCGCCTCGTACTCGCGGTGGAGCTGCTCGTTGTCGGCACGTAGCGTCGCGTAGGTGATCTTGAGACGCGGCTGCGACTCGGTCGTCATCGGTCGAAAACCTCGGGGAGCGGTGGGCCTCGGGACGTTGCCGCCAGTCTAGCGCGGCGCCCGGCATGGCTCGACCGTCGGTCCCAGACGCGCGCAGGACCCTTCGGGGGGTGGTGGCAGTTGCCCACCGGCGTCATCCTGAGGCCATGTCGACGTCCCTGCGCGCCCGTCTCGGGTCCGGCCTCCTCGGGCTGGCCCTCATCCTGCCGCTCGCCGCGGCCGCCCCGGCCAGTGCCGCCGCCGCGGACTTCCCGGCGGGCTACACCGGCTACCACACCTACGCCGAGGTCGTGGCCGCCGTGAATGCCGTCGTCGCCGCCCACCCGACGATTGCCAGCAAGCAGGCGATCGGCACGAGCTACCAGGGCCGCACAATCTGGGCGGTCAAGATCTCGGACAACGTCGCGCTCGACGAGAACGAGCCCGAGGTCCTGTTCGACGGCGGCACGCACGCCGACGAGCACATGGGCGTCGAGATGGCGGTCAGGATCATGCGCTGGCTGGCCGACGGCTACGGCAGCGACACGCGGATCACGAACATCGTCAACAGCCGCGAGGTCTGGATCATCCCGACCGTCAACCCGGACGGAGCCGAGTACGACATCGCCGGCGGGCGCTTCCACTACTGGCGCAAGAACCGCCAGCCGAACACGGGCACGACCTACATCGGTACCGACGTGAACCGCAACTTCGGCTATCGCTGGGGCGGCGGTGGCCGGACGAGCAGCAACCCCGCGGCGATCACGTACCGCGGGCCGTACGCCTTCTCGACCCCCGAGGCCCGCAACGTCCGCGACTTCCTCGCCTCGCGCGTGGTCAACGGCCGCCAGCAGATCCGGACCGCGATCACGTTCCACGAGTACGGCCGGCTCGTGATGTGGCCGTACGGCTACACCTACACCGACATCCCGGTCGACATGACCGTCGACGATCACAACGCGCTCGTGGTCATCGGCCGGAAGATGGCCTCGACGAACGGCTACCGGCCGGAGCAGGCGAGCGATCTCTACGTCACGAGCGGGACGACCCGCGACTACGAGTACGGCGTGTACCGGATCTTCTCGTATACGTTCGAGCTGTCGACCCGCGACTATCCCGACGACGCGCTGATCGCGTCCGAGACCGGGCGTAACAAGGAAGCGGTCCTGTACCTGATCGAGCGGGCGTGGTGTCCTCTCGCCGTGCTCGGCGCGGCGACGCGAGTGGCGCGCTGCGGCGCCTACGACGACGACCTCGAGGTCGCCCGCGGCTGGCGCATCAACGCGGACGCCACCGACACCGCCACGGCGGGTGCCTGGCAGCGCGGCGTCCCCCAGCCCACCTCGATCGCGGCCGGCCCGATGCAGGTCGGCCGGGCGGTGTCCGGGCGGATGGGCTTCTTCACGGGCGTGGCCGCGGGGACCAGCGCCGCCGCCAACGATCTCGACGGCGGCCGGACGAGCGTGACCTCGCCCGTGATCACCCTGTCGCCGCGGGCCGGCCAGAAGCTCCAGTTCCGCTGGACGTTCGCGACGGACACGACATCGGTCTACGGCGACGAGTTTCGCGTGGAGGTCATCGACGTCGCGACCTCGACGGCGACGACCGTCGCGGGCGCACGCGGCGGCGTCCAGCGCGACGGCGCCTGGCGGCTGGCGTCGATTGGCCTCGACGCCTGGGCCGGCAAGACGGTGCGGCTGCGGTTCTCGGCCACCGACACCGGGGTCAACGGGATCGTCGAAGCGGGCTTCGACGACGTCCGGGTGACGCAGGCGCCGTAGTCCGGCGGGCGCGCGCCCGCCGCGGCGAGCCGCCACCCGGCTATCCTCCCCCGAGACGCCGCGGACGCGGCCGCGGAGGTGACATGGGACTGCTCGACGGGAAGACGGCGCTCATCTTCGGCGTCGCGAACGACCACTCGATCGCGTGGGGGATCGCGCAGGCGCTCCATGCGGCCGGCGCCGAGGTCGGCTTCTCGTCGATCGAGTCGCTCATCGCGAAGCGGGTCAAGCCGCTGGCGGACTCGATCGGCGCGACGTTCGTCGAGCCGTGCGACGTCCAGAACGACGCCGACATCGAGCGGGTCTTCGCCCGCTGGGGCGAGACCCACGACGGGCTCGACATCCTCGTCCACGCCCTCGCGTTCGCGAAGCGCGAGGACCTGACCGGGCGGTTCGTCGACACGTCGCGCGACGGCTTCGCGCTCGCCCACGACGTGTCCGCCTATTCGCTCGTCGCGCTCACCAGGGCGGCCCTCCCCCACCTGCGGCGCGGCTCGTCGGTCCTGACCCTGACCTACTACGGTGCTGAGAAGGTCGTCGCGAACTACAACGTCATGGGCGTCGCGAAGGCCGCGCTCGAGGCGTCGGTCCGGTACCTCGCCGCCGACCTGGGACCGGACGGGATCCGGGTCAACGCGATCAGCGCCGGCCCGATCCGGACGCTGGCCGCGGCCGGGATCGGCGGCTTCAAGGACATGTACCGCGGGTTCGTGGACACGGCGCCGCTCCGGGCGAACATCACCCCCGAGGATGTCGGCAAGACCGCCCTGTACCTCGCCTCGGACCTGTCGTCGGCGGTGACGGGCGAGGTGATCTACGTGGACGGCGGGTTCAGCGTGATGGGCGTCCCGAGCGGCGACTGACGACGGCGGCCTCGGGCCCGGCGCTCAGCCCGCGCCAGTCAGGTCCCTGGCCATCGCCGCGTGATACACCCGCTGGCGAGTCGCAACCAGGTCGCCATCGTCGTCGCCCCCGGCCGCGTCGTCGAGGTCGATCCACGTCGCGAGGGCACGGTTCACCAGGATCGTCTCGAACCGCTCGGTCGTCGGCTCGTCCGCCTTGTCGTAGCTGATCGAGGCGTCGGTCAGCGGGACGAGGATGTCCCGTCCCGCGAGGACCACGGCGGGATCGCTCGAAGCGAGCTGCAGCTGCGTTCCGACCGGCACGTGGAGCATCCCCGAGACGACGAACCGGGTCAGCCCGATCCGGGCGCGGTGAACCTCGGTCCGGCGGCGGCGATTCTCGACGCCGCGCCGGCCCGCGACGAGGACGGCGACGATCGACCCCACCGCGATCGTGAGGTCCGACGTCTGCGGCGGCCGGCCATCCACGAGGTCCTCGACCAGCGCGTTCCGGACGACGACCCGGGGCACGGAGTTGAGCATGTCGCTCAGGCGGTCGTCGGCGAGGGGGATGGTGCCGCTGATCCGGCGATCGGCGGTGAAGGCGATGAGCTCGACAGGCATCGTGGGCGCATCGTCGCGCGTGGCGCGGCACCCCGAAACGACCCGTTGGTCCTACTCGGCGGCACGGATCTCGTAGCGGGCGAGACGCATCGAGGCCAGGGTGGTCACGATCACGGTCGCGGCCACGGCAAGGACGAACCCCTGGCCTCCCACGACCGACTCGAGGGTGCCGGGAGGAGCGAGGGTCGCCACGATCCCGCGGAGGTACTCACGGACGCTGAACAGCTGCGTGCCGGGAAGGGCGCCGGACAGGAGACCCTCCCAGAGCAGCGAGTAGCCGAGCCCGATCACGAGGCCGCGGCTCGTCGCCGCGCTCAAGGCGACGAAGATCGCGACGTACACGATCGACCCGATGAGCACCGCCACGGCGAACGCGACCGTAATCGACAGCTCGCGGCTCGCGGTGCCGCCGAGCAGGATCCCGGCCAGGAGCGTCGAGGGGACGAGCAGCCCGGCGGTCAGCCCGCCGGCCACGGCGACCTTGGGCAGGACGATCGACCAGCGGGGAATGGGCTTCGTGAGGACGTGGACCGCCGTCCCGTCGTCCAGCTCGCTGCCGAGCGCCGCCGTCCCGAAGACGAGCGCGACGAGCGGCAGGACGCTCGTGATCAGCAGCCCCTCGAGCGATGGGACGAGGGTCCGCGGCCGCGGCCCGTTGCCCAGCTGGACGAGCAGCCCGAGGAGCACCGGGGCCCCGGCCAGGAGCAGCATCAGCAGCGTCCGGCGCCGGCCGAGCAGCGCCCGGACCGTCATCGACGCGATCGTCGTCATCACCGAGCCGAGGTTCATCGCCGGCTCACCAGGTACTCGAACACGCTCTCGAGCGAGTCGTCGGTGGGCGCGACCTCGAAGAGCCGGACGTCGGCGTCGCGCGCGACCCGCGCGACGATCGCGGTGAACCCGGAGAACTCGGACACGCGGACGGTCAGGCGCTCGTCGCGCAGCTCGGCGGCGAACACGGCGGGCTCGGCGAGGAATGCCGATGCGAGCCGGCGATCGTCGGACGAGCGGACCCGGAACGTGTGCGGCCGGTCCGTCATCAGCTTCCGGATCTCGCGATAGTCGCCGGCCGCGGCCAGGCGCCCCGCGTGGATGACGAGGATCCCGTCGGCCAGCCGCTCCACCTCCTCGAGGATGTGGGACGAGAACAGGATCGTCCGGCCATCGGCGGCCATCGTCCGGAGGAGGTCCATCATGTGCAGCCGCTGACGCGGGTCCATCCCGTTGAACGGCTCGTCGAGGAGCAGGATCGGCGGCTCGTGGACCAGCGCGGCGGCGATCTTGATCCGTTGGCGCATCCCCTTCGAGTACGTCCCGACCGCGCGGTGCGCCGCGCCCTCGAGATCGACGGTGGCCACGGCCCGCGCGGCGGCCCGGGCCGGGTCGGCGAGTCCCTGGAGGCGGGCCGCGATCTCCACGAACTGGCGGCCCGTCAGGAACCCGTGGACCGCCTCGCGCTCGGGCACGAGCCCGACCTGGCGGTAGATCGCGGGCTGGCGCCAGGCGGGACGGCCGTCGATCAGGACGCGGCCGGACGACGGTCGCAGGAGCCCGGCGAGGAGATGCAGGAGCGTCGACTTGCCGGCCCCGTTCGGCCCGAGGAGGCCGGTGATCCCGGCCCCCAGCGAGAAGCTGATGTCGTTGACCGCCACGACGTTGCCGTACCAGCGCGACACCCGCTCGACGACGATCGGCTGGGCGCGTTCCGCGGTCGTCACGTCGTGATCCGCGTGAACCGGCGCAGGACGAGGACCACGATCAGGGCGATCTCGGCCAGCGCGCTGGCCACGAACGTCCACGTCGGCAGGTCGAAGAAGAAGAACGTGTCGAGCGGGGCGTCGAAGTAGAAGGCGTTCGTGCCGTCGAGGATCGTGTTGGGGCTGAGCAGGACGAGCGCCGTCCCGATCGCACCGGAGCCGATCTCGATCACGATCCCGGCGATCAGCCCCGGCAGGACGAACAGCGCCACGATCGCGGCCGTGGCGTAGGCCCGCCGCGGCGTCCACGCCGAGACCGCCATCGACAGGCTGCCGAGCAGGGCGGAGATCGTCGCCGCCTGGGCGACCACCGGCGGCACGGTGGGCAGGTTCTCGCCGAGCGCCGCCACGAGGTCCTCGGACAGCAGGACCCGGCCGAGGAACAGGATCGTCATCGGGATCACCAGGAGCACGAACACCGCGAGGCAGAAGCCCGCGAGCCGGGCGAGGGCGTAGTCGGGGCGGCGCAGGGCCCGCGCGAAGTAGAGGGCCAGGACTCCGTGGCGCTGGTCGCGGCCGAAGAGCTCCGGGGCCTGGGCCGCGCAGAACAGGGCGATGATCACCGAGACCGAGCTGAAGTACGTGTCGAATCCGATCAGCCCCAGGCCGTCCACCTGGCGGCCGACGCCGAGTCGGGCGACGATCGCGAGGACCCCGACGACCAGGACGGCGGGCAGGACCGTGAGCGCGCCGAAGATGATCGGAGCCACCTTGGCACGACCGCCGCGGCCGAGACCGAACGTCGTCCGGAAGCTGTGGATCGCCAGCGAGCGGACGGCGTGACCGCGACCGAGCCGCGGACCCTCGTAGCTCCGGTAGCCGAGGTCGTAGATGCTCCCGCCGCGGGTCACGGGCGGCGCGGTCACGGCGCCGGCTCCGTGGCCGCGTCAGGCTCGGACGACGGACCGGTCTCGATCACGACGGGGACGCCGGCGGGTGCGTCGCGGAACAGGTCCTCCAACCGGTGGCGGCGCTGCTCCATCCGGATCAGCGGTAGTCCGAGGTCCACGACCGTGTCGCGCACGAGGTCGTACGGGCCCTCGTCGACCAGGTCCACCAGGATCGACGACCCGTCGATCGCGACCCGCAGGCCGCGCTCGGCCAGGCGCCGGGCCAGCGCGTCACGGCCGTCCTCGACGTCGACCGCGAGGGTCCCCGTCCGCTTCGTGAACGAGCCGAGCGGGGCCGACCGGAGCAGCTTGCCGCCCTCGATCGCGACGAGGTGGTCGCAGACCCGCTCGATCTCGCCGAGCAGGTGCGATGCGACGATCACCGCGATCCCGAACTCGTTGCCCGTCCGCCGGATCAGCTCGAGCATCTCGTCGCGTCCGGCCGGGTCGAGCCCGTTCGTCGGCTCGTCGAGGAGGAGGAGCCGCGGATCGTGGACGAGCGCCTGGGCGAGCTTGACCCGCTGCTTCATCCCGGTCGAGTAGCCGCCGATCGCGCGGTAGCGCTCCTCGTACAGCCCGACATGGCGGAGGACCTCGGCGGTCCGCTCGCGGGCGGCGGTCCGGGGCAGGCCCGAGATCAGGGCGAGGTGCGACACGACGTCGGTCGCGCTCATGTCCGGCGGCAGGCAGTCGTGCTCCGGCATGTAGCCGACGAGCTCGCGGATCGCGATCCCGCGAGTCGCGACGTCGAGGTCGAAGACCCTCGCCGAGCCGGACGTCGCGTCGATCAGGCCGAGGAGGATCTTCAGGAGCGTGCTCTTGCCGGCCCCGTTCGAGCCGACGAGCCCGACGATCCCGGGCTCGATCTCGACGGTCAGCCCGTCGAGCGCGGTGACGGACGAGCCGTAGCGCTTGGTCAGGTCCGTCGTCGCGATCAGGGTCACGGGGCGAAGGGTACCGGTCCGGCTCGCCGTCAGGCTGGCCGGTTCGCCTCCGCCGGACGTCGTTCGACGAGACGCTCGGATGCGTCCCAGCGATGCTCAGCGCGAGGCGAATCGTCCGCGGTGATAGCGCTCCATCAGGTCGCTCACGGTCCGGCGCGCGGCACGCCACTCCTCCTGGTCGCCGAAGACCTCGGCGTCCGCGCCCCAGCGCTTGATCTGGGCCATCGCGGTGACG
Source organism: Candidatus Limnocylindrales bacterium (assembly GCA_035699725.1). GTDB lineage: Bacteria > Chloroflexota > Limnocylindria > Limnocylindrales > CSP1-4 > CF-46. Next base: position 11,666 of record DASSPG010000156.1, on the reverse strand, counting down.
ACCGCGGAGTGCTGGTAGGCGCGGCCCCAGCCGCCGTCGATCGCGCCGGTCACGAGGTAGCGCCGGACGAGCTCGAACGGGGCCTGCCAACGGCCGATCCGGATGAGGTCGCCCGAGCGGAGGGATTCGAGGTAGTCGTCGTCGCCGACCGGGAAGTCGTCGTGCTCGGTCATGTGGGCGACCAGGTCGACCCGGCCGCGCTCCCGGCGATGCGAAGGCAGCCGGCCGTCGTCGCCGACCGACGCGTAGCAGATCGGACAGGTGGGGAGGACAGCGGTCGTGCGTGGGGCCTGCCCGATCGGCAGCCCGCAGCGCCGGCAGAACGTGACCTGGCCGCCGGCTGCGACCATGCCGCATTGGAGGCACACCGGCCCGCTCGCGACCTCGTCGCGTCGCTCGCGTGCCATGCCGAAGAGCTTCATGCTGGGTCATCCTCGTGCGTCGAACGATCGATCAGGTTGCCGAGGACCTCGAGCGCGTGGCGGGCCGCCGCCAGCTGCGGGCCTTCCACGAGCAGCATCGGGAGCTCTGCCCCGGTCGCCCGGATCGTGCCCCGGATCACGGCCAGGGGCCCGCGCTCATCGAGCCGGACCGCGCTCAACTGGTCGTACGGCCACGTCCGCTCCGGCTTCGGATCGGGCCCGGCCGTGATCGTGCTGGGACACACGACCAGGGCCGTCGGGGTGGCTCGGAGCGACGAGCCCTCCGCGCCGTGGACGACGAGGCATGGCTGCTTCCCGTTGTCGGCGGGCAGCACGGGATCGTCGGCGGACGATCCGATCACGAGGGCGTGCATTCGTCTCCTGGGCTGAGGTGATGGGTGGCGAACGGGAACGGCGGTCCCGATCGTGACGCGCCGCCAGACCGCGATCCACGACCCAAAAGGTGGAGAACCCCGATGACCCGAACGGCTCGTTGGTCCGGGCCCGGGTGGTCCGGATGGATGACGCGCGACGGGCCGCCCCGGGACCGGCCCGGTGCCCGTCGTGCTCAGGAGCGGTCGGCCTCGAGCTCGACCGGTCGCAGGCGCTGCTCGGCCCGGCGCAGCCAGCCTGCCGCCACGCGTCGGACGCGGCGCGCGGCAGACTGGCGGAGCCGTTCGGGGCGTGTGGCTCGGAACGCGGGGCGCGAACCCTGCGCGGTGGGCACCGCGCCGAATGCCGCGGCCGAGGGACCCGGGTGGGCCAGGTCGGCGATCGCTGCCGCGACATCGACGGTCGGGCCCGGGTGGGCTCCGGGCGACGCCGGCTGCGAAGCGCCGGTTGTCGCGGCGGCCACCACGACGGCCGGCTGATCGGCGACGCGACCCGTCGCTGCCAACGAGACGCCGTCCGGCTCTCGCCGCTGGCGGCGTCCGGCCAGGTCCACCACGTCGCCCCAGGCGCGGGGACGGCTCGTGGCGGCGCGCCACTCGTCGCCCGCGGTCGGGACGTGGCGGGTCCCGTCGAACAGCTCGTCGAAGGTGGCGCCATCGACCCGCTCGTGCTCGACGAGGTAGGCGGCCAGGCGGCGGAGGGTCTCGAGGTGGCCGACGAGCGTCCGGCTGGCCTCGGCGTACGCCTCGTCGAGGATCGCCCGGATCGCCCGCGTGGCGGCCGGCTGGATCTCCGACGGCAGCGAGCGGCCGCCGGTCGGGACGAAGAAGGACAGCACGCCGCGCCCGGAGACACCCGGATCGGCGGCCTCGGGATCGCCGCCCATGCCCCACTTCGTGACCATGGACGTCGCGATCCGGTTGGCCGCCTCGAAGTCGTTCGCGGCGCCGCCCGTTACCTCGTGGAAGAGGATCTCCTCGGCCGCCCGACCGCCCATCAGGGCGACGAGGCGGGCGCGCAGGTCCGATTCGGACGGGAGATCGTTGTCCTCCTGGCTGCTGACCGTGACGCCGAGCGCCTCCCCATGGGCGAACAGCGAGATCTCCTCCACCTTGCGCTTGTCGCCGTGGACCTTGCCGCAGATCGCGTGGCCGACCTCGTGGGCGGCGATGATCGAGCGTTCCCGCTCGTCCATCGAACGCCGCCGGGACGTGCCGACCGCGACCTTCAGCCAGCCGCCATGGAGGTCGGCGTCGTCGATCGCCTCGCCGGCGCGGCGGGCGGTCATGATCGCGGCCTCGTTGAGCAGGTCGGCGAGCATCGCCCCCGAGAACCCGTACGTCTTGCGAGCGAGCTCGCCGAGATCGGTCGACTCGGCCAGCGGCTTGTTCCGGGCATGGACTTCGAGGATCGCGAGGCGACCCTTCACGTCCGGCATCCCGACGTGGATCTTGCGGTTGAAGCGGCCCGGCCGGAGGACCGCGGAGTCGAGCGTGTCGAGGCGGTTCGTGGCGGCGATGACGATCACGTCGTCCGTGGTGGAGAACCCGTCGAGTTCGACGAGGAGCTGGTTGAGCGTCTGCTCCCGCTCCTCGTGGCTGTTCGGGCCGCCGCGGGCCTTGCCGATCGCGTCGAACTCGTCGAAGAAGATGACGCCGCGCCCGAGCTTGCGGGCCTGGGCGAACAGGTCACGGATCCGCTTGGCACCGACGCCCACGTACTTCTCGACGAATTCGGAGCCCGACGCGTAGTGGAACGGCACGCCTGCCTCGGCCGCCACGGCTCGCGCGAGCATCGTCTTGCCCGTGCCGGGCGGGCCGTAGAGCATGATCCCGCGCGGGATGTGGGCGCCAAGGCGGCGGAAGCGTTCGGGGGTCTTGAGGAACTCGATCGCCTCGGTCAGCTCGAACTTGGCCTCGTCGCAGCCGGCCACGTCGGCCAGGGAGACGGGCACGACGGTCGAGCCACCGTCGGCGGCCGAGGAGCTGCCCGTCGACTGGGGATCGGGCGGGAGGATCGTCATGAACGTCGTCCTGCTCTCGCGGCCGCTCGAGCCGCTCCGGCGCGAGAGGCGCCAGACGAACGCCATCATCACGACGAGGAGGGCGACGGGCAGGACGGCGCCCAGGACGCCGGGCGTCTGATTCGGGGCGAGCGGTGGGCGGACGATCGCGAGCGCCTCGCTCGTGAGGAGCCGGCCGTAGCCGAGCGACGTGAGGGCGGCGACGGCGTCGCTCGCGCCGACCGACAGATCGACGGTGACGATCCGGCCGTCCTGCAGTCGCGCCAGGACCTCGCCGGCCGGCTGCTCGGCGGTGGGCGGGCGGGCGGTGATCGCCTCCACCTCGCCGGCGGCGACGTGGCGCTCCAGCTCGGCGAGGGTCCAGCCGTCCCGAGTCGTGAACGACGGACCGGACTGGGGCTGCGTCGCGGCGGGGCCGGCACTCAGCAGGATCAGCTGTCCGCCGACGAGCAACGCCACCAACACCGACAGCAGGCCGGCGGCCGCGTACGGTCGGGGGCGGCGTCGGATGTCGGCGCGGGTGGTCGCGCCGAGGCGGCGGACGGTGACGGAGAGGCGGCGCAGCTGGTTCATGGCATCCGGGGCATCGAGATCGTGACGGATCGACTTGATCGGGGGGCCCGGGTGATCTTCGCGGATCGCGTGCGTCTGGCACATCATCCGAATGGGTGACAGGTTACGGGACCCGCGTCCGCGTTGCATCGGCATTACAGTTTTGCGCCGTTCATTCGCATCGTTCCGACCATTGGCGCCGGTCCGACCGTCTGGCGGTGCACGGGGCGGGCATGGCTGTCCACCCGCAGCCGCCTCGGTGCGATCGGACGAGGGTGGGCGAGCCATCGGGCCCGGGGATTCACGACGGAGGGCCCTGTCATCGGGGCCGGATCCGGCCGACGATGACGCTGGGCGACAGCGTCACGAACGGGAGGCCCTCGATGATGAGCACACAGGTCGGCGACGATGTGGTCTGGGCGTTCGCCGAAAGCGAGCATCGCGACCTGGGCCGGGGGATCAGCCGGATCTCCGAGCTGACCGAGAGCCTTGGGCAGGGGCGCACGCCGGTCCCGACGGCCCGGACGCGAGAAGTCCTGGGCTGGCTCCACTCCATCCTGGAACCTCACTTTGCGTGGGAGGAAGCGGCGCTGTATCCCGAGGTCGACGCCCGGGCAGGGACGCCGTGGGCAACGCGCGCCGCGAGGCTGTCGCACCAGCAGATGCGCGCGCGGATCGCCCGGCTCGAGGCGGCCTGGATGCCCCTCCCGGACCAGGCCCGTCGAGGCCGGCCGACGCGGGCGCTCGTCGATCTCGTGGCCCTCGAGGCGCTCCTCCGTGCCCACCTTGAGCTCGAGGAGGACGTGCTGTTCCCCGTCCTGACCGGGTCGGACGTCCAGCCGGCGGCTCGGGATGCGGGTGAGTCGGCGAAGCCCGAGTAGGCCGATGCCGGTCGCGTCACCGCCCCCCTGGGACGGGCCGATCGCCGCGGACCGGTATCTCGCGAACCTCGGCTTCCTCGCCAATTCCGACCTTCCGGACCGCGCCGGTCCGGCCTACCTGCTTGTCGGGCTGCGGGCGAGGCCGACCCTCCGCCACTTCGATCCCGAGGTCGTCCAGTACTGGGTCAGCCGCGACGGGCGCGGGACGCGACGGACCCTGGTTCGCGGGACCCACTGGCCGATCGACGAGCGGTTCTCATGGGGGTTGATCCGGATCGTCGATCGTCTCGGTGTCAGCAACGAGTTCCTGACGTTCGGCGGACGCGTCCGTGGTGCGCTCGTGGGCGAGACGGCGATCGTCGTCTTCCAGTCCCCTGCCCCGATCCTCCGACGCGGCGGCCATTCACAGGTCCTCGACGTCTGCGCCGATCACCTTGGCGCCTTCTTCGGCCGGCTCCTGCTCGCGGTGGATCTCGTGCCGGGGTTCGAGCGGATCACCACGGAGGCCGACGCCGTGACGCTCTACGCGGCATTCGTGTCCGACGCCGTCCGGCGGTTCGAGGCAAGCGCCACCGTGCGCGAGCTGCAACCGGCGGCGTGCCGGACGATGCGGGCCGAGGCACGACGGCTCCGCGCGGAGCAGCCGGGCAGCTGGCGTGGCGGAGAGGACCTCGCCGCCGTCATCCGCTGACGCGTGGTCGCGCCCGGACGTCGCGCTCGCCGACATCCCCTGGATCCTCGTGGCGGTCGCCCCACGCGAGATCCACGGCGGCTCGGTAGGCGGCGCCGTCGCGCCGGCTTCGGACGACCGTGTCGATCCGCCCGTCGGCGCAGACGCGCAGCTCGACCCGGCCCGGGCGGCGGCGTGGTCGACCGAGGACGAGGCGCGGCGCCGGGCGCAGGCCGAAGTCGGCAGCGCGCGCGGGCCGGACGACGACGACGTAGGCGTACGGCTCGTCCTCCCACGACCGCTCGGCACGCTTGGTGCGACGCTGGAGCGGGCTCCGGTCGAGGCGGGCGAGGAAGTGGCACCACGCGGGCTCCCGAATCGGGCACGGAACGTTGCCGGGGCACGGAGCGGCGACGAGGCCGCCGGCCGTCATGATCCGATCGCGCGCCGCGAGGATGCGTTCGTACCCGGCGCGGCTGCCGGGCTCGACGAGGAGGACCGCGCCCCTGGTCGCCGCCCACAGCCGATCGACGACGCCGGATCGAGCGGACTCGTCGAGCTCGCCCAGGAGGTAGGTCGCGACGACCAGGTCGGCGACGGGCAGGCTGTCCGCCGACGCCAGGTCGGCCGACAACCAGCGCGCGCCTCCGAGTGCGCCTGGTGGGCCGGCCGAGATGGAGGCGGACGCGGAGGCCACGAGCCGTCGACCGAGCTCCACCATCGCCGGCTCGCGCTCCACGAGGGCGACGTCGTCCAGGCTCGGCCATACCGCCCCGGCCGCCCAGGTCGCCGCACCCGTACCCGCGCCCGCGTCGAGGAGGCTCCGCGGCGCGAATCCGGGCAGGCTCCGCGCACCTTCGAGCGCGGCCCGGGCGACCGCGGCATACGTGGCAGGCATGCGGGCGGCCGCATAGGCCCGGGCGGTCGTCGGGTGGCCGACGAACCCGCGCGGGTCCACGATCGGGCCCCCGGCGCGGTAGCCGGCGGACAGCTCGGCCGCGGCCTCGGCGAGGCCCGGTTCGGCGCGGATCGCGCTCGCGAGGGCAGCCCGGAGGCGGGCGGACGTGGCACGGATGGAGGCGTCCCGGTCGGCACCGGCCGGGTCGGAGGGGTCCGGGGACGGAGGGATGGAGCGGGAGACGAGGTTCGAACTCGCGACATGCAGCTTGGAAGGCTGCCGCTCTGCCAACTGAGCTACTCCCGCACCGGACCTCGACTGTAGCACGAGGCGCCGGGCCGGCCCTGCGCCGTGCCCGCGATGGCGCGGAGGCCGACCACCGGGCGGCCTCCGCGTTCGCTCATCGTCTCGATGCGCAGCCCGGCCTACTCCGAGCCGGTGTACCGGAAGATGTACAGGCCGGAATCGCGGTCGCTCGCGGCCACGTACTCCACCCCGCCACTCTGGAACACCTGGACGCCCCAGAAGTTGTTGCCGCCGACGTCGATGAAGTGACCGACCTCGGCCAGCTTCTCGTCGTCGGTGATCTTGAGGACGCGGAAGCCCCCGGAGTAGTAGGACAGGTAGGCCAGGTCGTCGCGCACGTGCGAGGTGGCCACCTCGTGCACCGACAGGTCGCCGAACCCGCGGACGTAGGCCTGGTCGTGCGCCTCCGGCAGCGCGAACGTGTCCAGCTCGGCCATCTTGCCCGAGCCATAGTCGAACAGGTGGACGTACCCCCAGCCGTCGAACCGGCCGGTGAGGCGCAGGGTGTCGCCGACCGTCCCGAGCGCGACCGCCAGCCGAGCCGGACCGGTGCCGTCCAGGCAGGCGGCGTCGTCGTAGGCCTGGTCGAAGATGGCGAAGCCCTCGCCCCGCGGCGCGACGCCGACGGTCACGATGTCGCCCTCGACGGTCATGCCCAGGGTGCCGTCACAGCCGCCGTCCGTCCCGACCCGATTGAAGATCAGGACGGCCTCGTAGCCGCCGGCTGCGATCACGTTGGCGACCTTCTCCGAGAACGTGCAGAGACCGCGCTCGACGACCGCAACCTGGACGCCGGCGCCGCCCGCGGGAACGGCCGCGTCGCCGTTGCACGCCCGGCCGACGAAGACGCCGGGGCCCTCGACGACCTGCGCATCGAGGAGCAGCCTGGTGTCGCTGCCCTGGGTGACCGTGAGGTCGGTCCCGTCGTCGAGGTTGCGACCGAGGACCGCCAGCGGCGAGAAGTCCTCGTCCGCGCCGATCAGGTACCGGTCGTCGCGCGTCACCTCGGACTGGTGGCCGTTGCCCTCCGGGGCGACGGTCCAGCCGCTCTCGAGCGCCTCCGGATCCGGGTCCGTGAAGTCCGTGTCGCCGACGTAGCTCGGGGCCAGAGGGTCGGTGACGTCGAGCGCGACGTAGCCCGCGTCCCAGTAGGACAGGAGCATGATCTGCCGGCCGTCGATCTCCTTGACGACCATGTCGTGCAGGAAGACCTCGTGGAGGTTGTCCGGGGCCGCCTGCAGGATCTGCGGGAACTCGTCGGCCAGGTCGTACTCGGCGATGAAGGCCGGCTTGCGCGGGTCGCTGATGTCCACGATGTCGACGTCGAGCGCCTCCTCGTTGTCGACCATCACCGCATAGGCGCGGTCGCCCGCGTCCCACGCGAACACGCTGTGGATCTCGTTGGCGGCCTTCTTGCCGGAACCGGGTACGGTCGCATCGCCGAAGCCCTCGGCCAGCGGCGTCGGCGCGGTCGGCCGGGTGATGTCGTAGATGTTCATGCCCCCGAAGCCGGCCGGCTCCTTGCACTTCTCGTTGTTGGTGACAAGGATGTCGCCTGCGAAGGCGGCCGTATCGATGCGCAGGGCCTGGACGCCCTCGCCCGGATAGCTGCCTTCCTTGGAGACGATGAAGGCGACTTCCTTCGGCCGGGCCGGGTTCCTGATGTCCACGACGTGCACGCCGTTGTACTTGCAGGTCGCCACCCCCCACGCAGCGAGGTAGGCGTATCCGTCGTGGACGCCGACGTCGGCGATCTTCTCCGGGACGGCGTTCTTCAGCCGGAGCGAGCTGACCAGCTCCACGGCGCTGCTCGTGCCCTCCGGATGGAGGTGACCCGCGGTCTCGCCGTGCTGATGAGCGTCGCGGGCTCCGTCGGCGTGGTCGACCGCCCCGTCGGAGACCGGTGGAGCGGCCGACACGATCCCCGCTCCGACCAGGACCGCGACGGCTCCGACGGTGAGCTTCGACAACAGTGAGCGGCTGCGCATGGCGTTCCTCCCGCATCCTCCCCGGCCGATCGTCGGGACACGGTAGCAGACGACCGGCCGATGGTGGTCGCAGGCCGGGGGCGCGTCATCGCGATCTGGGAATCGCCGGGTGGCAGCGGTAAGATGGCGAGCCGATGATCGTCGAGCCCGCGTCACCGACCTGCACCCGCTGCGCGGCAGAGGTCGCGCCCGACGCCCGCTTCTGTTCGTCCTGCGGCCAGGGCCTCGAGGTCGCGAGCGACGCCGATCAGGCGCTCCAGGCCAGGCTGGCGGCCGCCGCGCCGTCGCCCCTGATCGAGAAGATGCGGGCGGCCAAGCTGACCGGCGAGCGCAAGCCGGTCACCGCCCTCTTTGCCGACGTCGTCGGCTCGACCGCCCTCGCCGAGCGGATGGATCCCGAGGACTGGACCGCGCTGATGAACGAGGCCTTCGACGAGATGTCGAAGGCCGTCTTCCGCTACGAGGGCACGATCGCCCAGCTCCAGGGCGACGCGCTGGTCGCGTTCTTCGGGGCCCCCGTCGCCCACGAGGACGATCCCGACCGCGCCGTCCGGGCCGCCCTCGACATGATGGCCGCCGTCGACGAGTTCGCCCGCCAGCTCCGCTCCACCCACGGGATCGACTTCAGGATCCGCGCCGGGATCAACAGCGGACCGGTCGTCGTCGGCAACCTCGGGACGGACCTCCGCTACGAGTACACCGCTCTCGGCGACACGATGAACGTCGCCGCCCGGATGCAGGCCGCCGCCGAGCCGGGCACCGTGCTCATCACGGACAGCACGCACCGGCTCGTCGCCGACGCGTTCGACACGGAGGATCTCGGCGAGATCGCGGTCAAGGGCAAGGCCGGGCCGGTCCATGCCCGGCGGGTCATCGGCGCGAAGGCCGTCCCCGGCCGCCGGCGCGGCCTCGAGCGAGTCGGGATCGACAGCCCGATGATCGGCCGCAGCGAGCACCTTGAGACGCTGGGCGCGCTCCACGACGTCATCCGGACCGGTCGCGGGCGGATCGCCTTCGTCGTCGGTGAACCGGGCATCGGCAAGAGCCGCCTCCTCGCCGAATTCCGCAACGTGGCCAGTGGGGAACCCGGTGCCTCGTCCGCCTCGACCAGCGTCGGCGGCGGACGGACGACGACCTGGCTCGAGGCCAAGTGCGTCTCGTACGGTCGCAACCTGCCCTATCACCTCGTCCTCGATCTCGTTCGCTCGGCGCTCGACGTGCCGTTCGGCCGGCCGGACGACGAGGCCCGGGGCCTCCTCGATCGCAACCTCGAGGCGATCCTCGGCACCGAGGCCGCGGACACCGCCCCGTACCTCGCCCACCTGCTCAGCCTGCCGCTCCACCCCGAGGAGGCCGACCGCGCCCTGCTCGAGCCCGAGACGATGCAGGGCCGCTACATCGCCGCGATCCATCGGCTCCTGCGCGCGCTCGCCGGGCGCGGCCCGCTCGTCATCGCCTGCGAGGACCTCCACTGGGCGGATCCGGCCTCGGTCAGCGTGGTGACCCAGCTCCTGCCGCTTGCCGCGCAGCTGCCGATCCTGTTTCTCGGCGCACTGCGCGCGGACACGGACTCCGCCGGTTGGGGGCTGCTCGGCACCGCCCGCGAGGCGTTCGGGGAGTCCGTCACGGAGATCCGCCTCGAACCGCTCAGCCCGACCGAGAGCCGCGACCTCGTCGCGAACCTGCTCGAGATCGAGTCGCTGCCCCAGTCGGCGCGGGACGCGATCCTTGCCCGGGCCGAGGGCAACCCGTTCTTCGTCGAGGAAGTCATCCGGATGCTGATCGAGCGGGGTGTCATCGAGCGCCGCGGCGACCACTGGGTCGCCACGGCTGCGGTGGCCACCGTCGAGATTCCCGAGACGCTCCACGGGCTCCTCCTCGCCCGCATCGACCAGCTGCCCGAGTCGGCCAAGCGCAGCCTGCGGGTGGCATCGGTCATCGGGCGGCAGTTCCCCGTGCGGGTCCTCGAGCGCGTGCTCGCCGGGGCTCGGGAGTGATCCGGCGATGACCGACGCACAGCTCGACACGCTCGAGGCGAAGGGCCTCATCCGGCTGGCCGCCTCGATGCCCGAGATCGAGTACCTCTTCCGCCATTGGCTCGTCCAGGACGCCGCCTACGGGTCGCTCCTCAAGCAGGAGCGACGGGAGCTGCACCGGTCGGTCGGCGAGTCGCTCGAGGCGCTCTATCCCGACCGGGCCAAGGAGCTCGCGGCGGTCCTCGCGATCCACTTCGCCGAGGCGGGCGAGACCGACAAGGCGCTTGACTATCTCGTGTCGGCGGGCCAGTACGCGCTCGAGCGCAATGCGGTCGTCGAGGCGCTCGCCGCGTTCGACCGGGCCGCAGAGCTCCTCCCGCCGCCGTCGCCTGACGACACGCCGGACGTGCGTCGACGGAGGATCGACGTGGTGGCGGGTGGCGTGCGGGCCGGGTGGACCATCCGCCCGACTGGCGACCTCGTCCGAGCGCTGGAGAGCGTCCTGCCCGACGCCGAAGCGCTCGGCGACCTCGAGCGAGTCGCACCGATCCACCTGGGGATCGCAATGGCCCGGATGCAGCTCGGCGAACGGAGCACGGACCCCGCGGTGCGCCGATCGCTGGATCGAGTGGCGGAGATCGGCGACGCGCTCCACGATCCGTCCCTCCGCGCGCTCCAGCTCGCAGTCGTCGGCATGACGCAGGTCTTCGCCGGACCCCTCCGCGAGGGGGTCGCCTCGCTCGAGGAGGCGGTACCGCTCATGGATCAGCGCCAGGACTTCATCGGCGCGGCCTTCGCCCGCGGGGCGCTGGCGATCGGCTACGCCCGCCTCGGCGAATTCGAACGGGCCGAGGCGGCGGCCGAGCACACGCGCGAGCTGGCGAAGGGCGGAGATGTCATCGCCCAGCTCGACGCCGTCATCGCCGAAGCAATCCTCCGATCCGAGCAGGGTCGGCTCGAGACCGCCCGGCCGATGGCCGAAGCATGCCTCCTTCAGGGCGAGGAGACCGGCGCGACGGCCTGCATCGTTGCCAGCTCCTGGGTCCTCGGCGACATCTACCAACGGGAGGGTCGCTTCGAGGATGCCCGGCGCACCCTGCAGCGCGGCACGGATCTCGCCCTCATCGTCGATCGGAAGTTCTGGCGGCCGAGCCTCCAGGCCTGGCTGGGCACGTCCGCGGCGGCCATCGGGGATCACGACACCGCGGCGGGGACGTGGGAGGAGGCGCTCGAAACCGCGCACTCGATCGACAACCGCTACGGCGAGGCTGGCATCCTGTGGAAGCGCGCCGAGGCGGCCGTGACTCGGGGCGAACCGAGCGCGGCGCTCGCGGACTTCGCGGCCAGCGCGGCGATCCTCGAGGAGTTCGGGGCGCGGCCGTCGCTCGCACGCGTACTCCGGGGCTGGGGCGAGGCGCTCGTCGCGCTCGGGAAGGCGGAGGGTGAAGCAACCCTGCGGCGCGCGCTCGCACTCTTCGAGGAGATGGGGCTCGAGCCCGAGGCATGGGCGGTCCGCGCCCGGCTCGGCGCGGAAGGCGCGGGCAGCGCGGGCAGCGC